>CAYSUX010000257.1:0-3725 GCA_964434315.1 uncultured archaeon
GCCGAAGCTCACGGGATTAGCAATCCCGCGCCGTACCAGGCTGGGCCATCCCCGCACGAGGGCGGCCATGATGGGCGGGGACTTTAGGCTTATGGTGCCTGGTGGCTGAAAGCCCTCCAATATGAGTTCTTGGAGGGCTCAACAGAAACCTACTTATTGACAACCGTACTCCCAACTTATCACTGTGAGGCCTGTATCGGAGACCTTCCTGTCAATCCAGATATTGAGACAGGAAAGAGATATTCCGATAAGCTTCCAACACACCCCAAACTCTCCTTGTTGAGGAGCCACGACCATGAAACTGACCAAGCTTATCTTGCTGGCGGGCCTGTTGTGCCTTCTGGCCATCGTATCGCTATCCTATAATGCCCGGGCCGAGGAGCTGGAATGGACCGCTTCCATAAACGATTACGTGACCTCGGTAGCTCTCTCCGGAGATGGGCAATATATGGTTCTCGGCTCGTATGAGGATGTTGACGGTATCGACTACGACGGTTCGGTGTACCTTTACAACCAGACTGGTGATAGATTGTGGAGGCACAAGGTCGAAGAACCGGTAAACTCTGTTGCCATCTCCTCCAACGGGAACAATATTGCCGCAGGCTCCAATGATGGGTATGTTTACTTTTTTTCCAACAACCAGTCAGAACCGATTTGGAGATACGATACGGGCACAAACTGGTTAACGTTAGCCATGTCGGCTGACGGGGAGTATATCGTGGTCGGTTGCTGGAACGGGGATGTCTTATTATTGGCCCGCAATGGTACCAAACTCTGGAGTTACACTACCGGGGATCAGGTTCAGACCGTTGATATCAGCGATGATGGGGCTTTGATAACGGCCGGCGGTTACGAAGATATTGTTTATCTCTTTGCCCACAACGGGACCAAGCTCTGGGAATATTATGCCGGAAATAACATTGCCGATGTGTCCATATCAGGGAATGAGGCATTCATTACCGCTGCGGCGGGCGATAAAATCTTATTTTTTTCCCAGGATGGAGATAAATTATGGGAGTATCTTACAGGTAGCCCAGTCCAATCCATAGCAGTATCGGCTGATGGGGATTACATCGCCGCCGCCTCGCGGGATGAGAATATCTACCTGTTCGATAATGACGGAAATAAAATATGGAATTACGACACCGATGAAGATATGGACCATGTATCTATCTCTGATGATGGGAAATACATCACTTCGGGCGGTTGCGGATATACTTTCGCATTCGATAGAGACAGCTCCACGCCAATTTGGAATAAAGCGTACCCAAATCGCTGTTCTTGGCCTCAAACGGTGGTGTCGGGTGACGGATCCTACATCGCCCATGGTGTTGAGAGTTCAGGCCATTATTACTGGAATGGTGAGTTCACTTCCGTGATAGACACGATCTCTCCCGCTCCGGGTTCCCAGGGTATCGACATCAGCTTTTCCGGTCATGGTGTGGACGGGCTCCCCATAAAAGGCTACCAATGGAATTCAAGTCTGGACGGTTTCCTTTCCAATAAGGCTACTTTTGGCATTGACAACTTGAGTACCGGCAAGCATACAATCTCCTTTAGGGTTCGGGATTGGAATGGCAACTGGAGCGATTGGGACGTTAGGGAGGTCGAGGTCCATGCGGCGCCTGTCGCCCATATAGATTCCATCACTCCCACAAGACCCAACGAAGGGCAGATTATAAATTTCATGGGCCATGGTAGCAGCAGCCTTTTGATTATTGGTTATGAATGGGTATCCGATATCGACAATGTGTTTTCCACCAATAATTCCTTTTCCATTTCGGATTTGAGCACCGGGGATCATGTGATCTCCTTCAGGGTCATGGATGAGAACGGGGCATGGTCGGAGCCGGTACAGCAACTTCTCAACTACAATGCAAACCCGGTAGCTACAATCGTGAAGATTTTACCCGAGAAACCAAAGGCGGGAGAGGAGGCCAGCTTTACCGGTCTGGGTGTTGATTCCGATGGCACGGTGGAAAATTACGAGTGGGATCTGTATGGGAACGGCAGACTGGTCTATCATTATACTTCACCCACCGCTGAGTTCACCTATCCCATAGATGGCAATTTCACAGTCAGATTCCGGGTCGAGGATGACAATGGCGCCTGGTCCGATTGGGTCGAGACCACACTCGAGATCGGTCCGGTTGATGGATGTCCGTCGGATGAGTGCGACGATAGCCCCGCGCCGGGTCTGCTACTGGTGTTCATGGCGGTGGCAATGGCTTTGGCGTTCGTGGCTGTTCACCGACGCGCTTGACATACCAATGAGGAGCGGCCCAAAAGAAGGCTCGGTTCGGTCCATCCGCTCGTGAACCCATGGCTTCTTCTTGACCACCCGCCTTGAGCGAGAATCCAAATTCAATTCATTCAACTGGAACCGATAGGGCAGGACTGGATAGGATAGGACAGGGTTCAGTTAGTCGTTGTTACCGCGCTCAACGCTCAGCGCCACGCCCAGACAGATGAGCAGGCCCGCCACCACCAGCCGCGGGGTCAGGTCCTCACGACCCAGGCCGATGGAGAGCAGACCGGCGACCAGGGGCTGCAGGTAGATGAACAGGGCCACCTGGGAGGAGGGGACCCGGGTCAGGGCATAGTAGTTGAGCGAGTAGGTGCCCACGGTCGCGCCCAGGATGGAGAAGACAAAGGCGACCCAGAACCAGGTCGGCAGGCCGGCCCAGTCGGCGAGGCTCATGGACAATGCCCCGGGAGCCCCCATCAATCCCAGGATCGGCGCGCCGCCCAGGATGACCAGGGTAGTGAGCCCCAGAGGTGTGAACTGTTCGGTCGCTTCGTCACCGGAACGGGTCGAACCGGGTTCCTCTTCGCTGTACCTGGCCCTGACCGTCACCGGTTTGGAGAGTATCAGAAAGAAGGTAAAGGAGATGGCGTTGATCAGGATGAGCAGGTCGCCTATGACCGTGTCCGAACCTGGATCGAAACGTTCCACCTTCAACAATACCAGCGCGCCGCACAGGGCCACACCCACAGCCATGAAACGTCGGATCGCGGGCCTCTCGTTGCCCATGGCGATGGCGATGGCCAGGGTCAGTACCGGGATCATGGCGTTGATGAGCGCGGCGTGAGTGGGGGTGGTGCGGGCCAGACCCAGGGCAAAACAACCCTGGTTGATGACCATCCCCAGCATGGCCAGCATGAGGATGAGGCGCCACTGACCGGCCCTGGGCCAGACCCGGATATGCTTTCCAAAGAGTAGCAGCATCAGGGCCGCGGCGATGAGGATGCGCAGACCGGCCCAGGTGAGGGGCGGTATGTACTCGACACCAAAGTCAGTTGCCAGGTAATGGATACCGAACAGGACCTGAACGGCCAGCAAGGCCAGGTAGACGCGCAATAGAGGATGGTTCAGGGCCATCGGTCGGGTCAGTTCAAGGAGATCATAATACGAGGGTCAGACAGGATCACTCCTCGACCACCACTACCGGTTGGGCCTGGACCGCTACCGCCTGCGCTTCCACGACGACGGGTTCGACGGCCACTGCCACGGGTTCAGCAGCGACCACAGCAGGTTGGGCGGGTATCACCACTGGTTCGGCTGCGATGGGTTGGGTCGGCATGGCGGCCACCGGTTCGGGTATCGCCATGGGCGCGGCGGTCATGGGTGGTGGCAAGGCTGAGGGCATGGGCGGCGGGATGGGCTCAGCGGCGGCGGGCATTGGCGCCGCCATCGGCATGGGCTGGGCAGGCATTGCCTGAGC
>CAYSUX010000258.1:0-3672 GCA_964434315.1 uncultured archaeon
GCTGGAACTTTTAATAACCGGCTTAGAACTCTCGATAACAACGGTGACTCGAAAATGAAGATCCAGGAGAATATCGAAGCCCTGATCGGCAACACTCCCATGGTCTATCTCCACCGGTTCGGCGCGGGTCTGCCCGCCCGGCTCGCCGCCAAGCTGGAACTCTTCAACCCCTACAGCGTCAAGGACCGGCCCGTGCTGGCCATGCTCGACGGGGCCGAGGCCGAGGGCCGTATCGACGGGCAAACCACCATCGTCGAGGCCACCTCCGGTAACACCGGCATGGCCCTGGCCTTCCTCTGCCGCCTCAAAGGCTACAAGCTGATCCTCTGTATGTCCGAGATCCAGTCCCAAGAGCGCAAGCAGATCCTGAAGGCCCTGGGCGCGAGGTTGGAGCTGACCCCGGCGGCCGAGGGCACCCGGGGCGCCAAGGCTCGCGCTCTCGAGCTGTGCGATTCCATCGAGAATTCCCATTACATCGAGCAGCACGCCAACCCTCACAACGCCCGGGCCCACCGCGAGACCACCGGTCCCGAGATATGGAAGGACACCGAGGGTCAGGTGGACCTCTTCGTGGCCGGCCTGGGCACCACCGGGACCCTCATGGGAGTGGCCGAGGCTCTCAAGCCCCTCAAACCCACCTTTCAGGTTGTGGGCGTCGAGCCCGAGAGCGCGGCCATGATCTCCCGTGGCGAGTTCCAACCCCACCGCCAGGCCGGCGTCAGC
Organism: uncultured archaeon; assembly: GCA_964434315.1. Lineage (GTDB taxonomy): Archaea > Thermoplasmatota > Poseidoniia > MGIII > CAYLMJ01 > CAYLMJ01. The sequence continues at coordinate 724 of CAYSUX010000258.1, forward strand.
CCCGGTTTCGTGCCCAGGCTGCTGGACCGGTCGAAGCTGGATGAGATAATCACCGTCACCGAGGAGGACTCTTTTTCGGTCTGCCGGGAGCTGGCCCGTACCGAGGGTATTCTGGCCGGCATCACCTCGGGCATGACCGCCTGGGCCGCCCGGGAATTGGCCCGTCGGCCCGAGAACAAAGGCAAGCTGATAGTGCCCCTTTTTGCCGACACCGGCCAGCGTTACCTATCGGTGGAGGGGCTTTACCAATGTTGAATTTCACCACAGAGACACTGGCCAGTTACCAGTTTATCGGTGATAAATCTCTGTGAAATCTCTGTGAACTTTGCGACTCTGTGGTCTTTCTTCGGGTCTAGACCCGCTTGACCGAGATGATCTGCTGAGGCTGCCGGGGCCTGTCGCTTCCATCGGTCTTTGTGGCCTCGATGGCCTTGACCACCTTCATGCCGTCGGTGACCTCGCCGAAGATGGCGTGTTTGTTGTCCAGCCAGGGGGTTGGGACCGTGGTTAAAAAGAACTGGCTGCCGCCGGTGTTGGGTCCGGAGTTGGCCATGGACAGCAGCCCCGGGCGGTCGTGGCGCAGGCCGGCGTGAAACTCGTCCTTGATCTTCCAGCCCGGTCCGCCTGTGCCTGCGCGTCGGCTCTTGGGGTCCTTGGAGTGGGGGCAGCCGCCCTGGAGCATGAACTGCTTGATGACCCGGTGGAAATGCAGGCCGTTATAGAAGCCCTGGTCGGCCAGCTTCAGGAAGTTGGCCACGGTCTTGGGAGATTTATCGTCAAATAGGCGAATGGAGATATCGCCGGTTGAGGTCTTCATCATAACATCGGTCATGATATCACTGGCTGGCCCAGGTCCCCACTATTATTTAAAACCGGTTTGAATTACGATGATGATATTCATGACCACACAATGGATCAAATCGACCTGGCTTGCCTTTCTGAGTTTGATACTGGTCTTTACCGCTTTCACCGGATGTCTGGATGAGGACGATGAGGATGAGGTTGACAAGGTTGCCATAAAGACCGCAGCCGAACTCGTGGCCAGTATCCTGCGCACCAACATCACCATGGATATGGTGAACCTCCAGACCCATGTCGAGACCCTGGCCGGAGCCGATGAGCTGAAGGCCGTGCTCAACGATCCCAATGCCACCAACAACCAGTCGGCAAATGAACACCTCGAGAGCTTCAATACTCTCAAGGAGACCTCGGTCTGCTATCTCATGAACGCGACCGGTATCACGGTGGCCTCTTCCAACTGGAACACCGGCTCCAGTTTCGTTGGCAAGGATTACTCATTTCGCCCCTATTTCACAGAGGCCATGAACGATACAACCGGAGAGTATTTTGCCGTGGGTGTGACCACCGGCGTACGAGGTTATTATGCCAGCTTTCCTGTCAAGCACAACGATAATGTCATTGGCGTGGCCATCATCAAGCAGGAGCTTGACTATTTCGAGACCCAGTTAGAACAGCATGTCCTGGCCTTTGTCGTAAGTCCCGAAGGGATCATCTTCCTGTCCAGTGATGACGCCCTGAAACTCATGAGCCTCTGGCCTCTATCCGATCCGGTCAAGGATGGTCTGACAGCTTCCAGGCAGTTCGGTGACGGCCCTTTCGCCCCGGTCCTCGATAGCGTCGTATCCGACGGCGACGAGGTGGTCTACAATGGCAAGAAATATCTGGTGACAATCACTGCTCTCAACGACCAGGGATGGGACATTGTTCTGCTGAGCAAGATATGATCTGAGCGATCGATCTTCGAATTCCAAAATGGACGATGAACGCGGATAGCTCAACGCCTGTGCCTGCCAACGCCTGCCTATCTGCCTACCTTCGCCTGCCTCCTGCTTACCTTCACCTGCCAACGCCTGCCTATGCCTGCCTCAAACCGGGTCACTAGCCATCCTCACCATCGACCAGGGCCAGCCGGGCGCGGCGGTGGGGTATCCCGGCGTCGTCGAACTCGGGGCCGAAGACCGTGAAGCCAGCTAACCACAGACAGAGCATAGAAGCGCTTCGTAACCTGCATTGTAAGATTAGGTGGCACCCTAGAAGAATTAGTGTTAATAATTTAACACTTTTTTGTGTTGAAGATGTCTTTTCTTTTCGGGTGCCACGATAAGCTATTATTGATCAATATCAAATTCCAAGGATTTTCTCAGCTTCCTCCTTGTCGGTATCCATTATGAACTGGATGGCGCTTCTTTCACTCGCTTCCCGAGTTAGGGCAGCAATGTCATCCCGAGTGATATGTTTTAGTCCAAATTTCCTTGAACCGCACATGATCTGCCTGAGACCTTGACTTAGTCTCTGCATATAAGTGTAAAGGCCTATGGCCCCGGTGGGAATTGAATTGAATTTGTCGCTATATTTATTTTGAAGTTCCGGAGCAGTTACAAAAACGTCCTCTTTTGTACGCCCAAACCGCCCAACATAGACCGGCATATCGCCTTCATCGATTTTTTTACCTACGTTCTTACCTACCATCGCCGCCGCCAAGGGCGCTCGCGCCATACCAATCATCTTGACGTAGGGCGCTCCCAGTGCCAAGCCTTTAAAAATCTGATCTTCAAATGAGATTCCACCGGCAATTGCAACATCGGGCACATGTTTTCCTTTCTTTGCCAGTTTATCTAAATATTGGTATAATAACGACCAAAGTTCGATTCCCGGGACGCCCCATTCATTCATCATCCTCCAGGGACTCATTCCCGTTCCACCCCCTGCAGCATCGACGGTCAACAAATCGATCTTTGCCTCGGATGCGCATTTTACAGCGAGGGCCAAGTCCGCAGGCCTGTAAGCGCCGGTCTTCAGGAATATGTACTTTGCTCCCGCAGCTCTCAATTCTTTCACCCTCGCCAAGAAGGTGTCCAGAGCGGCCATGCCCAGCCTCGAGTGACGCTCGAATTCATGGAAAACGTGTTTTTCAAAGGCCTCGATAAC
>CAYSUX010000259.1:0-3670 GCA_964434315.1 uncultured archaeon
GGGCGCCAAAGAAAAATACGAACTTGGTCATTTTACTATCCTCGGTAAATGTAAGTTTACGACCGATGGCCCCTTGGGATTATTAAGTCCTCGTATACTGGAATCCCAGGTCGAGAATGAACTTTGAACTTTGGTTGAAACACTCTCATTTGGTGGACAGGGCTTTCAGCATCCAGTCGAATATCCCATTTATCTCGGCGGGGTCGAGACATATCATCGGCTGGCCAAGTTCATCCTCCTTGGATCTGGCCTTCAGTACGACATGGGTGCCCACCTTGCGGTCGGTTATCTTGTCAGGCTGGCAAAGGCGGTTGATATCCTTCAGACCTGACTCCTCGTCTTCCGTCTTGTTGGCCACGAACAGGAATGGCGCGTCGCCCTTGGTCCGGGTCAGGAGGTGGTTGCATAGCTCATCCATTGTCCCGTAGCGCTCCCCGTAAAGGCAATCGTAAACGATGATGACGCCTTCGGCTATCTTGATATAGTCCTTCCAGGCAACACCCAGGACGGTGGGGGAATCGAGCTCATAGAAGTAGAATCTGACATTGTTCTCTTCCAGACCGAAGGAGACATCGAAGAAGTCGGAGCGCAGGCCTTCCGGGGTCTTGAAATCAACCTTGGAGCGATCATACTCTCGCAACAGCGTGGACTTGCCGGAGCCCATCCAGCCTGTTACCAGAATGTAATGTTGTGTCAAGGGAATACCTCCGTGGTTCGAGATCCGAAGCGAGGCCGGCGAATGATGCCGACGGATGATGCCAGGACCAACGTCATGAGTTCCCGCTTAAGATGGTTTTGGTTCCCAGGTAAAAGCTCGCGCTACTCCCCTTGCGATCCGTCCCGGCCGTGGTCGACACGGTCCAGATTGTACTCGAGCCGCTTGCAAAGACCCATCAGGGTATGGTAATCCCACTGGCTGGGGCCGGCCCGGGCGATGAAACGTCGTAACATGACATTCACCCGTTGGAGCTTGTGTTGCCGGTAACCGATCCGGCCGGCGATCCGGTGCAATCGTCCCACAAGCCGCTCCCGCTGGGACCGGGAGGCCCGGGGCGGCGGTCTGGCCCGCCAGGCCTTCCCGGCGGCATAGGGGGCGTGTCCCTGGACCAGAAGGCTCCGTGAGAGTTCGTAGAGCAGGATGCTCACGGCATGGGAGAGATTCAGGATCGGATAGGAGGGGTTGGTGGGGATGGTGACGACCACATCGGCCAGGGCCAGCTCATCGCTGGTCAACCCGGTGTCCTCGGGTCCGAAGAGCAACAGGAGGGGGCCACCCGGGCCCAGTCGGGAACGCTCGCCGATGGCCCCGGCCAGCTCCCAGGGCGAGAGGGGATGGCGCAGGTAGCCCAGGGCCGAGGAACCGCCGACCCCGCTGGAGGCCACAACCCAACTCCCGTCGGCGATGGCCTCCTCCAGGTTGTCAAAGAGGGGGGCCTGGAACATCAACTCCCGGGCGTGTTTGGCCCTGGCCCTGGCCTGACCTTCCAGCTCGCACTGGATATCCACCATCCGCAGTCCACCTATGTTGAAATTGGATATGGCCCGGGCTACCGCTCCCACGTTACCGGGATGGCGAGGTTTGTGGAGAATGACATACACATCCTTCAGGTCAAGGACGGTTCGAGGCTCCGATTCGTCCACCTGGGGGTCGGGTCCCATAACATGGTCGATGGTGGTTTCAGGTTAAGTAGCTGAGCCTTCGCACTTCGTATTTACCCCTCAAGGTTCTGACCGTCATCAAAGATGTCGAGGTCGACCAGGGTCGAGTTGACCGACAAATTGTTTCAACCCACCCCGGATCCACAAAAGACCATGAATGAAGGATAAAGGAGTCACCAAGTTGTCATGGAGATGGCATGAAGGAGTCGATTGTCATGAAGGAGTTATGAAGGAGTTATGAAGGAGTCATGGAGATAGTGAATGGACCCAAAGGCAATTCAAGTTTCAAGGGATTTCAAAGGTTTTTACCGTCACAAAGATTTTATAGGGTGAAATAGTGAAAATAGTAATACCTGAGGAGGTAATACTGCCATGCGACACAACTCAAAGCTAGTTGCGCAACTGCCGGCCTGGGTCCTAGTATTGACCCTGCTTACCCTGGGCTCCGGCTGGATGGGAGGCGGCTGGGACTGGGGAAGCTGTGACAACTCCGGTCCAAATTACGGATTCAACATCGGCTGCAACCCGGGAGAGAACCACGGGGTGAACACCTGGTACAACCCCGGGATCAACCACGGGACCAATCACGGTGAGAACGGGGGTATCAACCTCAACTACAACTCCGGAGAGAACGTGGGCATCAACCTGGGCACCAACACCGGCGTCAACAACGGTATCAACCTGGGCTGGAACCGGGGCGTCAACGACGGTATCAACGACGGCTATATCGGTCCCCAGCTACGCTGCGGCGTCAAGTGCTTCAACCAGTGGTAGACCCGATCCCATCCCTTCTGCCTACATTCCCGGTCTTGAGAGCCAATGACCTATTGTGGATGTTGGTCATCGAAAACAAAACAGGCAAATCAAGCCCCACGAACCTCAAACGTTCTTGTAGACGGTCACCGCCAGTTCCAGGCCCTCGGCCTTGCACATCTGGGTCAGCTTCAAGGTGGCCTCCGAATGGGCGGAAGTGAAATCGACCCGGGCCACCCAGAAGCGGATCAGAAGCTCCACCGCCCCTTCCTCGATCTTGTTGACCAGGATGTCCACAGGCTTGTTGTCCAGCCTGACCTGAAGTCCCTCCGCCAGTTCCCTGGACAGATGGATGGCCCTGGGGATCTCGGCTTCCTTCATCAGGGCCAGGCTGACCTGGACCCGGCGAACCGGGTTCTTGGTGTTGTTCAGGATAGGCTTGCCGGTGAGGTAGGAGTTGGGCAGGACGATGTAGCGACCATCGCCTTGCTGGACCTCGCAGGAGCGCAGGGAGAGCCTTTTGACCGTCCCGGCAAATCCTCCCACCTCGATGGAGTCGCCGATGACGAAAGGACTGTCCAGGACCAGGACGAAGCCGGCCAGGATATTGGAGATCAGCTCGCGACCGGCAAAGCCGATGATCAACCCGATGACCCCGAAGGCCGTCAGCCCGGCATAGAGGGCGCCTGTGATGCCGAGGATCAGGAGTGAGACGAAGATCCCCAGGGTGTAGAAGAAGGTGTCAAGGATCTTGTCAAAGGCCGCCAGGGCCCGATCCTCCATGTGGAAACGGCGACTGCGTTGGTCCAGGGCCTGCAGGACATTGTGGAAATGGCGCACCAGCATCATAACGATGGTCCAGGTGATGACCAGCCCCACGATCTCGGCCAGGTAGGGTACCCGGTCGTTGAGGGCTCCGATCAGGTTGGCAAAGGTATCGGTGTCGGGCATGGAGGGCACTCGCATGAGTTGGGTGGTTTAAGAGAGGGTACCTTGGGTTTGATCGGGGTTTGGGAGGGCGGAGGGCGGGCCAGCCGTTAAGTGATCGGGCGAAAACCTTGAATGAATAGAATATCGAACTGGAATACAATGTGAGCCAAACGAAGCCGAAAGCCCCTCGGAAGGAGGCAAGGCAACATAACATACGCTCCCTCGGTGGAGTTCCGGTACCTGACGAGCAATGCCCTTCAAGAGTACCGGGGCAAATGGGTGGCCGTGTGGTAGGGGAAGATGTAGTGGCCCACGGGACCAGTGCGCT
>CAYSUX010000260.1:0-3663 GCA_964434315.1 uncultured archaeon
TACTCGGTCGCGGCTACCGGTTCCACGGCCCTGAGCCTGGTGGCCTTCTGCACCTATGAGCTGGCCACCGGTTACACCGGTTACCACGATGAGATGGCCGATATGGCCAAACATATCATGGCCATGCAGCGGGACAATGGCAGCTTCGACGGATACTACAGAATAGGCTGGGTCTTCAACGTGGATAAACATGTCTCGGTCTATTCGGGGGAGGCCATGTACGCCCTGGCCCTGATGTACCGGCTGACCGGAGAACCGGCATACAAGGTCGCCTACGATCGGGCCCTGCCGATGTACACCGGATTCTGGGCCGATGAGCACGAGACCATGTTCTATGCCTGGGGCGCCAAGGCCGGCTATCATATGTACCTGGCCACCGGCGACGCCGGTTATTCCAACCTGACCTTCACCATGACCGACTGGATAGTGGGCCTTCAGAATCGCAGCCCCGACTCCGAGGGCTACGGCTCCTACCATGGGGGAGTCTCCATCGGTTCGGCCACTTTCTCGGAAGGCGTTGGCGACTCGCTATACCTGGCGGTGGCTCTCAATGACACCGATCGTATCGACCGCTATTCCCGAGCTCTGGAGCTCAGCGTCCTTTCGGTGATCAAGCTCCAGGTGGGTCCTGAACTGGCCGAGACCTCACCCCACCCTTTACGGGCCCTGGGCGGCTTTCGCTCCACCCTGGAAGATACCGAGGTCCGTATCGACCATACCCAGCACGCGGTGGCGGCCATCATGAGATGGCTCAAGTGGGAGGCCGGGGATTTCGATGTGGAGCCCCGGGCTTGACAACGGTATAATGCCAAGGCTGGGCTGACGGCTGACGCCACCGCTCTTTTTACCCTCACTCGCCTCCCTCGGCCATGCCCTCGACCAAGCCCTCGACCAAGCCCTCGGCCATGCCCACAACCAAGCCCTCGGCCATGCCCACAACCAAGCCCTCCACAGCCACCATCGAGTACAGACTCGATACAACCTCCACCCACACGGGCGCCGACCTGACCGTGGCCATCATTACCTTCAACCGACCCGCGTCCTACAACGCCTTCGACGTGGCCACCATCCGCAAGCTGCGGGATGTCCTGGTCAAGGTCGGCGGTGATCCGAGGGTACGGGGTGTGTTGCTCATCGGCAAGGGCAAGGCCTTCTGCACCGGCGCCGATGTCAAGGAACTCCACCGGGTCGCCACAGGCACTGGCACAGGTACAGGTACAGGCACAGGCTCACCAACGGGTTCTGCTGGCACCCCCGTAAAAGAGGCGGCGGGCGATATCGATGCCGCGCCACGAACCACTGCGAGCGGAGGTCCCATCGGCAAGAAAGCCGGAGGCACCGACGAGGGATCCACCTCGGCAGGCAGGCTGGAGGCGGGCGGGCGTATCGCCCACCATATCGGCCTGCTCACCCGTTACCAGCACGCCTGCGTCATCGAGATGCGGCGCATGGAGAAGCCGGTGGTGGTGGCCGTCAACGGTGTCGTTGCCGGAGGCGGACTGCCCCTGGCGTTGGCCGGCGACTTCCGTTTGGCCGCCCAAGGCGCTCGCTTCAAGGGCTCCTATTTCGGGGTGGGCGTGGTCCCGGACGGGGGTATCACCCATAGCCTGCCTCGGCTGGTCGGTCTGGCCAGGGCCCAGGAGATGTTGCTGCTGGACGAGCCAATCGACGCCGCCGGAGGTCTGGAGCTGGGACTGGTCCATCGGCTTTGTCCCGATGCCGAGCTGTACGGGGCCGCTCTGGATGTCACCCGCGAGCTGGCAGCCAAACCCGGCTGGGCCCTGGGGCGGCTCAAGCTGCTGCTCAACCAGACCTTCGACACCTCAATGGAAAGCCAACTGGAATGGGAACGACGCTACAACATGGACCCGGGCGCCGGACCGGGACTGGCCGAGGGTGTCGCGGCCTTTGTCGGCAAGCGGCCGCCGGATTTTGTGAGGGCCGAGCAGGCCAAGGAGTAAGGGGTAAGGGTAAGGGTATGGGCAAAGGATAAGGAAGGTTAGCTCCGGACAAATGACCTCTATGTATCGGTTGGTCAGGTCTCAAGATCCAGATCAGCCATCAGGTCCTGCTCGATCTTCATTATCTCCGAGAAGAGAGCTTCCATTCGCCTTTGTTTGTCCACGATGTTCTCAACCAGCCGTTTGTACCGGATGTTGTCCACCGGCCCGCCCTTGCGTAGATAGGAGTCCAGGGAGTACTCTCCACTGATGATCCCATCCTCTATTCGCATGCTGCGATCGGCCATGGTGGCGATGCGAGGATCATGAGTGACGATGACGATGGTCTTGCCTTGCTCCTCGCGCAGCCGTTTGAAGAGGTCCAGAACCATCTGGCCGTTGTCGGTATCCAACTCACCTGTGGGCTCATCGGCCAGGATGATGGGAGGGTCGTTGGCCAAAGCCGCAGCGATCGCCACCCGTTGCTGCTCTCCGGCGCTCATCTCATCGGGTCGATGGTGACTACGTTGGGCCATACCAACCATCTCCAGCAGTTCCTTGCGTCGGGCCACTCGTTTCTTCGAGGGGACGTTGATCAATCGCATTGGCATTTCCACATTCTCGGCAGCGGTCAGGGTGGGGACCAGATTGAAGAACTGGAAGACATAGCCGACCTTCTGTTTGCGAAAGGTGATGAGCTCGTCGGGTTCGAGATTGACCACGTTGGTACCGTCGATGATGGCCTTGCCCGCCGAGGGTTTGTCCAGACCGCCGATGAGATTGAGCAGGGTGGACTTGCCGCAGCCGCTGGGACCCATGATGGAGATAATCTCCGCTCGTTTGACCTTAAGGTCGAGACCCCGTAGGGCTACCACCTCCACCTCCTTGGTCTTGTAGATCTTGTAGATACCCTCCAGGTCGAGAGCCAATGGCGTTAGGACCTTTGGTTCCGGTCTTCCTGAAGGGCCATCTTCGATGATCTCCTCAGGGTCAGGAGGTCCGCACCCGATGCTCTCCTCGGAGTTCTCGATATCATGCTCTGCCGGAATAGTATCGGTCATCTCATCCACTCCTTAGTTTGATGACCTTGGCCAGGTCGGTCTTGATATACATCTTGGTCACACCATAGGAAACCAGCAGGACCAGGCCCGCCATAACGGCCAGGGCCGGAAGCTGGTAGGGAGAGGGAAGATAGCTATAGCCGATTATCCGGCTCCCCTCGAAGACATTGAAGGTGAATATCCAGGCCAGGGCTGCTAGGATCCCTGTGATAACCCCCACAATAATGGAATACAGCAGCACGGTCAACGATTCACCCACCTGTAACTGGAAGACCTGCTTGGCTGTGGTGCCCTTCAACTGGATGTTGGCCATCTCGCCCTCCCGTTCCAGGGAGGCCATGTAGACTATGACCACGGCCACCAGCATGGATAGGAAGATCATCACCGCCAGTTGAGTGCGCAGGATGAGCAGCAGGCTGTCGGAGGTGGGTTCGGAGTTGATCTGGGCGATCTCAAGTTGAGTGGATCGAACGTTTTCGAACGCGTAACCGTGTTCCTCAAGTCCCGTCTCCAATTCCTGGATCACGGAGTCGTGGTCTGTGTCATCATCGATATGGAGTAAAATGCGTGGTATCGTGAGTTCGGTAACCCTGTATTTGGGATGTTCGTCGTAAAATTCGTCAAGTAGTGTTCGATAGCCTTCGCGATCCATGTAAACCGCC
>CAYSUX010000261.1:0-3642 GCA_964434315.1 uncultured archaeon
CCGACGAGAATTACCTTATCCGGGTCGTGATCTACACCACTGAGAACATATTCTATACCTACATGATCGTGGACGCCTCGGGGGAGCTAGGCTATGACCCCGGCGAGGAGATCGACGACGATGATGGCGGCGGCTTCCTACCCGGCCCTGGCCTTATCATGGCGGTCCTGGCGGCGACCATGGTGGCCGTGATCCGAAGGCGCTTATGACCAGACTGCGAGCGAGATAGACAAAGAAAAAGGGGAGGCGGGACCAACCTCTGTTGCCGATGTACGGGTAGCTGACTCGAAATGGTTTTAGCCTACCTGGGGCTGAGCTGGCCGGTGCGCTTGATGCCTGAGCATTCTATTGAACGTCTCGCTATTTTTTGTGTAACGGCTTTTCTCATCCTATCGATCCTTTGTGTCCAACCCGTATTCAATGACGAGTCCGGCAATGGTGTCACAATTGACCGGACAGATCCTCCGGTCGCCAACAATGACCCGATCGGCGAGCCTCGGCTTCTGGAAAGCCGGTCGGTCTATACCCTATCCGACGGCGAGACCATTCCGGCGGACGCCGACGGAGGCCGCGCCGCACGGGCCGAACCCGGCCAGCCCCTGGGCTCCGACCGGACAGTCCTGGCGCCCCTGGAGGAGCTGCTGGTCTTCGCCCAGGTGGTGGACCCTTACGATGGTGATGATGATGGTCGCAACCACGGCCGGGCCTATGATGACGCGCTTGAGGATTTCCCGCAAATCAAGACCTGGGACATGACCGAGAAGCTCATCCAACCCGACGTGGCCACCGGCGATGTTGACGGCGACGGGCGCGACGAGACCCTCTACATCGGCACCGCTGTCGATGAGTCTTACGAATACCTGAAACTCTGGATCTGGGACGACCCCACCGAGGACTTCGCGGAGCTGGAGCACAGGGAGATCAGGGTCAATGACCGTATCGAGGATGGCGTTGTGACCACCGGTGATGTTGACGGCGATGGACTGGAGGAGATAATCTACGCCGGGACCTGGAACGACGGCGCCTCCAAGCTCTGGGTTCTGGACGACGCCGGCCACGATTTCGCGCAGTTGTGGGCCAAAGACATCTACACCGGCAATGGAGTGGTCCACCCCTGGGTGGCCACAGGTGATGTTGATGGTGATGGCCTGGATGAACTGGCGGTAAGTTCCACTATCGGATACGTCCCGGGAACCGACCTGTGGATCTACGACGACGCCGGCCATGATTTCGCAGAACTCAAGCACATAGAGGTCAGAAACGAAGGCTGGACCTCCCAAGTGGCCATTGGCCGGGCCGACGGTGACGGACCCGACGAGATATTCCTGCTTGTTGATTTTGGAAGCGGAGGTAGTATCCGGGTCTATAATGACCACGCCAACGGCTACGGGATACTGGTTGCCTTGCCTTACGAGGGCGAGCAGGCCTCCTTTTCGTTAGGGGATATCGACGGTGACCGTATGGACGAGATCCTGCTCGTTGGTTACCATTATCATAACCACGCCGATTCTCTTGATGCCTATATCTGGGACGACGCCCATCAAGGATTCGATGAGATAGGGGAGGACGGCCTCCCCTGGGAGAATGATATTGAGTGGCGAGCGACCAAAGAAAGGTCAAATGTCACTTTGGGCGATGTTGACTGCGACGGCAAGGCTGAGCTGGTAATCGCGGGTGAGCACAGACCGGGCTATCAGGAATCGGACATGCTGAAGGTCTGGGTCATCGACGACATGAGCGCGGGCTTTGGTAAGATAAAATACTGGACCGATGCGGATCGGAAGGACCCCACCCTGGCTCTCGGCGAGCTGGACGACGACGGGCTCATCCTGGAATACGCCGACGAGCACTGGACCACCACCCTGGACCCCCGTATCCTGGTAGCTATGGCCACACCCCCGGTAGTCGATGGCATCTCCCAGAACTACGGCAAAACCGGTTCGGCCTACGGCACAGAGGTCTCCCAGGGGACCGGAGAGTCCCATGAGGTAGGCTCGACAGCCGGAGTGACCGTCTCGGTTGAGGCCGGCGACCCTTTCGGGATATTCAAGGCCACGGCCAGCGCCTCCTTCTCCCATGAATTCTCCCAGACCCAGACCCAAACCTCCATGACCACCTACGGCACCAGCTACGCAGGGGCCTATCCCGACGATGTGGTAATCTACGAGGCCATCAAATATGACAATTACAAGTACAAGATAGTCTCCCACCCCGATTCTGAGAAAGTAGGACAGAACATCACCATCGACGTGCCCCGGGTGTCGCTCATCTACAAGGAGTCGGTGGAGCACTTCAACGCCCACAACGGTGAGAGCGCGGATATCGGAAGCGAGACCTTCAAGCACATCCCGGGTGCCCTCTGGTCCTATCCCACTGTGGTCGAGCGCAACAAGCTGCTGCAGGACCACAACGGCTGGAAATCCGGCGATACCCCGGTCCCGGTGGGCCAGGGGGGCGGCACCACCTCCGTCAGCCTGAACCTGGCCGAGGAGTCCACCACCGAGGAATCCCGGACCATGGGCTTTGAGGTCTCGGCAGGCTTTGCCGTGGGCGGCGTGGGCTTCGAAGCCTCCTATGGGGCTTTCGAGACCGAGGTCTTCTCCATCACCGTGGGTGAATCCACCGAGTACGAGGGCACCGTGGGCGACATCGTCGAGTCAGAGGATTACGAGAAATTCAACTACGCATTCGGCATGTTCGTCTACAATTTCAAGCGCTCGGATTACGAGGGCTACCAGGTGATCAACTACTGGGCCCAGGACTATGCCGGCCCCCTGCCCGATAGAAGCCTGCTGGCCCACTGGGATTTTGCCACGCTGGAAGACAACGACACGTTCCAGGACTCCTCGAGCTGGCAGCAGGAGGCCACGGTCCACGGCGCCAACCTCACCGAGGGGCCCTCGGGCCACGGCAAGGCCCTCTGCTTCGACGGTGTGGATGATTATGTGAGCTATCCCAACCTCTTCCCTTCTTCACCCGGGAACCTGAGCTTCTCCTTCTGGCTCGGGCTTGACAACACCTCCATCGGAGTTCCGCTCTATCACGGTGAACCCGGCGAGTTCCAGGCCAAGGTGCGTGAGGAGGACCTGGAGGTGAGCTTCAAGCTGGCCAGCCAGAATTGGACCAACGCCTATTTCGAGCTGCCCAACCTGACCGGCGAGATCCAGTGGTTCAGGGTGGCCGCCATCTGGGAGCAGGGGGAGAACTTGAGTCTATACATCGATGGCGAACTGGTGGACAACGTGACGGTGCCCGACGAGGGCCTCCACGATCCGGGCAGCTATTTCCAGCCCTCCCTGGGGGCCAAGGCCCGGGGCCGCGGCGACTGGGCAGATTCCCATTTCAAGGGCTGCCTGGACGAGCCGCGGATCTACGACCGGGTGCTGACCGCCGTGGAGCTCCAGGGAACTTTCGATGACGGTAGCGGCGACGATGATGATGACGATGGCGGCTTCCTGCCCGGCTCCGGTCTTATCATGGCGGCAATGGCCGCTACCTTCGTGGCCGTGGTCCGACGGCGAGATTGAAGAGGGCAGAGCGCCTGGCCTGGACCAAACACAGTTCAGAAGAACGACAGTATCGTCGCCCCGGCCATCACCGGCAGGGCGGCGTACTTGAAGATGCGCATCCAGAGCCCGGGCA
>CAYSUX010000262.1:0-3603 GCA_964434315.1 uncultured archaeon
CAGCCCCCAGAACACGGTATCGGTGACCCTCAGCCCCCAGAACGGCGCCCCGACCCACGAGGTGTTCACGGCTCCCGAGTCATTCGCCGATCGTTACGTGCCACTGGCCTAAGTAGGTTGAAGGGGTAGGTAACACCAACTCATTATTGCCCGATCCTCCGCCAAAGAACAGCCCCAACCTTGACATGGACGAACAGGCCTCCGGTGGCGTCGACACCATGATCGTCTTCATCGCCATGGTGCTGGTAGCCGCGACCGCTTCCTCCATGTTGATACAGGTAGCCCAGGACCTCCAACAGCAGGCCCAGGATACAGCCAATCAGGCTCTGATAACCGTGTCCACCGGCCTCGAGGTCGTGACTGTCATTGGCGACAGGAATCAGGATAATAGTAACAGTACTAGCCCCTCGGAAACGATTCAGGTGGTACAATTGACCGTGAAACTCAAGGCAGGCTCGAATGACATCGACCTGGACAACGTGGTGATATCCATTCAGGATGGCACAACCCAGGCCGAGTTGATCCTTGGTACGGGAACCAATGGCTCCCATGCCACGGCCACAACCTTCGTCTATTATACCCTGAGAGATACGGAACCTACCAGTCTGTCCAGTGGCAACATCCTGACCGAGGGAGACCTGGTCAGGATATACATCAGTTGTGACAGTGCCGCCACCAATCTGAATCTGGCACCGAACACCGAGGTGAACATCAAGATGATCCCCCAGAGTGGTAGTTACACTCTGGAACTGATTACCACCCCTCCAACCTATTCCTCCCGTCTTATCGAGTTGGTCTAAATGATGAATCGTCTGAAAAAAGACAAGAAAGCTTCTAACGAAAAAGAAGGCAAGGCCGGAAAAGCCGCAAAGGGTGAAGGTGAGGATCTCGTCCGGGAGCTGAAGCCCAACGAAAAAGCCCCGGCAGGTATCGAAAGACCTCCCGCGGCCAACATGCCCAAGCGTGATGCCGCTATCGGGGATCCGTCCGCCTCTGCGCCTACCTCTGATTCATCACGCCAGATACGGCTTGTTAAAAGTGAGGTTGAAAAGATAACCAAGGCAATGAAAACACAGGAAGCGAGTATCGAACTGAACAGGAACGCCGCTGCGGATATCAAGAAGGAGATATCCCAGATCCATGTGAACATCAAGGACCTGCTGGCCATCTACGAATATGTTTCCCAGCAGTTCAACCCGTTCAACGAGGAGCCCACCGGCGAAACAGTACCCCAGGCGGTACCGAGCGTGGCGGAGGATGAACTGGAGGCGATGTCAGAACCGGAACCGGTATCTGATATGGCCCAGGAGGTCCTGGTTGCCCCGGTGACCACGACGGGTCCGATGGCTGGCATGGCCGCCATGGGAGCACCGGTCGCGGCACAGTCGGAGGAACCAAAACCTTTGCTGGCCATGATCCCCACCAACCACCACCTCACCAACGTACTGGTCCTGCGATGGATGGAGTTCCTGCTTCAGCGGGTGAGAAGGGAGCACATCCCTCCCCTGTTCGATTACTACCTGTCGATAAACTGGATAACCGAGGAGGTCAAGCACCAGTTGCTGGCCTACATCCGGGGCGAGGTGCCTGATATCGTGGCCTACGACCCGGAGCCGGAATCCCACTTCCATGACTCCGCGGATGAGCTGGAACATGACAACAAGCACCAGCGACATCTCAACTACAAGGTGGTTGACGAATGGCGACTATCAGCCGACGATCATCTCAAATGCTACCTTTTCATCCAGCGTATCATTGGTAATACCATTGACAAGAACGAGTTGAACCAGATCGAATTGGAGGTCAGACAGATAAAAGGTAATCTGAAAAGCTATTATGGGCTTTAGCGTCTCAGCCGGCTTCGCCATAGTTACCGCCGCGCTCTTCGTCTCGATGGGAAGCATGGTTAATTCAATGGACCGGGCTTACCAGGATGAGAGCAGCGGGCGGGAGTCCAAGAGCAAGCTCGAACGAGAACGCCTGGCCACAAGTCTAGACATAGTGAGCTATAGCTACGACGCCGAGGATGACGAACTAACTGTCAAGACCGAGAATACCGGAAATATCGCTCTTTTTGTATCCGAGGTCGATATACTGGTCAATGGTGCCTTTCTGGTGCCATTGACCGGTACATCCCATGTGGATGGAGACACAACCACCGATATCTGGGGGATCAATGAGTTCCTGAATGTCACGGTGGAAGTGATATTGAGCCCTCCGGTGCCAAGCAGCCTCAAGATCGTTGCCGGCAACGGGGTTTCAGAGATGTACGATTTTTAACAGATTGGAAAGGAGATGACATGGGTGTGGAAACTTCTGCCAGCCACCTGATATTCTTCATCGGGACCGTCACTGTCGCCGTGGTCGTGGCCGGCGCCATGAGCCTGGCAACCAGTTCCTTTGTGAACTCCCTGGAACAGAAGGGAAAGCGGGTGGGAGATGAACTGGCCACGGACATCAGGATATTGAACGATCCGACCAACATGGTCTACAACACCTCGTCCCATGAACTGACCATATATGTGAAGAATACCGGGAGCAAGACCTTGCAGCCGAGCCTCATCGAGGTCTATGTGAACGGCACCTACTGGGCCCCGGATTCCACGACCCTCCTGGGTGGGGCTTCAGCCTGGCAGCAGAGTAAGACGGTCCAGGTCGTGATAACCGCCCATATTCCCAGCGGTGACCATACGTTGAGGGTTATCACCCAGAACGGGGCTTTCGATTCGTTGAACTTCAGGATGGATTGAGCATCTCTATTGGTTTTGGTGTTGTTCCTCGAACTGACGACGCCTGCGTTTCATTATCCTGCGCCTGGTATTGCTGATGCCAAGGATAAGGATACCAATGCCTTGCCACATCGAGCGCAAGAGCGTCGAAACGCAATCCGCGCATAGCAGGAAAACGCCGGCTGAAGCTAACATAGAGGGGGTAGAAAGGGTCAAAGAGCGCATCATTATCGAGCCACCAGAGACCCGATATATGGGGCCTGACTTACAATACCCTCACTGCCTCTGACATTTTTTTCCCTTCCCTTCCCTGTCATCTGCCATCTATACACCATGATATGAATGAAGCCATTGGGATATGAAATGAAACTGCCCCCCGCCGGGACCTCGAAGTCACCTGTACCTCGAAGTCACCTGTACCTCGAAGTCACCTGTACCCCAAACAACTCGTTCACGTTGTTCATCGACACGAACGAACACAATTTTCCAATGACCCTCGGGAGTTCGGATACCGCCCTGGTCATTATCATTATTATGACAAATGAAGATTAGAATTGTGAATATTCTTGATTTTCCATTCAAACTCTTGCAGCCTGAGGAGGTATTTTCAATGATTGGTCCCGGTTCGAGTGAATATCAAAGATGATTCCCATTCATGGTGTTAAGATATGATTATCAGAAATGTTTTCCACTCAGAATAACGGACTCTGATTTCAAGGTCGTTATCATTATATATAATCGTGAGAATCTAATAATGGGTGGGATGCCCAAACTCCCTGTATTCAATAGAATATGGAGGATACCACAATGAAACAACACGCAAGACCAGTTCTTTGTGAAGACGAAGAAGCCGATATGGGAGTCGGCACGATGA
>CAYSUX010000263.1:0-3600 GCA_964434315.1 uncultured archaeon
TGAACCGCCCAATCGAACGGCGGCGTCCTCGACATCATCTATCTGTTTGGCCAGCGATTCCGCTCGCTTGTCCATGAACGTGTCAATACGACTGCTCAGGGTTCGAGGGCGAGATGGTTTGCCCTCATCATCTAACTGGTCTTCGGCGGCCAAACAGACACCTGAAAACCCAGCCGGGCCAAGCTACTAATAGTTATCGTCAACTGTCAACTCTATTCATTCCTTGGGTCAAACTTGAGGTGGCGCGAGTCAAACTTGAGGTAGCGCAATGGTTGTCATGGCCCGTCCAAAGGAAAAGTCATCATCAGTGGTCATTGGCCATCACCGGCCATCGGGTCTTTCTTTTCGAGAATCACCATTAAATAGTTATTGTGAATCCTGACCCACATGGACGGCTTGCCACGACTTCTATTGCCGCTGGGGCTACTGACCCTGTTCATGATATTAATCGGGTTCTGCTTGCCCGGGGTCTCTGCTGAAAGTTCGGGCGATGCTCCTCCGGATTCAGGTGACTGGAATATCAACAATGCCACCGCATTGTGGGACGAGACCCGTGTGATCAATGGCTCTGTGAACGTCAACGACGGCTCGTTGACCCTGACCAATGTGACGCTCTACGTCAATGGCCACCTGCGCGTGGAGGCGCCCACGGATATTTTCCGTTCCAACGTGATCATCACCCGTTCCAAATTCGGAGATGATCCATGGGCGGGAGGAGTGGAGGCGATGTACACATTGGTCTTGGACAACACCACACTGAAACTCAATCTCACCGCAAACCCCTCCCAGGATGATGAACAACAGCGAGTGATTGTTCGGGGTAGCGGAACCCTGCTGGTGCGTAACAACTCCCTGATATCCGACGGCGACAACGAGGAGGACGACGACACCATCCCACCCCAACAGCAGGATTCCACCAACTATCGCCTGCGATTCATCGTGCAAAACGGCGCCCGCTTCGAGGTCTACGATTCCATCATCTCGGAGGTCGGTTGGGCCAATCCCGCTGGTGGCGGAAACCCCGATCAAACCCGAGCTGGTATCACCGTCGAAACCTCCGATGTGATCCTGCGCAACGCCACTATCACCAAGTGCTGGTACGGGCTTTTTCTAAGGACCGGGACCACCAATACCCATATTGACAATTCCACATTCTTCGATCTTGAGAGCAACGGAGTGGTCTCGTACGGTACCGACGGGCTCATCGAGAACACGACCTTTCGGGATCTTAACATAGCCTACTTCGCCTATTACCAGTCGGTCAGATGGACCTTTCAGTACAATAGCATTACCAGTTGCTCCAACGGCATTCAGCTCAATTTCGCCGATACTCACCTGATCCGGTACAATCAGTTCACATCCATCAGCCAGCGGGTCATCGACCTGCGCGGTGACGCCATCAACAACCTCATCGATAGCAACACCATCGATACCGCCGCCTATGCCGTATGGTCGGAGGGGGTGCGTCAAAGCTGGAACCCCCGCACCTATCGTTACAATCCTCACCACATCACCTTCTCGAACAACCACCTGACCAGCGTGGCCACCGGGATCCACTTCAATGCCGGTTCCACCTCGGATCGCCAGCGCTCGGGAGGCCACAACATCACCTTCTCGGGCAACACCTTTGACGGGGGCACCACCGGGATCGTCATCTTGCAAGGGGGCGATCGCCGACTCATCGATGATTTCACCATCACCGGTAACAACATCAGCGGCATGTCCGACATCTGTATCCAGCTCACCCAGCTATATGATTCCCTTGTCAACTACAACATCATCCGGAACTGCTCCATGGGAATGAAGATAATGGATAGCCAGGGATTGAACATATCCAACAACCGCATCCACGATTCCGCATTCACCGGCCTATACCTGAGCGACAACACCAAGAACAACATCATCGGCAACAACACCCTCGAGGGTTTCCAGGGCCAGGGCTTCTATCTGAAGAACTGTGGCCCCAACGACATCCGGGACAATCTGGTCGCCAACTTCACCGGAGCCGGCATATGGGGCGAGGACCAGGTCAGCGGGTCAATCTCGAACAACACCATCCGGAACGGCGCGGAAGGCTTCCATCTCGTCGGCTCGGCCCCGACGATAGATGGTAACACGCTCTCGGATCTCGATTGGGCCTATTACCTGCTGGACATCACCCTCCCGAGCCGTAACGACGATCTCTCAACCCTTGCCATGGGGCAGTTGTGGCAGGAATACACCATGACCGTGACCGTCGAGGATGAGGATAACAACCCCAAGCGCAATATCGATGTCGAGGTCTATGATGCCTTCGGAATATTGGTGGCCTCGGACTCCACAGGCTCCGATGGCACGACCCGGCCTTTCAATCTGACCCAGTACCAGCTCGATCCCCAGGGTGGACGTACCGACTTCACCGCCCACAACACCTATGCCTACTATGGGACCGGTTGGGCCTATGAAGCCCATACGGCGGATGCTCCCGACGGTCGGATAACCCTGCAGATAGATCTGATCTCCCCGGCCTCCTGGGTCATCCCCCAGGGCGATTATGCCAACACCTCCCAGGTCCAGGTAAGCTGGCAGGTGCTGGGTGGTCACACCGATGTTGTTTTCTTCCAGCTCGAGTGTCGGAGCAAGGGGCCCGGTGAGGATTACTCCAATTGGACTGCGTATGGTAACTTCACCGATCTTTTTACGACCTTCGATGTGCAGGAGGGATACACCTACGAATTGAGGACCCGGGCTGTGGATGATTTCGGCAATGTGGAAGATGGCTCCAATGAATGGGAGTTCGAAGTGGACATGACCGGGCCCTCGACAACGCTCACTTCCCTGGATGTCGAAGATCAGCAGAAGACACCCCTGGACTCCATTCTGCTCGAATGGGGCCCGGAACCGTCGGTCACCGATATCGACAGCTACACCCTGTTACATCGCTGGCGCTCGGTTCCCTATGGCGCTTTCGGTGAATGGTATCCCTACCAGAACATCAAGGATGCACACAACCGCACGGCGAACTTCAACGGGCCGGGAGGCTTTGAATACCAGTTGAAGGTGATGGCCACCGACAAGGCCGGGAACCGTGAGGTCAAGGAACAGCCCGATCTGACCTTCACCATCGACACCGAGGCACCGACGGCCTGGCTCATGCCCTTGCCGGCGATCATCGACGACTCCGAGCTGGAGCTGGGGGTGGGATTCGATGGCGATTCGGACCTTCAATTCGTGACCCTCCAGTACCTCTTGTACACAGAGGAGCGATACAATCAGGGCAATGGTCCCACCGGAACCTGGCTGAACCTGGGGGTCTACAATCGCACTGTCCTGGAAGAACAGAACAAGATAATCATCAACGAGCTGGAAAGTGAAAGTTTGTATCTCTTTCGGCTGATAGCCGAGGATGATGTGGGTAACGAGGCGGTCCGTGATAACATTCGGGAGTATCACATCGGTGACGGTTCCATCGATCAGGTGTTCCAGTTGTCCTGCCTGCCCAAACCCTCCGGTTCCCTCCATAATAATGACAATGTCATCATCCAGGCTGATGAGGGGGGCGCTTACGGGATCAAGCTTAGGGAGGGGAAGCTGTCTCTCGATTCGCCTGACAAATATCAC
>CAYSUX010000264.1:0-3594 GCA_964434315.1 uncultured archaeon
GGTTAGACGTCAATCATTACCACAGAGACACAGAGTCCACAGAGACTGCACAGAGAAAGGCAGGGTGTTGGGCTGATATCCGGCTAAGTGGAAACCACACTGCTGTCGGTAAGGAACCAGGTCAGGTCGCCATCGTAGTCGCCGCCACCATTGCCCGAGGTCGTATACTCGTTGCCGGCCTCATATACATTGGTGGGACTGTCTGACCAGCGATTATCGTACACATCTAATCTCAAATCCATGCCGTGACCCATGAATTCATTGATGTCGATAGTGTCGTCAGCACTGCTACTATCCTCATCCAGTGCTTCTGTATAGAAATGGAATACCTCAAGATCATCGGAAACATCAACAATATAAGTTTCCTGCATATCAAAATTTCCCTGATTGTTCGTTGTGTCTGTTTGGTGCTCATCACTATTGACCGAATTGGTTAGAATGATATAGACATCACAACCACTACTTTCACCCTGAATCTGGTCTTCCACCAGAGTTTCGCAGTTATCGCTAGTTGCAAAACGACGCAGCTCAAGCGTGGCTTGCAGGTCGAACAGAGGAGTATAATCGGAGCCATCTGTCGCATTATCTCCATCGGTGTCGGCCAGTTTCGGGTCGGTCCCCAGCCACCTCTCGCCACCATCTGAGATACCGTCGCTGTCCTTGTCGGAGAGGCCGTAGGCCAGTAGCTCGTTGCGCTCCATGCCCTTGAAGGCCAGGGTACCATTCTCATGGACCTCGACGGTGTACTGCTGACGGATATGGTTCTTGACCTTGTCGCAGTAGAACACCTCCATCTTGATCTTGAGGGTCATGTTCTCATCGGTCTCCTGGGTGGACAGGGTGACCTTGAAGGCCTCGAACTTGCCGGCGGGGACCTTCACCTCGTCCATGTATTCCACATTGACCTTGAAGGTCATGTTGTCCTCGGTGAAGGACCAGCTCTTGCCATCCTCCAGGGGCCAACGATACAGAGGGAGCTCTTCCTCACCAGTATCCTCATCCACAGGGTTCAGGGTCGACTTCGAGATATGATCGAACCTTTGAAGATCTGATATCTGAAGCCGTGAGTTGTTGGTATCCACCCTTGAGGTGTTGTAGACGGCCGTCCCTTGGATGTCCTCGAGTCCGTTGACCCGCAACTGGTAGGATTCATCCCATTCCTCCTCGGTCCCATTACCTTCAGTACGTTCGTAATCATCGTACCACCAGTCGTAGCCCACCGACCAGGTCGGCCTGTCGGCGGTGGGCGTGTCGTCCTTCAGTACTACATAGGCTCCCGCCCCACCGAGGAGGATGACCACTACGATGACGGCGATGATCGGGGGTTCGATATCCATGGCAGGTCCCGGTGGTTCATGCCCGACTGGAGCTTAAAACCTTCTGTGGGTCGATGCGTATCAAAACCTTGAGGAGGAGACCATAATGTTCAGGGCCATTGGATTGACAATGAGATAGCTCGATAACAGAGCTCTTCCGACGATAAAGGTCCGATTTTGGGCGGACCATCAACATCAGATTTCCCACAGAATTACCTGTTGGTATCTCATGCATCATAGAAAACTATTAAACCCTGGCCAGGGTTAGACATAACGTATCGGGGAGGTTCCCCATATGGTAACCTTAAGACAATTAGTAGCATTGACAATCATCCTGACAATGGTCGGCGTCGTATTGCCCACAACAGCGGTGGCCGAGGGCGACCAACACAGTAAGGTCAATCGTTTTCACATGAACATGAAGATGAATGATGAGTTCAGCCCTGAGACAAACGCTGACGAAGAGGATACGATAGCCTATAAACCACCAAAGAGCCACAGTACCAGTGGACCATTCATCACTCGGGAATGGAAAAGAGTGGGCGAATGGACCTCTGGTGAGTTGGACTATGATCTTGAAGTTGGAAGTGGTGTAACATTCAACATGTGGTTTGAGGAACTGGAATCCGGTGATGGAGGCGATGACGCCAGAACCCAGTTTGACTGGACCTTAAATCTCAATGGTAATGATATCGCCAACGCTCGCTGCGGAGAAACATCGGCTGAAGAGCGAACTGAAGCTAGGGCGAACTCCGGACTCAACGAGACTATGTTCCTTGCTGGTGATATCATATCTTTATACATCGAATATTGGTCCTTTGACGAGATCAACATCTATTACGATAGTGCAGAGAACAATTCTGGGATGTTCATCGATGGCAATGCATTGATCCCCCTTGAATTGAAGAAGAAGGGTGGAAATGTAGAATTTTCAATCGCCGATGCATTCAATACTGATATGAAGGATGCGGTTGAGAATTACTGGGTCCAGTTGGTGATAGATGGTGAGACGCTCAATACAGACGGCTACACCATCGAAAGCGCAGATGAGGAAGTGCAAGTCTCAAACAGCTCGGTCAAACCCACACTTATTAGCTGGCCCTACTCCGGTGGGGGGAAGAAGGATGTCCAGGTCATGGTCAGCTACTATCCTCATAACGAATCCAGCGGTTCGGGAGATGTCGAGGTCTGGGACTTGGTGATCACAGCCGACTTTTCGTCTTCGAGTGATGACGACAGTCCGGGTCTGGGCTTTGGCGGAGCCCTCATCGCCTTGGCGGCTGTCTCAATCTATCTGACACGACGGCGTAGATAATCTTTCCTCCATCAAACAACAAACATCGAACCTCCCCGGTTCTACTTCTCCATAACCCACAGCGGAAGCTGGTTTTTTCCCTAGGTTTCACCATCACCATAGAAAACTATTAATCTCAATACAAACTCTTGAGGTCAAACGGGTGCTTTCCCATGCCACCATCCCATCGAGTCTTGGCCCTGATGCTCCTGATCGCTCTGGTCGGAACCATCATCGCCGCTCCTGTCAAAGCCCAAGAGGCCCAGGGTGATATCGGCCCCATCCATCTTAACATGAAGAAGGATGAGACCCTGTCGCCCGAGGTCGATTCCGACCCCCTCAATGAAGCGGAGCGACGTCAGCCCACCCAGAGTCACACTTCGACCCCGGGCAGTCTGGATTGCCTGCGAACCAAGGAGTGGACCACCATCGGTACCTGGACCAGTCCAGCTGTGGTTTATGATGTCAGCCTGGGTGGTTCGGCCCTCTTCAATCTCTGGTGGTGGGAGGATGACCAACCCTCATCGTGTCCCACCGACGACGGCAGTGGGTATAATGCCCAGGCCGAGTTCAGGTGGACCCTGAAATTGAACGGACAGAACATCGCCACCCACACCACCGGCGAGCATGACGCATCCGAACCCACAGAGGTCACCGGTTCCTCCCAGGTCCAGAACACCTCAGGCATCATGCGAGGGGAGAACCTGGAGCTCCTTATCGAGTACCGGGCTTTCGAGAAGATATTCTACTATCTGGACAACTTCACCTACCAGTCGGGTGTCCACATCCTGGCCAACGCGGTCATCCCCCTGGCGGCCGAGGGGCGTTCATCCTCGGTGACCCTTGAGCTGGCCCAGGCCTGGCCGGTATTTCTCGAGGAGGCTCTGAATGGAAATTACATCACCGCCACCATGAAGGGTGAATACGTAGATAACGAGTTGGCAGTGGTCGAAGAAGGTAGGGAATATCAGGTCAACAACGCCA
>CAYSUX010000265.1:0-3586 GCA_964434315.1 uncultured archaeon
GCTCAAGCACGAATCCTAGAGCCTTAGTCGCCGGGCACCCTCTTCATTTTCATTGCCAACATCCCCTTCGTTCCCTTCG
This sequence comes from uncultured archaeon, assembly GCA_964434315.1. GTDB lineage: Archaea > Thermoplasmatota > Poseidoniia > MGIII > CAYLMJ01 > CAYLMJ01. The sequence goes on from CAYSUX010000265.1 coordinate 80, forward strand.
TTCCCTTCATTCCCTTCATTCCCTTTGTTCTCATTGTTCCCATCGATCCCGATTCCATCGTCCTTATGGATCTTATGGATCTTATTGATCTTGATCGGTTCATCAGCTCCAATGGACCCTTTGGCTTCAATGGATTCTTTTGCTCCAATGGATTCTTTTGCTCCAATTGGCCCCGTATCCTCTCGAGCAGCCTCCTCGGGGTTATCGCAAGGCTTGCCTGGCCCGGGCGCCATCTCGGTCCTGTGAGCGCCCCCCACCGCCGAACCGTCGATGACACTGTCCCTGATGGCGATCTTGTCCCCGGTGATCAGGTCACCACCGACAACGGTACGCGGGGTCGTGCCCACCCAGGCGGGGTAATCCAGGGAGGTGTGGCCCAGGTGTTCCACCAGCTTCGGCAGGCCCAGGGCGGTCAGGACAGAGCCGTAGTTGACCCTGATCCCGGAGCGCTCGGCCTCCAGTTTCCGATGACAGCCTTCGCACTCGGCCAACTTTTGTTCGCTGGCATCTTCACCCGACAAGGGTAGGGGATTGAGATGATGGCAATGGGCGCAGATCAGCTTGTCTTTTAGCTTGGGAGCGACGGCCCCATGGACCAGGGAAGCCATCTCGTATAGGAAAACGAACAACAGTAACAGTATCACGAACAGGGCCAGGGCATAGGAGGGGCCGCCTTCTTCCTCCTCGGCATCACTGGTCAAGGTCACAAGCAGCAGCCCGATGAGCACCAGCAGTGCCACGAATAGGGTCTTCTGGTAACTTTCCAGGGAAGGAGGGGATATCCCAAGTTGTTGCACAGTGAGTTCCAGTTCGGCCATGAACGGCTAATCGGGATGTGGTATTTGAACCAAACGAATCTGATCCTGTCTGTTGTAGTGTTTATCAGCATCAGGGCCTGGGCTTGGGTCTGGGTCCGGGCCCTGGCTGGCCTGAAGCATTTGTGTCCCGGGAGAGCAAGATAGGTACCGGTGGCTTCGTCAACTCACCAGGCCCTGTTCGCGCAGCTCTGCGATATCGTAGCCCAGGCGGCCATATATCTTTTCATTCTGCTCCCCCAGCTTCGGGGGCAGGGTCAACTCGGGCATTACCGTTGGAAGTACCGGGGGTGGGGCCAGGGCCATCTCAAGGCCGGTCCGGTCGTCGTGCAGGCGCAGCAGGCGCTTGGACAGGTCATCGATGGTCAGGGTCTGGGCGATGGTGTGGACCGGGGCTGCCGGGACCTTGCTTGCCGTGAGCCGATCCATCAGTTGGTCGGTCCCGTGGGCAAAGAAGCAAATACCGATATCCGCCTCCAGTTTCCGCCTCCCTGCCTGACGAAGATTGTTGGTCACGAACTCCGGTCTATCGAACTCCCTGAACGCCGGGATCTTTACAAATGCCTGCCATTGGGCATCATTGCCCACAGCGAGGCAGATATGGCCGTCCAGGGTGGGAAAGACCCCGACCGGGGCGAAGATGGGATGGCCGTTGCCCGCCTTCTCCTGGTGGTGGCCCAGGGATTCCATGCCTATATGGAGCGCCAGTAGAGAGAGGCACGACTCCAGCAGGGTGACATCCACCCGGGCGCCCTTGCCGGTACGGTCCCGCTGCCACAGGGCCTTGATGGTCTCGGTGAAGACCTGGTTGGCGCATTCGAGATCGGCGATGCTGACCCCGAACTTCTGGGGGGGCGTATCCGGCTCGCCATTGGTGGCCGACACCCCTGAATAGGCCTGGATCATCGGATCGTAGGCCGGCTCCGAACGACCGGGACCGAAACCCGAGACACCGACCCAGATCAGGTCGGGCTTGATGGCCGACAATCGTTGGTGATCGATGCCCAGCTTGGCGTAGTTCTTTGGTATCTGATTGCAGGCAAAGACATCCACGTCGAGCTTCGAGATGAGCTCACCCAGCAGCTCCCGACCCCTGGAGCGGTTCAGGTCCAGGGTGATGGATTCCTTGTTGGTATTGGTGGAAATGAAGTAGCCGGTCAGCCATTGGGCCCCGGGAACCGAGGGGCCCACCTTGCGGTTTGGATCGCCCCACAGGGGTTCGATACGGATGACCCGGGCGCCCTCCAGGGCCAGCCTCCATGTGCCATAGGGTAATGCCACGGCCTGCTCCAGGCTCAGGACCGTAATTCCGTCCAGCAGGCCCTTCTCGTTCTCTGTGTCAACATCGTCCGGGTTGCTGGAGATCGGGTCAGTGGAATTCGGGTCGATGGAGTTCGGGTCGATGGAGTTCGGGTCGATGGAGTTCGGGTCGATGGAGTTCGGGTCGGTGGATCGTTTCATATCAGCCGCCTCCGGCAGGATAGGAGATGACGACCTCGTCATCCGGTCCCAGGGTCGCATCCCCGGAGACCACTTCCCCATTAAGGGCTACTATGGCCGAGCGATAGTCGAGGTCGGCTCGCAGGGCTTTGGTGAAATCCCTTCCGAACCGATCACAGAGCATGACCAGCAGACCGTCGATATCGGTGTTCAAATCGACCTGGAATATCTCTCTGGTACAGCCGGTATGCTGGGAGAATATGCCAAAGTAGCGGATCGTGATGGAGATCGGGTCGGACATGGTCACTCCTGATACCTCATGGGGTCTTGAAGCCTCTTGAAGTCTTGAAGCTTCTTGAAACATCATGGAGCCTTGAAACCTCTTGAAGTCTAAGCCTCCTGAAGTCATGAAATGAAACCTCATGGAGTCTTGAAACCTCATGGAGCCTTGAAGCCTCATGGAGCCTTGAAGCCTCATGGAGCCTTGAAGCCTCATGATGCTCAATGGGACAGTGAACGGTAATCGTCGTGCTTATTTTAGCAATCCTTCGGATTCCAGTGTGGGGATCAGTTCCTCCATCCGCAGTTCCCGCAGGGTCTCGCCTCGAACCAGACCGCTCTCCAGGTCCCAGCCCCGGCGGGTGTATAGGTCATCCAGCATCTCGTTCAGCTTATCTTCGGGAAAGTCGAGACCCTTGTGACGACCCGAGGTCAGGGGTCGGGTGAACTTGGGAGGCAGCCGGTCGTCCCGGCGTCCAAGGCCGAAACGGGTGTTCAGGGCCCGCTCGCAGGTCACGATGCGCTTGCCGGTGGTCATCAGGTCCTCGTAGCTCACCTTCAGGCCGGTAGCGGCCGAGAGCAGTTCGTGGTATTTGATGGAGTTGACCGGCCTTATGGGCTGGCCCTTGGCCTCGGCCCGGGCCCTGGCTCGCATCTCGGGGATGGGATGCTGGGCATAGTAGGAGGCCTGCATGAAACGACATGAGCCAAGGCTGTCGGTGACGGCCCCCAGCTCCTCGTGGTAGGCTACCATGGCCACCTTGCCCTCGTAGGCGGTCATCTGACTGGCCCCTTCATCGCCGAACAGCTCCCTGGAAAGCTCGGCAGGCATGCGGATCATCTCGTAGACCGGATGGGCTCGCAGGTGGTCTGAGCCCCGGCTGGAGATGGCATAGGTGAAGCCGAAGCCCTTGGAGACTCTGGGCTCGCAGGCGATGGTGTCGATACCCTTGACGCAGGTGGTGTAATCCGG
>CAYSUX010000266.1:0-3585 GCA_964434315.1 uncultured archaeon
GTAGCATGTCAGTCCCAGTAGTTGGATCTGTCCATTCGTTTTGGGAGTGTGTTATTGGTTATGCGGTTGTCATTTGCGGTAGGAGGTTGAGGTAGGAGGTTGAGGTAGGAAGTGGGAGGAAATGATGAAGGCCCGGGGGAATTAGGATACTTTCATTTCATTTATGGATGTTTCTTTCCTTTTGGTTGATAAGTTCATACAGTTGAGGCCTGATCCCCGCTTCTCCAAAAGAGAATATGTTAAGTTCATCCCTTGTCTTTCGATTCTTGAGTGTAAAACTTTTCCCATTGTAAATGTGCTCCAACCGCCAAAGGACCTTATTCTCCATCGAGGATAGCATCAGCGAGGTGAAAAGGTCGGCCAGATCGCCAAGCGGTGGCCGATCGATATGATCATGTTCCATGGTGGCTGTGACCGTGGTACCGTGTCGATATTTCGATTCGACGGTCAGTTCGCCGCCGGTCTGTTGACAGGTGGCCGACATCATGGATAGGCCCAGCCCGATCCTGCGTTTCCCGCTGGGCCGGGTCGAGAAGAATGTATCCTTGATATGGGCCAGGAACTGGGGCTTGATGCCGTATCCGTCGTCCTTGATCAGGATCCTGAACAGGTTCTTCGATTCATCCTCTTCGACCAGGAGGTGGATGTTCTTGGCACCGGCGTTGAGGGAATTCTGGATGAGCTCAAAGACATGGTCGGCCAGGTATCGCAAACCAGATCACCTGGAGCGTTTTCCTGTCTCGGTGGCTCGCTCAATTAGCGGATCTTTCATTATCATTGGCAACCAGGACCATCTCCATGTTGACGCCATTCTCACTGGAAAGGATGACCACCTTATCGGTATATTTCTTGATGTTGGCCAGCCCCATCCCGGCCCCGAACCCCCGCCTCCGTATCTCATCCGAGGCGGTCGTGTATCCGGGTTGCATGGCCAACTCGATATCATCGATACCCGGACCCTTGTCGGTGATGATGATGAATATCTGGTCATCCTTGACATAGGCCTTGATCCTTCCCTGGCCGCCGGCGTGGATAACGACGTTGACCTCGGCTTCGTACAAGGCAATGCTGGCCCGGCGTATCAACGGTTTGGGCAGGTTGAGCTGTTTGAGGAATTTCTTGAACATCGAGGCCCCTTCCCCGGCCCGATCGATATCGGTACTCTCGATGGAGAATGAAAAATATCGTTCCCCCGCCATATGCTCCGGACGCAGGAGGTACTTGCCGGGTGTAAGGATCTCCTCCCGTCTCTTATCATGGAAATAGACATTCCCCAGCCGTTCGAGTATATGGAGGATGACATCACCATTGGTGATGACCCCGACCACTTTCTTCTCCTTGTCGGTCACCGGGTATCTGCCAAAGCTGTAGGTCATTAGATGCTCGACCACCATGCTGACATCCATGTCCTCGCCCAGGTAGACCACCTCTTTTTCCATATGTTCTTTGATGGGGTCTTCCATATGCGAATTCTCGAGACCGATGATAATATTCTCGATACTGATGAGTCCCACCAATTTCCCCTCTTCATCCACGATCGGTATCCCTGATATCCTGTGGTCGCGCATCAAGTCCTTGGCCTGGGTCATCGTCGCCTCCTGACTCAGGGTGATGGGCGGCGAGGACATGAGATCTTGAGCTTTGTCGTGAACCAGCAAGGATTCAAAGAGGTCGAATATGGGTATCTTGTTCTCGGTCACGAACATGCTCTACTCTCTTGGTTCATCCTCCGTCGGCATCGATACTTCGAATACCACCGTTGTACAGGAGGGCGCAGGAAGAGAAGGTCTTCATCTCGGTGCTCAGAACAGCGATGTTCGTCTCTTTCGCGGCGATGAGGATGTCCTCGCCGGGTACCTTCCCCCTCGTGAACAGCACCGCGGATATGTCCATCATGTCCGCCGTACGTATCACCTGACGGCTCAAGAGGCCTGTGATCAGTAGAATATCCTGGGCCACGTAGGCCAGCACATCGCTCATGAGATCGGACGCGCCGGCATGGACGATATCTCCATCAAAATCCTCGGGAATGTAATGGAGCGTGGCTTTCAATAGTTCTGCGATTTCTGTGATTTTCATCTGGGCACCGGCCTTTTGGTCCGTTTGAGGAATAGTGGCCAACAGATGTCTATTATCAACTCTGAACGAGATTATAAATATTTCCATGTACATTCAATACTGTTTTTCATTATCAGATCCCAGGGGTCATTCGATTTCAGTCCAACCTGGGTTATGCCTGCGAAAGGATTATATTGGCCCGCCCGAGTCGGAAAATACAGATGCTTGAACTTCTTCCAGGTGAACCGTATGAAATTATCGGATATCTCGATCGCTTTGAACCTTCAGAATGTCAATCGTACAACGCCGCAAGAGGATCTCACCATTGGGTCCGGTTATGTCTGCGACCTCCTTAGCCAGGTGCTCGCCAGTGCCAGGAGCAATTCGATCTGGATCACCGTGCAGAGCCATCTGAATGTCATCGGTGTGGCGGTGATGACCAACATTGCGGCCATCATCGTATCCGAAGGACACGATATCCCCGACGATGTGATCGACAAGGCCGATGAGGAGGGGATAGCGCTGTACAAGAGTCCCGAGACCGGATTTCAACTCGCGGGAAAACTCTACGAATGCGGGCTTAAATGACCTCTTCAAGACCCGGGAAGCTAGTGCCATTGTCGGCGGACCTCCATATCCATTCGGCCCTCTCCCCCTGTGCTGACGATCAGATGACACCGGACCCGGTGATCTCCAGGATCTACAGTTTTGGTATCGGTGTCGAGGTATTCTCGATAACCGACCACAATTCAAGTTCCAACACCGCCGCCTTCAAGGCTGCGGCGGCCAAGAAGGGACTCATCTTCATACCCGGGATCGAACTACAGACCATCGAGGAGATACATCTGCTGGGTTATTTCCCCAACAGCCGGGCCCTGGACCAATTTTACTCGAAGGTCGTCGAACCAGGACACCCTCAAGGTTTCAAGAACGACCCATCGCGCTTTGGCAACCAGTTGAAGATGGACGGTTCAGGTAACGTCATCGGGGAGGAGGAGGCCATGCTCTCGATGGCCCTCAGCCGCTCTATCGATGAACTGGTCGAGCTGATACACAAGCATGCGGGGGTCGCCGTGGCAGCCCATATCGACCGGGGGTTCAGCGTCATATCGCACCTGGGCTACCTGCCACCGGACCTGGAGCTGGACGCTGTCGAGGTCAAGGACATCGGGAAGGTCGGGGAACTCAAGGCCAGATACATGAAAGAACGGGAGCTGAACATCATATCCTCCTCCGATTCCCACTACCTGGACCTGATACCCAAACCCAAGATGAAGCTCTGGGTCGAAAGACCCGATGTGGCCGGTTGCCTGGATTGCATCAAGGGCGAAGGGCCGGGAAGGATCACCCTGAGAGAACCAGCGAGAAGAGCAGCAAAGGATAGGTCCCGGTTCTAGGGACTCGGCCTATCGCCTGGCTTATCTTATCTTGCCCAGGCCAGCCTACAGCGGCACGATGTCCTGAACTGACAGTTCGGAGGATCCGGACGGGGGCCTGAGGCCTGCCCCCGGTCCGGTCGTTCACTGT
>CAYSUX010000267.1:0-3557 GCA_964434315.1 uncultured archaeon
CCCCGGGTTTTCCTCGCCCTGGGCCAGTATCGGTCCCAGCAGCCTCGCCTCGGCTTCGGACGTGGCCAGAGGCACCTCGATGAAGGCAAAGCGTCTGCGTAGCGCATAGCCCATCTGGAAGGAGCCCGCGTCGGTGGGAGTGGCGGTATCGTAGGTGGCGATGAGCCTGAACTCGGGAGGCATGAGGTAGGGTCTGCCATGGGACTCGGAAGCGGTCAGCAATGGCAGGAGCTCACGATACTCGAAGACCGTGAAGAGCTTCCCGAAGGCCAGGTCCATGTCGGCCTGCTCGAAATTGTCGATGATGAGATAGTGGGGGCGGGGTCTGTCGCCCTCCTTCACCGACCTGTCGCATCTGCGGGCGGCCGAGGCAGCCACGCCCTCCACGAACCTGGTCTTGCTACCGGGTTCGTGTTCCACCCAGCCCAGCAGGTCCGAGGCGGTCCAGTCGGCCTGGGCTCGGGCCAGGGTGTAGTTGTCAGTACCGCAAAGGGCCTGGGCCAGTTGACGGGCCAGGGCGCTCTTGCCGGTCCCGCTGGGTCCCACGAACAGCAGATTGCGACCGGCCTGCAGATGGGCCTGGGCCTTGACCACCAGGGACCTGGGCAATTCCAGCTCACCCAGGACCTGGGAGGGGTTGACCTTCAGGTCCAGTTTGACCGGTGGACGGGGTTTGGGCAACAACGATGGTTCTCCGCGTCGGGCGGCCTGCAGGACCGCGCCCCAGATGACCTGGTAGACCGGCTCGGAGACCGGGCCGAACTCCACCTCCTGGGAATCCTCATGGGGTGCCAGCACCTCGAAATCGATCAGATGCTCGGCCGCCACCAGAACCGACCGCTCCACTTTGGGTTTCTCGGGGCTCCGGGCGGCCCGGGCCAGCGTGTCGTTGGACAGCCGGGCGGCCCGGGCGGCCTCGGCCAGCTCGGTCCTGCCCCATTCCAGAAAGAGCTCGGGAGGTGGCGGTGGCGTAACATTGCCCCATTCGGTGGCGTCCGCCAGGGCCGTGTGGGCCAGGCGTTCCCAGTCCGGTGCCAGCTTGTCCAGTTCCTTCAGCATGGAAGTGGCCAGACCGGTAACGCGGTATCCTTCATCCTCCTCCAGGCTCCTGACCAGCCCCGCGTGCTCGAGTGTCTCGGCCAGCTTCCGGTCCTGTTTGGAAAGCCTTGGCCCTCCCCCTGGATCCCGGTCCAATCGCCTTATCAGTGCCTGGGCGCGAGGGTCAACGAGCCACCGTAAAGCCTCTGTCACCAGGGCCGGTAGTACACTGACATCTCTGGACCGGATGGCCTCCGGGGTGCGCTCGCGCTTCCCGGTTCTGGCATCGGAGTCGGCTGGGACCACACCATTCCAAGACCCTTGGAGATAAAAAGACTGGTTTACCGATCGGGTTCAATTCAGTTCAGAGGCCAAGTTCAGTTCAAAGGTCTGGTCACCGGTCTCCGGTTACCAGTTACCGGCTGTCTAAGTCGAATGGCTCAATCCTTGTAACTGGAAGGAAAGAACAACAGGAGTCCGGTTATTATCTCCAGCCGGCCGAGCCACATCAGCAACACCAGGATCAACTGGGTGGGGGAGCTGAGATCCCCGTAGGTACCGGCAGGCCCGAAGGTTCCCAATCCCGGGCCGATGTTGGAGAGCGAGGCGATGGAGGCCGACATCGACTCCATGAGATCCAGTTCGGGTTCCAGGGCCGAAACGGCCAGGGCGCCCGCCATGAAGAGCAGTATATAAATGAAGAAGAATACCGCCACGCTCCTGACCAGGCCCTCGGGCAGGGTCCGGGGCCCCATCTTCAGTGGCAGGACCGCTCGCGGATGGATGACCCGGATGAGCTCCCGGCGCAGGGCCTTGAGCATCACCGAGATCCGCACGATCTTCATCCCCCCGGCCGTGGACCCGGCGCAGCCCCCGATGAACATCAGCATCATCAGGATGAATAGCAGGGCATAGGGCCAGGGCGTGGAGCCGGGTGTGCCGCCCACGTAATCGGTGGTGCTGAACCCGGTGGTGGTGCCGATGGAGGCCACCTGGAAGATAGCCAGCCGAAGACTGTGGCCCAGGGACTGGTCATTGCGCACCATCAACCCGATGACGATCATGCTGGTCGCCGCAAAAAAGAGGAACAGGTAGGCTCGAAGCTCGGCGTCCCTGGAGAGCTTAAGTACCGCGGTCTTGAGACGTTCGGGTAACTCCAGAGGGTCACGCAGGCGGGCCTTGGCGGTGGGTGTGCGTCCGGCACGGACCCGACCGAAGGCGAATATCCAGTGGTAGTGGAGCACGAAGTTGACGCCGGCCAGTATCATGAACAGCGATATCACGCCTTCGTACCCTGGGTTGTCATAGGCCTCGATGGACTGGGTCTGGGGCGAGAATCCGCCGGTGGAAAGGGTGGAGAACGAGTTGGCCGTGGCGTCGTATAAGGGCATACCCATGATGGTCAGGATGATTATCTCGGCCAGGGTGAACAGGGCATAGACCTGCCAGAGCAGTGTGGCGGTCTCTTTCACCTGGGGTGCCAGTTTGGTGACCTCCTCGGTACCGGGCATCTCGGCCCGAAGCAACTGGATGCCGCCCCCGGTGAGCCTGGATAGCACCACCGCGGCCAACACGATGATACCCATACCCCCGAGCCACTGGGTAAGGGAACGCCAGAGCAACAGGGATCTCGGGACGCCATTCCAGTAACCCTCCTCGTCGGGTCCCATCTGGAAGGTGGTGGCCCCGGTGGTGGTGAAACCCGACATAGACTCGAAGAAGGATTCCATCACCGGCAGGGTGTTCGAGAGGTAGTAGGGCAAGGCTCCGAAGATGCCGATGAGCAGCCAGACCATTGAGACGATGACGAAGGCCTCCCGGTCCCGGAGGTCCTGCTGGGTGGCCCTGGTGAACCAGAGCATCCCGCCTCCCAGGCCGGCGGCCATGAGAAATACCGTACCATACCAGCAGAGCACCTCGGATAGGCTCTCGCCCAGGATGAGGCCTGCCAACAAGGGTACCAGCAGGAAGGGTGAGAAGAGCAGCAACACCCGTCCCAGTGTATTGACCACCAGCCCGACCCGCACCCTATCAGCCTCCTAGCCAAAGAGGCGTTCGACCTCTGGCAAGACCCGCTGGAGGCAGAATATTACCCCCCGGTCCCCCTCGTTCAGGGGTGTGGAACGATCGACGATGGCACCCTGTTCCTCACGCAGCAGGGCGCCCAGGATACTGTGGCTTGGCATCTTGACCTTTCCCAGTGGTCGGCCGATCAGCGGCGCTCCCTCTTTGACCGGTAGGACCCGGGCCACCGCCTCGCCGGTGTGTAGAGCCTCGAAGGCCGCTCCGTCATCCGACGATGTGGCATGGTTGAGTATGGCCGAGTAGGTGGCCATGAGGGGATTTACCAGCACGTCGATGGAGGTATCCTCCAGGGCGTACTCGAGCTCGGGCTTGTAGGTCAGGGCCACGGTGCGCTTGGCTCCCTGGCGTTTGGCCATCAGGGCCGCCACCACATTTAGCTCCTCGTTGGCAGTGACGGCGACGAAGTGGGTGACATTCCGGATGCCCTCGTCTTC
>CAYSUX010000268.1:0-300 GCA_964434315.1 uncultured archaeon
CGTACCGGCGTACATGGCGATCACCTCGTCGGCCATCGGCATGGGGCGGTACTGCGGCTGGGTCAGCAGCCGGACCATGCGAACGCCCCGGTCAAGCTGCTTCTGAGACGCGGGGTCCAGGTCCATGCCGAGTTGCGCGAACTCCATCCGCAGCCGTTTTCTGGATTTCGGCGATTCGGCCCTGGAGTTCGTCCTTATCTGCTGGGTCGACGATGTGAATTTAAAGGAGAACTACGCCGCCGAGATGCGCCATTCGATATATCATGAATTCAAGAAGAACGATATCAAGATACCTTTCCC
>CAYSUX010000268.1:310-3547 GCA_964434315.1 uncultured archaeon
ACGCCGCGCCAGGCAATGGGGCAGAGCTGGCGAAGCTTGGATCACAGCTCACCCAAGGGTCATCCTAGGCTGTCGTGTCCATAGGTGTCGCCTCCATAGGTGCGACCAGTCTCATCCAATCCAAGCATCCATAGGTGTGCGACCGGTCTCATCCAATCCAAGCATCCATGGGCGCGACCCGGTCTAATCCAGGGATACGAGTCGAGTTCATGCCAGAACGTCAAGAACGTTCGGTTACAATTACAACCAGCATGAGTTCAAATCAGGGTGATCGCCCGCGTCCCAGTATATCGCATAGCCAGCCTGGCCGGTGCAGCAGGACCGGTGACCGGAATTCGGCCACGGGTTTCCAACACTTCATCTAAATTCCAGGCACCCCGAAAGGCGGTACCTCCGGCTCAATGGGCTAGGGCTTCGATGGCGGTTGACAGGGCAGGCGCCTTTCCGGATGTCGTCGTTTATAAGAAGTAGTAAGAACGGTCGAGATATCTATTTATATTCACTCTTGATTCTGAGGATATCAGAAGGTGTCCGCAGTGCGAACTTTCAAGATTGCTCTCATCTGTCTTACCGGTCTGGTAGCCATTGCCTTCATATTGTTGACCACCCCGACGGCCCACGCAGCAGCGGACCACGACTATGATCTGGCCGACGGCGAGGAGCAGTACAAGTACATGGATGTCGAGAGGGAGATAACATTCGAGACCGTGCTCACCAACAATGGTGAGGAGAGTAGACAGTTCGAGCTTGAGATATATCAGGTCGACAATCTGAGGAAGCAGAACATCCACCCCCATTTCGACACCAATGAGGAGACCCACAAGAAGACCACGGGTTACGTCAAAGAAAATGGCGGGACCGAGGATATCACGGTGACCATTCAGGCCAATTGGAACGCACTGTATGGTGAACACAAGGCCCAGATAAAGGCCAGCGACCGGGACTATACCGAGGAGGTCTGGCTGGAGCTCGAGTTCTTTGTCTACGAGAACCACTCGGTGGCACTGGTCAATCTCGGCGAGGACCAAGATGGGAGCACGGACACGAAGGAGAATGACGGAAGCTGTGTCTATCACATGAAGATCAGGAACGACGGTAACCGGGCCGATGAGTTCCAGGTCGAGGTCGATTCCGACAACTGGGATGCTGAGCTGGAATATGATGAGATAACGGTCAGAGCCTACCAGTTCCATCTGTTCAATATAACGGTCACTCCCGATACCGGAGAGGAATTTGGCAATTCTGACGATATCACCGTGTCCATCATCTCCCAATGGAACCAGACCAACAGGACCGAGGAGACCTACACCACCATTATCCGGGTCAAATATGGTCTTGAGGTTACCGCACCCCAGAACCTGAAGGAAACCAAACCCGGAGTGACGGTGACCTTCAATCTCGAGATATTCAACAAATGGGACGATGATGTGAATATCCAGATCGATACCAAGACACACTCGACGAGCTGGAGCGCGCAGCCCACGGGATTCAACAACAACGACGACCTGTCCAGTCACCAGACCTTCACCAAGGCCAAGATCCAGGTGACCCCCCCTTCGCAGGCCAACGCCGGGGTCATAGGAGAGACAACGATAACGGTCCATGTCATGCAAGCGCCGGACGATTCGTTGGATATCGAAGTCAAGTTAAAGGTGGAGATAACTGTCGAATACATTCTGGACCTGGTTATCGAGGGTGGTGGACGCTACGAGGTCCCCATCAATGAACAGCAGCAGCTCGAGAGTCCCCCGATGATCCTGTTCAATTACGCTGCCGCCTCAGATTCCTTTACCATCATCCTGACCCATCTGGATGGCCCCGATGACTGGGAATGCGAGGTGATCCTCCCGGGCGGTATGCTCGTGATCGACGCCGGTGGTAAGAAACCGATAATCATCAAGATCAAGATACCCGAAACCGCCGAGGAGGATGACGAACTGAACCTTCTGATAACCGTCACCTCCCTGGGCTCCGAGGGAGATGTCTCCGAAAGCGAGCAGATAACGATAGTCGCCGGACCGGCACAGGAATCCAGCGGTCCGACCGGAGAAGACATCACAAAAGACGATGAATTCCCGGTCCCTGTCTGGGCAGTGGTGATCATCCCCATCATCATGCTGGTCCCGGTGGTCATCTTCATGATGAACAAGGTCAGGGAGCAACATAAGGCCAAGGCGGACGCAGCTCCCGATTTCACCAAGGAGTGGGGTGCAGCCGGGGCAACCGCGCCAGCGGGGGCACCAGCCACACCATCGGCGCCTTTACCATCACCGACGGCACCTGGCGGAGCGCCTGCCGCGCCAGGGACGGCCCCGGCGGCGGCTCCCGGCGGAGTGCCCCAGCCGGTCAACATCAAATGTCCCACCTGCACGACGATGCTCAAGGTGGCCAATCCCCAACGGCCGCTGACGATCAAATGCCCGTCCTGTCAGACTGCCCTCTCTCTGACCGAACCGCCACCGGGGGCGGCCCCGACGCCACCGGGTCCAACACCGCCTGCGGCGGCCCCGACACCCCCGGCCGCAGCCGCTCCCCCGGCAGCGGATCCTGGCGGAGCACCGCCGCCGGTCAACATCAGATGTCCTTCGTGCGCCACGACCATGGCGGTCTCCGATCCCACGCGACCGATCACCATCAATTGCCCCACCTGTCAGACCGCCCTCTCTCTGACCGAGCCGCCGCCAGGCGCTCCCGCGGCACCCCCGGCCGCTCCGGCTCCGATGCCACCGGCAGCCGCACCCCCGGCTGCCGCACCGCCACCCGCCGCGCCCCCTGGAGGAGCCGTGACCATCAAGTGCCCATCGTGTACGACGATGATGAGCGTCGCCAATCCCCAGAGACCCTTGACCATCAATTGCCCCACCTGTCAGACCGCCATGCAACTGAACTAGGAATGGTGGGCGGGCGTGGTCGAGCCTGGTAGGAGTTCGACCACCTTCGGTGTTCTCATCCGCAGAGCCTAACGGCTCTCGCGGCAAATACCACCTTCGGTCGTTTTGAGTTGAGATAGGCGATAGGATCTCAACACCTTAGCCTTCTCGTCCCGCCCTTGGCCTCATAACGTGAAGTCCTTCCCTTGAATGAACCAAACCATCGGATTTATTAAAGGCCGGATTTTCTACCAGATCGATGCGGGCGTGGTCTAGCCTGGTAGGACCTTGGCCTTCCAAGCCAATTGCCCGGGTTCGAATCCCGGCGCCCCCATACCACCTTTAAATAAGGAAAAAGCGACATACG
>CAYSUX010000269.1:0-707 GCA_964434315.1 uncultured archaeon
GGCCTCCACACGACCGGAAGCTGACCCTGCATGACCGGAAGCGGTTTGAACCGATGGATGACAGATCTCCTGCTGCTTGCCTACCCGCCTGCTACCCGCTACCTGCTACCTGCTACCTGCTACCTGCTACCTGCTACCTGCTACCTGCTGTTTGCTGCTTGCTTGCTTGCCTGCCTCCTGCTGTGAAGGATGGGCCAATATCCGGCGCCCGGCCATTTCTTACCCCCTCATTTTTATATTTTGGAGCCAATCGGTCCTAGTGGTATCCAGTTCCCTGCGCATCGAGGAGAGGTTCATCCCTGGTGAATACCTCATCAAGGCCTATCCCGACCTCCGGTTCAACCGGAGCAAAGGCTATGTGGGTTTTTTGACCAATCTGCGACTTTTCTTCGGCGACGGACGCCAGCTTCATGACCTGGCCCTGGGCAGTGTCGATGCCATAACCTGGGGTCGGGTGAGAAGATTATCCATCTGGCCATTGATATTCGGTCTGCTACTCGGGACGATTTTTCTGGCTGCCGGTGGGTTGGGCCTGATCATCTGGCTGATCATTGTCCCGGTCTGGTGGTTCTGGCGAGAGGAAGCCCTGCTGTTGAAGGTGGGCCCCAAGGATATCATCCTGTTCGGGGAACCCAGGACCGTCAACGATATTGCCCGCAACATCCGATTACATCAGGCCGTGCTTCGATCCGGCGAGGCCGGTGGCC
>CAYSUX010000269.1:717-3501 GCA_964434315.1 uncultured archaeon
GCGGATCCTGGAGGCCATGCCCATGGAGGCCGAGACACCACCTCCCGAAGGCGGGCCACTGGCCCATGGCTATGCCAGGCAGGTCGCTTCCCGCATCAATGAAGGAGCTAGCGGGACTGGTGAGGTTGTTGGGGCTGGTGAGGCTGAAGGGGCTGATGAGGCTGAAGGGGCTGGTGAGGCTGAAGGGGCTGATGGGGTTAGTGGAACTGGTGTGGCTTCAGAAGGCAAAAAAAAACGTCGGATAGCTGATATCGAAGGCCCGATGGCTCTGGATTCCATCGAAAAGCAGGCTTCAAACGAGGATCGGACCCTGGCGGCCCGCCTGGCCTACCAGCACTGGGCCGGTCCACCACAACGTACCCGATTGATCCTGGCGACAGGACACCTGATGCTGTTCCTGGCCCTGCTGGTATTCGTGGTGGCCGACACGGTGGCCTACTTCAACGAGGAGCTGGCAACCCCTTTCACCCGTTTCTCCAGATTGCTGGTGCTGGCCGGTCTGGGAGCCTACCTGGCGGTGGTCATCCGTCAGGCTGACAACCGCTACCGGGGGGTCGAGCCGGAGCAAGATGAGATAATCCTGAAACTGGGCTACGGTGACCATCCCCTGCGTCTCGTCTGCCACCGCGTCGCCCATGCCATCATCCTTTTCAGCCTGGCCTGGACCTATCTGGCAATGAACCTGGGCGCATTCCTGAAAGGAGCGGTCATCGGCTCCCTGATAATGGCCTTCGGTCGTATCGCCAACCTGTCGCTCAAACCGCAATGGCTCCACCAGACCCGACCCTGGCCCAAGTGGCGCTCCATCAAGCTGGGCTGGAACAGTATCCGGGTAGTGGCGGTGTTGCTGGTCTTCATGGTCCTGGCACCCTATTTCCAGTCCCATGACGCAAATGTTCCATCCGCCGAGCTTCAAACCGGCTGGGAATTGAAGGAAGTGCATACCCTGTCCCGGGGGCTGGGAGCGGTCCAGGGCGGCCTGCGATTCTACATGGATGAGGCCAAGGACGGGGACGGATATCCCGCGGCGTTGATACTCATCACATTGAAGGAACCCAACGGCTTTCTGTGGGATCGTATCCAGGAGGCGATCTTCGACGGGTTGGCCGAACAGAGTGGCGACAAGAACGTGAACCCGGAAGATGAACTATACTTCGGCACCCGGACAACGGCCCAGGGCTACGAGACCCGCTTCTTTATATACAACGGTACCGCCGAGGCCTCCGCCTTCTTCACCAAAGGAGCCCAGATGCGATTGATAGGGGAAGGCTGGTATGCCAAACAGGAGCGGGTGATGGTCATCGCCATAGGCTTCGCCCAGATCAGTACCGAGACCCTGAGCACCGAGCCCGAGCCTCCCGAACAGCTTCCTTCCAATTACCATGATTACTGGAACTGGACCGTGGACCTGCTGCCCCAGGACCTCAAGGACGATCCCAGGCTCAAAGAGATATTCCCGGTTCCAGACCCCACCAACACCACCGATACCCGGAACTGGCTGGAACTCTACAACATGATACCGACCGTGGAAGCCTGGTAAGCCGGCCAACAGGGACCCAGGGCGAATCCATAGGGTACAATGGAGATCCAGGAAAAATATCGTCAGTGTTGTTTCGATCATCGTCAGTCAAGAGCTAATAGGCGGATTATCAGACGTGATACCAGTTGCCGTCGCGGCTGCCTGCTGCTACACCTTGGACCGCACCCCCATCCCACCTTTATTTTTTGATGGCCGCGATGGCGCTATTACTTTTCAGGCAGAGCCAGTGCTGTCAATTTGAGATCAGGATTCACAACAGGGCTATCGAGATCGAGACCATACATTCCACGCCAAGAACCATCCTTGTGGAGCGAACCCCCACGGATTCAAAAATGAATGAGGGCCACGTCGATTGTGGGGTACTCAAGAGTGTCTTCGTGGCCCCCGGGAAATCTTACTTCTTTGCTTTTTCGGTTGTATTACTTACCTTCTCATGTTTATTCATCGATGGTTCAACTTCCCTTTCCTTCTGTCCGGGAGACCCACGCAAAACCCTACCCCTTACGGGGTTATCTTTTCTGAACTGTTGTGATTGCGACCATAATTTAACAAAGGTTAATCCTTCTGGCTAGCTCTCCTTCCCACCACTCTGGCAAGCCGGGCATGGAAATTCCTCGTGCCTTCCACCGCCGATATGGCCAGAACCGCCGCAGATATGGCAAGGCTTAGGCTTCGCCGACCTTGATGACATAAGCCTCCATTGATACTGTCTGCCAACCGATCAAATCCCAATGGTCATTCTCCCATTGATAGAGCATATACTCAGTCTTTACAACAAGAGTCTGGGGATTCCCCCCCTCCTGAGTGATATACTCGTTCATGCTCATGGGCAGGTCCGAGACTTCGAACGGCACCTGATCGTATTCTTCGTCGTAATGCGTCTCTACGTTGTCGTCGATGTGCATTTTGATTACAATTCTACGTTCCTTCCCATTATCATAGTCATCGTAGAAGTCAGCGATATTGATAAGCGTCACTGTATCAGGAGGGACTACGACGAGATTTTGATATTGTTCTGATCGACGGGAACTAACACCTAATCCGGCGCCATGGTATTCCCCTTCGCTGATTATCACTTCTGTTTCATCCAGGAGGCCAAGCTCGCCAGCGGCTCCTTGAGCAAATAGTATTATCACGGTAGTGATAAGTCCAAATAGTATGTGTTTGTGCATAGAGCACCCCTATTCTCGTCCCTCATCGTAATCATTATAATGTATTTCGACCAAAAATGGGGCGGTTCGATA
>CAYSUX010000270.1:0-3489 GCA_964434315.1 uncultured archaeon
AAAGTAGTTACAGACGGGGTAACAGTATCAGCGTCTAAGTATTTTGGGGGAGATCGAAATACTGGAGATCCTGGTTGGCTTCAATTTCCATCTACAATTTACTGCCCTGCTAACAACCCTATTGATGTTGACACCGAAGTCACACTTGAGATTGTTGACGATTGGGTATTTAATACAATTCTACCCAAGAATAGCAATAGGGAGATTATATACTTTAATGAAACAAGTGAGCTACCATCTGCAAATGGAGGTCCAGACATTTCAGTTGGTGTCAATGAGGAATTTCGTATTACTGGCCAAGGCAGTGACACCGATGGTCATATCGTCAAATGGGAGTGGGATTTCGATGCCAACGGCATCTTTGAATGGTCCTCGGACGAAACGGGCATTGCGAACTATAGCTTTCCATACGCGACCAAAGTCAATTCTGTATTGCGAGTTACCGATGATGATGGCTTGACTGCTACTGATACGGTTCAGATAACTGTTGGAGATGGTGGTGATGCCGATGATGATGATTCACCCTCACTCGATTTCACAATTATCGTGTTACTAGTTATATTGTCAAGTGGAATTGTTAATAGCAAACGATGATGGCATGGATGACTCGGCTCTAAGAACGTAGTTCGGTCCGATTTGTCACCACCGATGAGAAGTCCAGGGAGTCCACCTGAGGGGCAGTATTCCCAGAGACACCCTCAGAGACGTCCAGGATGGCCACAGTTGCCCCTACGACGGCGATCAGGATGACAATGGACCTCAAGCTCAAGGGAATCACCAGCCGCTCTGAAAGCATCTCTGCCCCACCTACGTGGATGGAACGGCAGGAGGCATATTAGCTTTGTGGTGGTAGAGTTTGTAACCTAATCATGCTCAAGTTACCACACTCTCGATTCACTCTTGGTGATAGTCACAAGCCATTACGTGGTCGGAGATTGTACTTACCATCGATGGTAAAGATTGCCATCGAAAAGTTTGTATATCTATTGACAATACATCATTTTCAACTGACTTCATTCTTGTAACTACAAAGTTCTAATATTTTTCTACCAATTTTAAAGCATGCAAACAATTGTCCCCCCAAGCCTAAAAGGGGTTGAGGCCATTGGCTGGCAATTCGAGTTCGGCAAGTCCCGGGCTCCATCAGACTATGCCATATCAGGTGAATCACATGATCAAGGCCACCGAAGTTCTCGACGTACTGCGCCGCCACCAGCTCGTGGACGGCTACCATCACATATTCGATATGAAAAAGTCCCACGGGGTCTGGCTCCACGACGCCGCCAACAACAAGGAGTACCTGGACGGTTTCACCAATTTCGCTTCATGGCCCATTGGCTACAACCATCCGGCCATGGCCGACCCGGAGTTCGTCGAGACCATGAAGCTGGCGGCCGTGAACAATCCGGCCAACTCGGATATCTACACCCGACAGATGGCCGAGTTCGTTTCGGCCTTTGCCACAAAGGTGACGCCAAAAGGCTTCCCCCACCACTTCTGGGTGGCTGGCGGAGCCCTGGCGGTGGAGAACGCCCTCAAGACCGCCTTCGACTGGAAGGCCCGCAAGCTGGGCCGGACGATGACGGACAACAGCGATGATCTGGTGGTGCTCCACTTCAAGGATGCCTTCCACGGCCGGTCCGGCTACACCATGAGCCTGACCAACACCGACCCGGTGAAGGTCGCCCTGTTCCCCAAGTTCAAATGGCCCAGGGTCCACAATCCGGCCATCGAGTTCGATCTGGAAGGTGACATCGCCAACGACATCGAGGCCTCGGAGAAGCAGACCGAGGAGGAGCTAAAGGCCGCCTTTGCCGAGTACCGGGATCGTATCGCGGCCATCATCATCGAGCCGTTGCAGGGGGAGGGTGGCGACAACCACTTCCGGCCCCAGTTGTTTCGGATGCTTCGCAAGTACGCCGACGAGCAGGAGGCGATGCTGGTCTTTGACGAGGTGCAGACCGGCTTCTTCGGCTCCGGCAAACCCTGGATGTGGCAGCATCATGACGTGGCTCCCGATATCGTGGCCTTTGGCAAGAAGTCCCAGGTCTGCGGCATCTATGCCAACAAGCGGGTGGATGAGGTAAAAGGCAATGTCTTTGCCACCTCATCGCGCATCAACTCCACCTGGGGCGGTAGTCTCACCGATATGGTCCGTTGCCGCAAGTTCATCGACATCATCCTGACCGGGAAGCTGGCTGATAACATCACCGCCATGGGCGCGCTGTTCGTCGAAGGTCTCCGGACCATCGCCGGGGATAACGGCGCCTTTGCCAACGTTCGGGGCGTCGGCTCCCTGATCGCCTTCACGCTGGAGAAGGTTGAGACCCGGGACGCCATGATCAAACACCTGTCGGACCACGGGGTCATGGCCCTCAAATCGGGTCCCAGGGCCATCCGGTTCAGGCTACCGCTGGTCATCAGTGAGGCTGAAGTGAACCTCTTCCTGGACCGTATCCGGGCCTCGGCGGTATGAGTCCCGGGAATTGTTAATTGTTGCGAAAAACTGTTAAGCAGTGTCGCCTTGACCGGTATGGAGTTCTCATGGCTCTTTCTCGAAAAAAGCGCGTGAATGCCCTGTTGAAAGACCTTCAGGAAGGCGACGATTACTATCGTGAGATGGCTGCCCGCAGGCTGGGCAAGTTGAAGGACCCCCGGGCCGTGGAAGCGCTGGTGGAGGCCCTGGACGATGGTAACACCAAGATCCGGGAGGCCGCCGCCGAGGCCCTGGTGGACCTGGGGGACAACCGCGCCGTTGAGATCCTGCAGGCTGAACTGAAGGACAAGAGCATCTCGGTGCAAAGAAGAGCCGCTTTCGCGCTCATCAGCCTCAAGCCTGACATCGAGACCCTGGGTTTGCTGGAGAAGATGGAGCAGGATGAGGCGGCCCAGAAACTGAGGTTACGACTGGTGACCAGCGCCGACCAGACCGCGGTGGGAATCCAGGAGCGGATAAACGATGTGGTCGAGCGAATAGAGCAGGGCCATGTCGACAGGGATTACGAAAGGGAATTACACCGTTGCATGGATCGAATGGTGGAGATCCGGAAGATCGCCAAGGTCACCGAGGATATCAACCTGCAAGAGCAGATCTCCATTGCCATCAAGGATCTGGACCTGCTGTTCATCGGGATCGAGAAGAAGAAGCGAAAGGAAGAGGAAGTGGCCACCGCCACAGCCTCGAAAAGCGATACCGGTGATTTCATGGCCGAGATGGAAAAATTGATGGCCTGGAAGAAGCAGGGGATGTTGACCAATGAGGAGTTCATCGCGGCCAAGGAGAAGCTCCTGAAGAACTGAACCAGTTCACAAGTTGGTACGCGATAGAATAGAATGCAGGCCCGGGCAGGCAAGGTAAGGTAAAGCCAAGCAAAGTAGAGGCGGGTAGGCAGCCACGCGGGCAGGTGGGCAAGCAGGCCGAAGGGCAGGCAAGACAAGCCAAACCGCGCTCGATGAGGCAAGAGACGGTAGAGGCAAGAAAAGGAGGCG
>CAYSUX010000271.1:0-3465 GCA_964434315.1 uncultured archaeon
TCAGACGGATTATTATCTCTTGGGAGCGGATCATCAACAGTCTCAGAAATCGAAGAGGGTCTTCTGGGATTTGTCCTGTTTGGCCGTTGCTGCTTTTCCATCAGGTGTATCCTCTTCAGCCGGGTCAGGCGAATCCTCGACCGTTTCGGTCAGAGACCCTTTTGTGGTTTTGTCATCTTTGATCTTTGCGCCCTTTGCGCCCTTTGCGCCCTTTGGGTCCTTGGCGCTCCCTACGGCTTTGGTCTTGCCTTTGGACTTGGCTTTGCCCTTTCCCTTCGCCTTGGTTGGCGCCTCCAACGCACCCTGCATGGCCTCCCTGGCCGCTTTGCCTCGCAACTTCTCCATCGGTCCCCAGCCCAGGGGTTTGGCGGCCTCCAGCAGGGCCTTGACTTCTGCCGATTCGGGTTTTGTGTCCATGATGTAGGCCAGCTCGGGAGCCTCCAGCTTCAAGGCGGCCACGATCGTGGGGCCGGGAGCGAACCCGGCCTTGGGCGTTGGCGTAGTCGCGGTTGTGGGCGTTGGTATGGGTGAGGGTGAGGGTGTGAGAGCGGGCCTTGGTGTGGATGTGGCTGTGGCTGTGGCCATGGCGGCGCCGGCAGGCCCTTCGTTATCGACAGGCGGGGAGTCGGTGGATATCGCGGTGTCGGATACCGCGGCGTTTGATACTGCCGTGACAGGTTCCGTGGCGGGTTCGGGCAGGGGCAGGTTAAGCAGGGTCGCAAACAGGGGCCGCAACTCGGTGAGGGCGTTGGTGGTGGAGGTGTGGCAATGGCGGGCCAATGCCGATAGTGCATTCTTGCGCACGGCCCGCCTGCCCCTGGAGCGACCCATGTGCATGAGCCACGAGGGGAAGCGGTAGCGGGAATGGTAGTTCAAAGGCCGTTTCTTGGCCAGGGCCACTCCCGAGGTGGCCATCTCGCTGGCATAGGACCAGAAGCCATAGTACTGGCGGCGTCGGACCCGACCCAGATAGAGATCGGCCCGTGACAGCGCGTCGTAGGCGCGTTGGAGGTCGTAGGGGTCGGTGTAGGCCCGGGGCAGATTGTCATCCACCCACAGGGCGATGGTCTCGGGATTCTCCTCCACATCGTGAGCGGCCTTGCGGGGAGTCTGGTAATCCATGGTCTCGAAGACGATCTCCAACAGCTCCATCATCTCCTTCTGCCGGTCCCGGCTTCCAAGCCATCTTACCCGGTCCAGGGTTACCTCACCGGCCTCGGCCAATCCCTGCAGGTCGTTGAGCGCCGCTCGCAGGTCCCCGGCGGCGTTCTGGGCCAGCTCGGCCAGTGCCTCGGTCTCGGCCTTGACGCCCTCGGTATCGCAGACCCGCTGCAGGATGGCCACCATCGTGGGGACCCTGAGCTTCTGGAAACGGATTATCCGGGTCAGGCTTCGCAATGGCCCGCCCGAGCCCTTGGTCAGCGAGTAGAGATCGTTGACGATGAGGATGATGGGCTGATTGGTCTGACGCAGGGTTCGTACTATGGCAGGTTTGCCTCCCCGGTCGGAGAGGTCCTTGGTCAGTTTCCGCCCGCCTTCCACCCGCTCCACCAGGCTGTCGGCCTCGTCCAGGATGATAAGCTTGTGAAAACCCCGGGAGGCCTGCTGGAAGCTCCCGTCCGGGCCAAAGGAATCGTAGAGCGCCCCACGCAGAGCCACCTTCTCGATGGCGGCGGCGTTACGGGCGTCGGAAGCGTTGAGCTCGATGAGTGTCCAGTCGAAGTCATGGGCCAGGGCATGGGCAGCGGTGGTCTTGCCGATACCCGGGTCACCGGCCAGGATGAGCCCTCGTTTCTCGGGTGGCTTTGCCCCTTGCCACGATTCCGCCCATCTGCGCAGATGGTTCACGGCGGTGGGATTCCCGACGATGCCCTTCAGGCTACGGGGCCGGTACTTTGAGGGCCAATCTGAGGCGAGCGCCCTCACCCCTCCAGGTGGGTGGTGAAATGTTTACGCTGTTGACGCAGGATGGCTCCGGAGTTACGGCGCATGATGATCCCGGTCAGGAAGACCAGGACCGCGACGATGGCCATGACCAGGCCATAGGAGTCCCTGAACTCCCGCAGACCTGTGCCACCGGCGAAGGAGCCGAGCTTGGAGATCGATTTGGAGTCTTCCAGGTCCCCGTCGATATAGAGGTGTATCTGGTAGGTATCGCGATCGATGACCCCGGCGACATGGTGCCAGTCCCCGTCGTCGAAATCCTGCAATGAAGAGCGAACACTCTTGCTTTGACCCTCGATGTCCTTGACCAGGAAGGTGAGCCTGCCGCTGCCCAGGATGATGTAGTACTGGGCCGGTCCCGACTGTTTGAAGAAGAGATACTGGGTTTCGTTATCGGCCTTGGGCTTGAACCACAGGGCGAAGGTGACCGAATCCTCCTCGTTCACGTCGAGGGAGATATGGTCGGAGACCCTGACCACAGCCTCATCGCCGCGCATGTCCAGCGCCCCGTACAGCTTGCCGTGTTGGCTCCAGTAGGCGCCATTGGTGAGGGTACCGTCGTTCTCGCCCATATTGTCGGGCGCGATGGTGGCTTCGTCCGATTCGTCGAACTTCCATTTGGAGCGCAGATCCGGCCCGTAAGGCACCGTGTAGGTATGGAAGAGGGTGTTCACCTCGGTGGAGCTCAACGCCCCGTCGTATAGGTGGAACTCGTCGATATAACCGTTGAAATCATCGGAACCGTCCTTGGAATGAGCGCCGATGTAGAGGTCGCTGGAGCGGGTCAGATCGAAGACCGAGGCTGACCAGACCTGATTGGCGTGGAAGATGATGATCGCCCCGGCGAGGACCGCCAGTATTCCGGAGAGGTAGAGTCCCCGACCAGGGGTCCGGCGGTGAAGGGTGATGGCCGGGGCCACGAAAAGGAGCAGGACCGCCAATCCCAGCAAGGTGAAGAAGATGCGCAGGAACCAGTCCTGGTAGTAGTTGATGACCGTGACCGGGGCGTCGAAGGCCATGGCGATGGGGGCGATGGCCATGGTCGAGACGATCATCAGGGCCACCCGGGCGCCGGTGACCATCGCGGCCGGGCCGGTCTTGTCGGCCTCGAGCTTCTTGTAGCCCTTGCGGTAGGACTTGGCGATGTGCATGGCCATCCAGGTCAGGGGCATGAAACCGACCAGGATGACGAAGAAGATCTTCATGATGGAGCCCTCGATCCCCTCCGAGTTGAAGTTACCCTGCTCCATCACGGTTGTGACCAGGTCATCCAGGTTGTCGGTGCCACCGCCGATCAGAAGGGCTGAGAAAGCGAAGAAGATGGTGATTAGAAGGGCGCCTCGTACCACCCGCTTGCCAAAGTGCCGGTAGGTGTAGGCATCGGGCTGGTTCTCCACCAACTGGACCATTGACCCAGACTATGACAAGGCTGGCTATTAAGGTTGTTGGAATCTGACCGGGGAACCCCCCTCTCACCGGGAGCTAATTGACCACCTGAAACCCCTTTTTCTTCTTGGGCGC
>CAYSUX010000272.1:0-1773 GCA_964434315.1 uncultured archaeon
GTATCAAAGAAGGTGATATTTGGAAAGTTTCAGGCTCTTCAAAACCTTAATCAAGGACAGATCACTTCATGGGCGATGCAGGGTAAAGCCGGTAGCCTCATGAACTGCCTGACAGACTTCTTCAAGGGGCAAAGATCATATCGCACATTGGTTGTCCTCGGTCTGGCAACTATTATTCTTATTTTCTTTGTCATCGTGAACAAGCCCCTCGATGTCCTCTCCGGGGCCGGGGGGGGAGGAGGCGGGGGCGGTGGTGGTAGCGGGGGCAACGGCGAGGGCGATGTTATCATTGCCCTGGTCGCCCTGATGGGCTTGGGAGCCTATTACCTCTACCAGCTCTATCTGAGAATGCAGAAGATATGGCTTGTGAATTCCGCGTTGAAAATCCTGGAACGACAGGATCCCATCTGGCGAAAACAGAAGCTGATCCGATTTGTCAAGAACCTCTTCATTCTATTCCAGCGAGCCTGGTCGAACAAGGACCGGGATACTCTGAAAATGTTGATGACCGAATCTCTCTTTGGGGAATGGGCCGAACTGCTGGACAAGATGGACGAGATGGGACAAAGGAACGTCTTGCAGGGGCTGCGGGTGGCATCGGTCAACATCATCGATGTTCGGGATTACAAGAATGATGATCTGGACACCTTCTCGGCCGAGATATCGGCCATCGCCGTCGATTACACTGTGGATAACAAAGGGCAATGGACAATCCCCAAGTGGAAGAAGAATCTCGATTCCAACATGTTACGCTTGCCTAAACCATTCATCGAGGTTTGGAACTTTATAAGATCAGAGAACACCTGGATATTGAAACACGTGGACCAGGCCACTCAACGCAGTAGATCTGTTGGTAGGAATATACTCATCGATGGGCAAAAATTCGAGTCGGGTGAATAGCATTATCCTTTTGGGAATGGGGTATCGGTCTGTCAAGAAGGTAGTTGAGCATGGAGCCATACCATGAGATTATTTCAGAAAAACACCAAGAACGAACAGGTTTGAGTAAAGGGGATTTTTTTATACTACCGTTGTCCTGAAATGAGCGATGCCATCAGACCGTTCACAGGTGCCCCTTGAGGCAGAACCACTGGAAGCCGAGCCTTTGGCAACCAGCGCTCCCGGCAGGCCGATGACGACAGAGAGGGATTTCAAAGACACTCTTCGTGAATGGTCTGTGCCCCTGGCCATCGCGGTCATCCTGCTCCTCTCCTTCATGAGCGTTGTCATCTACGAATATCTTCAGGAAGAGGACATACCGGTTCACGGGATCCGGAGTCCGGAGATAATCGAGCATACCATGGACATCCATGTCGTGACTGTGGGTTTCGAGCAAGGGGTCTTTGACGAGAGTTACATCGAGGGCCGGGTGGCCAAGGAATACCGGCCTTACGATACGCGGCTTTCCGACCCAGGTGTTCGAGTACCAGCAGTTCAATTACAACTTCCACTACGATGTCGCCTCCGACGATTTCGCCAGTGACCTGTTTGCCGCCGCCAATGATAATTCCGAGTATATGGCCCTGGGTGATGAGGGTCTTATCTTCTACGATGAGGAGAACAAGGAATATCTGGACAACTATGACCATATCGCAGGTGTCACCCATCCCGATCATAACCGTCTGCTGACAGACCCTTTGAGTACGGTCCAGCTCATCGACGCGGCAAAGCTCGAGGAGTGGATGAACGACAACAAGGCCTCCTACGGTTTGGATTTCGGGGTCAACTCCTACACCCTTTTCCTGTTCGATAGCTGGACTCGCATGGAATCCG
>CAYSUX010000272.1:1783-3465 GCA_964434315.1 uncultured archaeon
AACAATGTATTGCCGGTGGACGAGTATCATTATTACAAGTATCACAGCGCGGATTGGGAACGCCGGGGTATTCACACCATGCGGGCCTGGGGAGGCCTCTACGATTTCCTGTGGCTCGACGTGGGCGCGGCCCCGAACTTCTTCGAGGTCGTCGATGACGATCTGATGTGGGGTTCGGCCGAGGACGACCCTCCCATCTGGGATGTGGGCTGTAGCACCTCGATCTACTGTATCAGCCCGGCCGAGTTCAACGAGAATATCGCACGAGACTTCCACCATGCCCTCAGTTTCAGATTCTCACCGTCGTACATCTATCATCCCACCTATGCCCCTGAATATTACATCAACTCCTATGTCTACTACGAGGAGGCTCCGGTGACCCAGGACGAGCAAACAGCCCTGGACATGGAGGAGGTCCTGGACCGGTTACGAACGGGATTCCCATGGGCCAACATCAACGGCGAGGTAAAGTTCAATTACGAGTATGCCGACGACCCGGGATTCTACGACGCCATCGATGAGTGCAAGGATCGTTCCGCGCCCCAGCAATGCGATACCGAACCGCTGATGGCCCAGATAGAGACCCATCGCGATCAGTACTACACCGGTCCCGATGATTCCTTCAATGTCATCGCCATATTCATCCAGTTCGAGGACAGCGCCTATTCGGTGGCCGCCCCGGTGGCCCCCCAGGGCGTGGCCATGAACGCTCCCGACGGCAAACCCTGGGGCATCTTCCAGGTCAACAACGAGGCTCACCGGCGGGCCGAGGACAATCCGACGACGCCTGGCGCAGGGGTCTTTCCCTGGACCTCGGTGGCGGCTCACGAGGCCGGCCACTTCTTCGGGCTACACCATCCCCACGATGGCTGGCTGAACTATGTTGACGGCGGCTATGTAAGCTCCCAGCACTGGCTCTGGGACCAGTCGGACACAATCATGTCCTATCGCTCCCACACCTATGCCTTCGATGGTCTGGACATGGACCATCTGGCCAGGGGCCATATCATGGAGAACACCAACGACGCCCGGCGTAACCTGGACATCGCCTACGAGATGCTGCTCTACGATGGCAAGGATACGATAGCTCGTAACCTCCAGAAGGATATCGACGATATCGAGGACAACATCGATACGGCCATCACCCGCTATCATGCCGGTCGCTACATCAGTGGTGTGGCCCCGGCCGAGAAGGCGCTCAAGCAGAGCCTATCACTGATGAGGGATGTCGCCGACGATACCGGCGTGAACCTGGCGGCCGAGCGGGTCGAACTGGAATGGAACGGTTCCCAGAACGGCAATTTCGTCGATTACCGCAAGATAAACATCACCACCGAGATGGAATATCTCAATGTGACCGTACTCTGGAACAACTCCGGTCCTTCGGCCAACCTGTTCGCCGGTTTCACCTTCTATCCCGAGGGTGTGGACGGCGACGGTCAGGACGGCAACGACGAAGGCCCGGGCGCCATTTACGATTACTACCAGCAAGGCGGTGGCGAGACAGACTGTATCGAGCATATCATCATCGACCTTGATGACGATTCCATGCGCGAGCTGGGCTGGCTCTGGGTGGGTACGGGCTCCAACGACGACGGCAACGATGTACCCTATCATGTGGTCGTCAAGACCATCTACCGTGAATCGGGCCTCTACTGGGCCGACCATGGAATAGACTCCTT
>CAYSUX010000273.1:0-3416 GCA_964434315.1 uncultured archaeon
GTCGAATCACCTTTCATCTCCCTGGTGGTCCCGACCGTGGACGAGAGCCTCTATGTCCGGGGTCTGCTTCGCTCGGTGGACAAGCTGGACTATCCCAGGGACCGATTCGAGGTCATTCTCATCGGCGACCGACAGAACGATCATCTGGAGGAGCTCAAGACCCGCTTTCCCAAGATGGACCTGAAGATACTCTACTATCCCCTGCGCCCCGGCCGCAAGCGTAACATCGGCATCGACAAGGCCATCGGAGAGTATATCGCCTTTACCGACGATGATTGCATTCTCAAGGAGGACTGGCTATCCAAGGGGATCATCCATTTGCGGGAAAATCCCGATTTCGTGGGTGTGGGCGGGCCCAACTTCACACCTCCCAACGAGCCTCCCTTTGCCCAGGCCGTGGGCCGCATCTTCGGCTCCCGTTTCCTGTTCTCGTTTCGCTACACCGCGGGCGGCACCCGGGCTCACGAGATAGACCACAACCCAACCTGCAACTACCTGCTCCAAAAGGATGTGGCAAAGAAGATACGCTTCCACAGGACCCTCTTCCCGGGAGAGGACGTGGAGTTCGACATCCGACTGCAGAAGGCGGGCCACAGGTTGCTTTACGCCCCCAACATGGTGGTCTGGCACCATCGCCGCATGGGCCCGGTGGCCTTTGCCCAGCAGATGTATTCTTACGGCAAGACCAGGGCCAACGTGGTGCGTATGCACCCCGACGCCATGCAGTTACGTCACTTCGCCTTCTTCTTCGCCTTCTTCTTCATGATGGGGCTATGGGCCGCCGGTCTCATGAGTGTCAACTGGCCCGGGAACATTGGTATGGTACCTTTCAACGACTATATCCCCGAATTCATCAAGGGGTTTGGACCGGTATGGGTACCTCTCGCCCTGACCCTGTTCTATTTTGTCACCATCGGCCTGGCCGGGATATTCGTGGGGCTCAAGGCCCGCTCGCTCAAGACCCTGGTCTACACCCCGGTGGTCCTGTTCATCCAGCATTTCATCTATTCGCTGGGTCTATTCGTTGGTCTCTTTCGCCAGGCCTAGGCCAGCCGGTCACGAACCTTCACCAAGGCCTGGTGCAAAGGGTCTAGACCATTTCATCACGGGCCCCGACCAACGCCCGCGCCCGCTCCCGGTCCACAGGATTCTCGACCCTGCCGTGGGCCTTGAGGGCGGTGCCCACAACGGCGCCCCGGGCCGGGCCGGCATAGGTTGCCAGGTTGTCGGCGGAGAGGCCCGAGCCCAGTAGCAGAGGGACCTTCAGGTCCAGGGCGGCCACCATTTCGAGGTCGGCCGGGTCGGCGGCGGCGCCGGTGGCCGGGCCCGAGACCAGCAGGGCGTCGGCGGCTCCCCGGCGGACGTTGTCAGCGGCCTCCTGAGCCAGGCTCGGGGCGGTGGAGCGGCCATGTTTGACCCCCACATCTATCCACAGCTTGACAGCCGGGCAGAGCCGATCCCGCAGCCGCACCGTTTCATGGGCGCGGCCCTGGAGGAGGCCCTGGTCGGTCATCACCGGCCAGGTGTGGACATTGAGCCGCACGAAGGCGGCGCCGGTGGCCGCGGCGATACCCAGGGCGGCTTTGGGGTCGCAACGCAGGACATTGACCCCCACAGGCAGATCGATATCCTTCACGAGTCGTTCCACGACCCCGGTCATGGCCGCCACGGTGTAGGGCGGCACACTGTCCGGATAGAACGGGTGGTCACCGAAGTTCTCCACCAGCAGGCCGTCGAAACCGGCCTCGAGCATGAGCCTCGCGTCTCGTAAGGCCCTCTCCCTGAGGCCCTCCATGGTCTCGGGTCCGGCCGGCTCGGGAAGCCTGGGCAGGTGGATCATCCCGATGAGGGCGAACCGGGCGTCGTGGAAAAGATCAACCGTCATACCTGGGGACATGAGCTCTCATTTGAAAACTCTTTTATATAACGTAGGGTAAATTTCAGCAGTGTAGGCCATGGTGACCGATGACCAGAAGACCCCGCGTCAGACTGACACCAAGGGGACCAAACAATCCCCACCGGCAAAGAAGTTGGCCAAGCGCAAGGCTTTGAACCGCACCCTGGCGCTGGAGACCTTTGCCCTGCTCAGGGAGCTGGCCGAGGTCATCCGGGAGGATGAACTGGTCATGACCCAGATGGCCGATGTCATCGATCGGACCCCGATAAGGTTGGTGGACAACGATTTCATGAACAGCCTGGTCCACCGGATGCGAGAGCGTCGGGCTCAACTCGAGAATCATATCCGCCGGGCCACCCAGATGTCAGGCGTGCTCAGGAAGAGGTTGGAGGCCGAAGGTGTTATGAAGAGCGTCGTGAAGAAGGCCGTGAAGAACAGGGGCGCTATCAAGCGGGTTCCCGGATCCGTGAAACCAGGTTCAAAGAGTGCCAAAACGTCAGGTCCCACGGTTCTAGGAGTGGCCCCAACCACAACCCTAACCCCGACGATGCCGGGACCCAAGATCGCGACCGTTTGCGCGGTATGCACCAAGCCCCTGAAGAAGAGCGACCATTTCGCCAGGTGCAACTCAGATAATTGCGTCTACCATGGGGGTTGTACCGAGCCTCTTTTCGACTGTCCCAGATGTGGTGATAACCTGGCGGCTTTCATGGCCTATTACTGAGCCTGCCACCGAGCCTGTTACTGCGCTGGACCCCCCTCCCTCGCACCTGTCACCCCAAGGTTTTTATCAACAGGCCAGCCTGGCCGAGACAATGGGCTTTGATTACACCGCCTTGCTGGAGCGCGCTCGCGAGGGACTCGACAGCCTGTCCGATGATTCCCGCTTCACCCTTCCGAGGCCGGAGGTGCTCTACGAGGGTAAACGCACCCTGATTCGCAACTTCGAGGAGATGCGCGGTCTGCTCAGGCGGGAGAAGAGCCATTTCTCCAATTACCTGATGCGTGAACTGGGTACCGCCGGTACGGTGGATGGCAAGCGGCTGGTGTTGCAGGGCAAGATGCCCGCCCGCAAGATCGAGGCCGTGGTGCGCGAGTACACCAAATCCTATGTCCTGTGCGGCGAATGTGGCAAGCCCGATACCTTCCTGGACCGGGAGGGTCGCACCCAGGTGCTGCGATGCGAGGCCTGTGGCGCCCACCGACCCCTGCGAGTGGTCAAGGCACCCCCGGCCACGGCCATCAACGAGGTCAAGGAAGGGGAGACCTACGATGTGCAGATCGTCGATCTGGGTCGTCGGGGTGACGGCATCGCCAAACGGGGCTCCTATGTCATGTTCATCCCGGGAGCGCCCAAGGGGGCCCAGGTGAAGGCCATGGTCGTATCGGTCAGGGGCAACAACGCCTTTTGCAAACGGGTTTGAACAGCCTCAACGGTCTGGATTGTCTGAACAACCTCAAAGGACTGAATGGATAAAACATCAAAAACAGACTGCAAACTCTGAACAACAACAATATA
>CAYSUX010000274.1:0-3407 GCA_964434315.1 uncultured archaeon
ACCAACCTTCCGTTCATGGAAACTGGCGGCTCTGACAACACTCCCGGTATGCTGGGTCGTGGCCCTCCAGCCATTGACCATGGTGATGCTGAATCAGTCCCTCTCGCTGGTGACGGTGATGATCGGCTCCATCGTTATCGGTGTGGGTGTGGATTTTTCCATCCATATCACCCAGCGCATATCCGAATCGGACATGTCGCTGGCCTCGGTACACCGGGCGGTACGCAAGACCGGGCTCTCTCTCTTCGAAGCCACCGGCGTCACCTTGATGGGCCTGTGCGCCTCGTTCATGATAGCCATATCGGCGCTCTACTGGTTCGTGGCCATCATCATGGTCCTGATCATCTTCTCGATGCTGGGCGCCATGTTCCTGCTACCGGCGATGTACGCGAGCATCATCAAGGTGAACATGTCCTTTTCCGCGCCCATGGACGCCGAAGATACCTGAACCGGGATCCGCCGCCGTTACGCCCCCTTCACTTTAGCGCGGGCGCTAAATAATCGCAAATAAAATTTACCACAGATTTGACAATAACTATATATAGTGAATACCATATTAATTGATCCTCAGTTGATTAGCAAAAGCATCTGGGAGAATGAATAATATGAAATTTGTATACATATTTATTTCAATACTTCTGGTAATAGCCACATTAACTATTTGTTATTTTCCTTACGCCAAGGAAGATATCAGTGTCGACTGGGATCCAATTGACAACCCCAATGTCAATGTTCATTCTTATGAGGTTAATATTATTTATTCATATGCAATTACACAAAAAGATTCAGGAGAGTACATAATCATTTACTCTGTAAAAAACGTTGGATTCAATATAATTATGTCAAATGATACCATTAATTGGTCTGAACCTATAATTATTTTGAATAATTCAAATGTAACTGTTGATTCTTTTATCGATCACTTTATTGTTGTTTCGTTATCCAATGGCTCATTGTTATTCTATTTTGAGGAATATGATAACAAGGTTGACTGGATTTCTTTCAGTGATAATGGAATTAACTGGAGTAAACCTCAAATTATTGAATTAGATATATATCCTCAGAATATGGACTGCCAATTCAGCTACATCAATGAACTTTCAGATGGGTATTTATATGCTTTGGATCCCCATAGAATATCTAATACATATATTTACTCCTCTTTAGATGGGATAAATTGGAGATTATTAAGTTATACGGAGGGATATTATAAAACGATTGCTCTTAATTCAGATAATGAATACATTGCAACCGGTGCTATTATTGGAGCATATGAATATTCTTATTCCTTTTTTTCGATAGATGGTGAAAACTGGACTAGAGGGGATAGAATTCCTCTTTATATTCATAGTAATCTTTTACCTTCGAACGAAGGATTATATGCCATTGGTTCTTATGAGGATATTCGGACTACTAATGGGATGGATACCAGACCTATTACCATTATTTATTCTGAAGATGGAGAGAAATGGAGTAGACCGAATGTCTTGTCGATAAGATTATTGTCTGATAATTCTTTTATTAACAAGGACCAAGAGTTGATCTTATCATTCAAAACATCTAACTATGAAAGCTCAACGAGGGTATATAAGATTATAATAATCACAATGGATTTAGATGATGTGATTATCAGCTATACATAATAAGGACGTGTCAATAAACGATACCAACGGCATAGAAGCAGGGAACGATTCTAATTCTGTACTGCTCAGAAAAAAATGGGAGGGAGGCTACTCTGATAATCTACTATATGACTGGTATATGACTGGTATATGGTTCTGTCCAGTCCAGTCCAGTTCAACTCAGCGGTCCTTGCTTCGGGCCCTCTGGGTCTGGGACTCCAGCCGTTGCAAGGCCTCCCTCAAAGCCATGATCTCCGACCAGTCCTCGCCTTTGGCAACGAAAAGTTTCCTGTCGGTCTGAAGGCGAAGGCGTACCGTGAAGTGGGTGTGGGAGGAGGTCCCTTCGGAAGAGAAATGAAGATGACAGCTCAATGGCTGGAAGTTGTGGGTGACCACCTGCAGGGTATGATGGAGACGGGAGGTGATGTCCTCCACCACCATGGGATCCTCGGTCTCCAGGCCTGATAGCTGGATATGGACCTCGTCCACATCCTCCTCGGGGCGAGCCACCAGCTCCAGCAGGTCGGTGGTCTGGATGACACCTTCCAGGCGGGCCTGGTTTAGCTCCCCCTGATCCTTTGTAACGACGAAGAGGGTCGATACATTATGATCGATTATCAGACCAAGGGCCTCGGTCAGGGGCGTATCGGGTTTGATGGTGACCGGGGTGGTGCGCATCAGGGATTCGACCCGCAGGTGGGGGGTCTGACGATCACCGGAGCGATCGCCGGCGGGCTGGCTGTCACTGCTGAGTTCGGACCCGGCCAGCAGCTCACGGTTTCCAACGACACCCACCAGACGACCGGCCTGGTCGATGACCGGCAGGGTTCGCACATCGAGGGTTCGCATGAGGCTGCGCGCGCGACTCAGATTGTCACTGGTCAGCAGGCTCCGTGGCTCGGGAGTCATGATATCCTTGACCTTCAGATCGCCAAAGGCCTTCAGGGAGAGCATCTGTTTCAGGACCCCCAGGCGGCTGACAATACCCACCAGATGATGCTGCTTGTCGATGACCGGCAGGCTGCGGAAGTCCCCGTCCAGCAATCGCTTGGTCACATCCAGAAGGCTGAGCTTCGAGAGGAGACGCGGGGGATGGATCATGAGATTCTCGACCCGGGCCGAGAGGGGCAGGCGGCGACCTCGCAGCAGGACCGGTAGGCAAAGCAGGCCCAGTAGTTTCGCCTCCCCGGGCTCATCGTCGGTGACGATGGGCAACTCGGAAAGGCCCTTGGAACGAAAGCGGCTGAGAACCTTCGATAACGGCTCGTGAGGATGGGCCACGGCCGCGGGTTCTTCGAAAATATCCTTGGCTTTCAGGTTGGCCAATGTCGTCGGAGCAACCATAACGCAATACCGGCGGCCGGAGGGTGGCATTGTCTATTTAAATGGATGGGAGGATATTTTGGGGCGAAGTATAACCCTTTATAGCAATTTCCAATATCGGAAAACCGCTTGCCGACGCTTTCGATTTCGACCACACAATTTCAACCATCGCCCCAATTTCATATTTAAACCAACCCCAACACTTATATGCGATCGGCGATATTTCCAATGTCGGCAAACTACCTTACCGATTTTGCCGACTTCATCTCTCGATGGCCAGTGTTCCGACAAACTTTTCTGCTGACGAGAACTATTTAAATAGACTAGCCCAGACTCGAATAGTAGTACTCGCCCGCGGCCTTCTGCTCCCGGTCCTTGCGTGAGCCGGGCTTGTTGATGCGGGGTCGGTGGCTGTCGGGGTCGCGCCTGAATGTCAGGTCCACGTCCTTCAGGAAGGTTTTC
>CAYSUX010000275.1:0-1205 GCA_964434315.1 uncultured archaeon
CCTAGACCAGCTTATCCATGAGAAGGGTCACAGCGTCCTCCTTGAAGTAGACAACTTCGCTCCCGCCCTGGCCCCAGGAGATGGAGGTGAGACGGATGTTGTAGGAGTTCTGGCCCGGTTTGGTGTTGTCGCCCACCCAGTCCAGGGCATGGGCCACGGCCCAGAAGGCGCCCTCCCAGTCGCCACCCAACTCCACCAGTTTGGCCCCGGGAGCCACACCGCGGCGTTCCCCTGCCGAGGCGTCGCCGTTGCCGGCGATGGTACCGGCCACATGGGTGCCGTGACCGTAGGAGTGATCGGTGTTCTCCTCTTCCACCCAGATGCAGGTGGAATCCTGATCGTTGGGATCTGCCAGGTTGCACCATTTGTTGATGAGCACCTTTCCGTCAGGGTAGTCCAGGTCGGGATGGCCGGCATCCACGCCGGTGTCGATGACCGCCACCGTCACCCCCCGACCGTCGATGGATACGGCCCGGGACTGGAGCTCGGGGCTGGTGGCCACCTCAGTGCCATGGACATCCAGGGTCCGGCTGTACCAGTTGGAGGTGGCGTCGATGGTCTGGACACTCTGCTCCATCAGGGGCTCCAGGGGCACGATCGGGAAGTTGTGCTCCATCCATACCACCCGATCATGATCGGCCAGCTCCCGGATCCAGGCAGCCTCGCCTCGCAACAGGGCCACCGGCAGGGTGGTCAGTTCGTCCAGCCACTCGATCCCGGCCCGGGCCACAAGGTCCCGGTCGGCCCGGGTGATGGAGCCATCGAAGCGCACCAGTGTTTCCACCATATCGTCGGGGTCCGCGATCTCCAGGACCTGAGCCAGACCGGGATGGATATTGCGAGTCGGGGCGGATGTCCCGGGAGTTCCGGTGGTTCCGGGAGTTCCGGGTTCGGTATCGCCGGCCCCATCCATTCCCGAGAGGGCAGGCAGGGCGATCAGGAGGGCAACGATGAGAAAGAGTGGCGCGGGGGCCCGCCCGGCAAATGGGATCCGGGGCATAGGATCATGGCGCATGGCGGTTGAAAGGACTCCCTGCCTATTATCGTTTTGCCAATATCGGCCCTACGGATGCCAGAGATGCCTGTTTTCCCGGTCCCGATCCAACCGACCGTTGGGCTAAAAGCGAAACGGAAGCGGACGGGTATCGATCAGGCCTCGGACCTGGGTTGGAGTTGGAGATGGGTCAGAACATGAACAGACCGGG
>CAYSUX010000275.1:1305-3406 GCA_964434315.1 uncultured archaeon
CAGGCCTCGGACCTGGGTTGGAGTTGGAGATGGGTCAGAACATGAACAGACCGGGTTTGGACTGGTGTTGGATCGGTATTGGATCGGTATTGGATCGGTATTGGACCGGCCTCAGACCGGATAGACATAGGCCGTTGTATCATCCATGGGAGGCATATCTCCCACGGTCCAACCCACCGAGGTGGTCTCGGCATAGTAGTAGTCGCGGTCATTTTCGGTGTAGAAGGACCCCTGAACGCCTGCCACATCCACTCCGGCGGCGGCATGGCCACCCTCGGCTGAGGCATAGGGGAGGATGAGCAGGGCCGACTGGATGCCCAGGGATTCCAGCAGCGAGATATATAGCAGGGCGGTGTCCTCGCAGTCGCCCATCTGATCCACCAGGGTCTCGACAGGATAGCGGGGATACTCGCCCCAACCCTGGCTGGTGTTGTCCAGGGTGTATCTCAGGCTCTGGACAAAGGCCAGGATGAAGTCGGCCTTCTCCCTGTCGCTCATAGACCTCTCATTGGCCGTGTCGTTGAGCATGGCGGCGATGGCGATGACCTCCGGTTCCCCCGGAGTGGCATAATCGATGAAGTCGCCATAGTAGGAGATGCGGTGACTCCGGGACGCGTAGGAGTTGTATGTGGCCGGGTCGAAACGATGGGTCAGATTGTAGCCATCCCCCTGGTAGCTCCACTGGTAGTTGATCAGGTAGCCGAAATCGACGGTGGTGAGATGATAACCCAGGCGAGTATCGTACTCCTCATCCCCGGTCAGGTTGTCCAGCGCGCCGTCCAGGATGCCGGTCGAGTCGTCACCCGACCAGTTGCCGGTGACGATATCGTAGTAGATGGTCAGCCCCATGGTCGAGTTGGAACCGTCTATGTCCAGGAGCGTGGGCGACCAGCGATAGACCTCGTAGGCCTGCAGGTTGAAGTGGTGCAGGCTCTGATTGTCAGGCACGTTGATCTCGATCTCCCAGTTCAGCTCGGTACGGGTCTGCCAGGGGACCTTCAGGCTCTTGCCGTTGTCATCGAACTGGGCCAGCTTGACCAGCTCGCCACTGCGATTGGAATGGAGCTCGGCATAGAAATCACCGTATTGACCCCGGCCGAGGGGTGTGGTCAGATTGACCCAGTCGATACTGAAACTGACCGCCAGGTCCCTGATCGGGTCCAGGTCCTCCTGGTTGACCACGCCATCACCGTCACGGTCGGGGTCGGAGTTATCCCCGATACCGTCGTTGTCCTGATCGGACCATTCATCGGGATCATCGGGAAAGAGGTCCTCGGTGTCGGGTATCCCGTCATCATCCCGATCGAGGTCCTCGGGAGGGGAATAGAGGCCTATGAACCCGAACAGGAGGGCGGCTGTCAGGACCAGGGCGACGATACCAAGGGCCAGACCACGGGACGTATCGTCTGCCTGAGCGAGGTTATCGGGGGAAGGGGGTCCGGGGCGCTCCCGCTGGGGTTTGCATTGGGGTTTGCCTATAGGATATTTGGCATAATTGGGCATGGGCTTGGACCCGGGCTCATGGTTGTACACTGGCCTGGACCGGAACTCATGATGGGGTACGGGCTTGGACCGGGGTTCATGGTTGTACACGGGCTTGGACCGGAGCTCATGATGGGGCACTGTTTTGGGCATGGGCTCATGGTTGTACACTGGTTTGGACCGGAGCTCATGATGGGGTACGGGCTTGGGCAAGGGTTCAAAAGGGTGAACCGGGGAGGGGATGTCCGACAGGGGAGGTTGCGGTACCGGGCGGATGGCGCCGGGTCGATTTTCAGCCAACGGTTCTTTCGGGTCCGATTCCTGGTTGGCCTGTGACCGCGGTACCAGATCGAAGCTCGGCAACCTTTCGAAGGTCACGACATCCTCCACGGATCCGGACAGATCGTTACCGAAGGAGTCATCGGCTGCTTTAGACATATCACGTGTCGGGTCGGGAACCGGATCAGAGGTCGGGTCACGGACTGGGTCGAAAGTCGGGTCGAAAGTCGGGTCGTGGGGCGGGGCGGTGGCGGGTGTCCTCCTGGCAGGGGCTTTGGTGTCCGTCGTAACCATTCTCCAACCAGCTTGGGCAACCGATGATTTAAACTTTAGGGGCAAG
>CAYSUX010000276.1:0-3405 GCA_964434315.1 uncultured archaeon
CCACCAGAGATCTGAGGAGGCGTCCCGGTCATCCGTCCATAGGAAGCGCTCCTGGTCCAGGTTCAACCTGGTCTGATTGGAACCGCGGGCCTCTGCCGAGGCCAGCAGGGACTGGACCGCATCGGCCTCGATGTCGTAGATGGACCCGTTGTCATACTCCACGTAGGTGGTTGCGTTCTGGGTCCGGTGGGTCCAGACCAGGTAGCTCTCATCAAT
The DNA here is from genome assembly GCA_964434315.1 of uncultured archaeon. Classification (GTDB taxonomy): domain Archaea; phylum Thermoplasmatota; class Poseidoniia; order MGIII; family CAYLMJ01; genus CAYLMJ01. The sequence goes on from CAYSUX010000276.1 coordinate 217, forward strand.
GTCCAGGTACTTGGCGGTCTCGTGGTCGCCACCATCGTCGTAACCCGAGAATGTGGCGATCAATCGGGTGATGGCCCCGTCATGGGTTGTGAAACCCAGCTTGGTCGCGTTGTACCAGGCCACCCACTGGCTGTTCACCGCCAGGGCCATGATGTCGGAGCCCAGGCCGGTGGTGACGACCTCGGTCCAGCCCTCATCCTTGGTCAGATCACCCAGCCAGACATGGCTGCCTTCATTGGAGAAATTGGCCCACACCAGGTGGGGATACTGAACGTCCCAGCTGGTGAAGTACTGCTCGGGAGCCAGGACCTTCCGGCCGATACCGCCTACCAGGTCATACTCCCAGACCTCGTTGTAGGTGGTCTTGGTGTTGTAGAACTGGTAGTAGAGGCGAGCGTTGGATATCACCATCTTGGAAGGGGTTTGGTTCAACGGGGTGGAGGTGTCACCTGTGTCCAGGTTCTTCACGAAGATCACGTCACCGCCGGTGGCCCGCCTGCTGGCCCAGGCCACCCACGGAACCTCCAAGGCCGGGTCCCGGGACCGTGAGAGGTTGTTGGCCAGCAGCAGGTCCGAGTCTCCACTCGACAGGTTACGGGCCCAGATGCGCTGGACCGGTGATTGCTGCCCGCCCCCATTGTCATCCGTCCAGACCATCCAGTCCCCGGAGAGCAGTGGCAGTGTCTCGTTGATAACCGCGGTCTCAACCACGGTCTCGCTGTCGGTCAGGGGCACGGCCTGGACCGGGTGTGAAGCAAGCATCCAACCGACGGTGAGCAATAGCAGGGCCCAGAGGAAAAATGTCAGAGCGCGTCGCATGAGATCGACCCCGATGGGCGGCCATAAAGCAGGTTGCTAAAAGGTCTTGGGTGGCTTGTCGACGAGAGGTGTGGCTCAGGTGGTCGTGGCTCTCAATGTCGGACCGGGTGGAAACCGAGCCCTTCAACCCCGATTCTCGGTACCAGTTTCCTTTCGGGCTGGATCTGCGTTTGCAGCCTCTTCCTGCTCCCCCTGGGCCCCATCTTCTTCATCTTTCCGCTCCTTTCTCGCTTCCTCATTCCTTTCCGCCTTCTCATCCCCTTCCCTTTGCACTTGACCTTCTCCATCTTTCACCTTATCCGCCTCGACCTCCTCTATCTTGTCAGACCCATCCGGCGTCTCAGCCCCCTCTTCGGTCTTGGTCTCTCTGAAACCACAGCCAGGGCAGGTGGGCCTATCGCTCTTGCTGTCAGGGGTGAAGAAGTATCCGCAATCCGGGCAGCTCAGTTCATCCGTCGTTCCCCTGGGACGTTTGAACGATGAATGGACCTCGACGGCCGCAACCGCGGTGGATTCGATGAGGGGGGAGACGGCCGCTCCACCCCTGGCAGGCGGCAGCTTTCCGGAGGAAGCAGGCGGCTGTTCCTTTCGTCTCATGAGCAGGTATCCTACATAGGTCATGGCCACGAGGCTGAGCAGGAAGAGACCGTACAGGAGGGTGAGGTTCGAGCCATCGTCATCCTCCTCATCGCTTTCCAGCGGCTGCTCGTTGACCTTGATCACCTCGTTGGCCGGTGACTCCAGCCCCGCTCGATCCACCGCCACCACGCGGAAGTGATGGGTCACATCGATTGCGAGACCCGTCACCGTGGCGCCCATCACCTCCAATTTGTCCACCGATGCGACGACCATGCTACCGTTCCATTCCCCCTCCGGGTCGGTGGTCCACTCCAATCGATAGGAGGTCACATCGGAGCTGGAGGAGATCCTCCACATCAGTTCGGCGGTTCCGCCGGTCTCGTTGAAGGAGGTCTTGACGAAGGCACCCGGGGCGTTGGGTATGGAGATGTCGATGAGCGTTCCCGTGTCGTAGGCGTCATAGGTTATCCGGACCACCGTGTTGTTCTTTGGCAGGTATCCGCCTGAACCTGTGCTGAAGTGGATCACACCCTCCACGTAGTCAAGGTAGAAGCTGTTGTGAGACCCGGTAAGGTCCTCGGGTGAGAAGTACTCCACCAGGGTGTCCTCGAAATCACCAGCGCCGTCCTCGTCAACCTCCACCTCCACGTTGCTGTAGGCCGGGGCCGATGAGGGCAGGGGCAGCGAGTTCAACCTGTGGGTTTGCCCATCGCTCTCGTTCCCAATGTAATACTCCACCACCCCGTCCTTTGGTTCCACGTTCCCCACGGCGTCGATCCCGATGAGGCGATAGAGATAGCGTTGGCCGTCGTTCAGACTCCTGAAATCCAGCTGGTCGGGTAAACCCTGGAGGCCGGGACGATAGGTACCACCGTCGAGCCAGGTATAGCTCTGAGGCAGCGTGGTCTCGGGATAGTTGGTGAAGAGGACCTGAAGCTCCACCACCTCGGCCTGGTTCTGATAGACCAGCTCGAGGGTCAGTTCATCCATGGCGATGATGGAAGGCAGAGGCTCCAACCCGGTTATCGGGGGTGTGATATCGATGAGCACCTGGATGTCCCAGCCGCTCTTGTTCTCCACCCAACCCGCAGGGTCGGTGGCGATGGAGCGGAACTGGTAGATGTGACCGTCGATGACCTCAAGGTCCCCGTTCTGGATCCTGGTATCTGCGAGGCCAGTCACCGGTAGCCAGGGACCGAAGCCTCCCGATATCGTCCGATTGCGGCTCTCGATGGTGTACAGGTAATTGGTATCCGCATGGTCCGAGTAGTTGACCGGAGCCCATTCCAGGTCGAGCTCGATCTGGTTGATGGTTCCGTTGGTACCCTCGAGGGTGGGGTCAGTGAGCCAAAATCGGGTTTGGGGAGGATCCAGGTCCACGGTGAAGGAGATATCGTAAAGGGGTTGTTTGTCCAGCTCCAGGTTACCCTGGGCATCCTGCCCCAGGCTGTAGAGGTAGTAGGTCCAGCCGTCCTGAACCGGAAAACGTTCCGACGTGGTGGTGTAATCAAAGGTCTGCCACAGAGCCCATTCGGATGCGTTGCCCTGGGGGTCCTGGCTCTGGTAGTAGAGCTGGAAGTAGAAGGTATCGTACTCGTCCTGGATGACCTCCCATTCCAGGGTCACATTGGACTCCCGGACCCAGTCTCCCAGGGGTATGATACGGGTCTTCGGCGGGTAGTGGTCATCAAAGCGGGGGGTCAGGTTCAGGATGTAGGTGTCTCCCATCCAGTCGCCCTCATCCAGCGTGATCTCCACCGACAGGTTGAGGTAATCCCAGAAGCGCAGTTC
>CAYSUX010000277.1:0-3396 GCA_964434315.1 uncultured archaeon
CCGCGTTGGTTTTGCCCTTCTATGGGCGGTGTGTGTATGGGGGGGGCGCCGGGGGGGCGGTGGTGGACCGCGCCGGCGGGGAAGCGAGCTTCGAGCTGACCGTCAGCAACTATGGCAACGACGACGACTCGTTCACCATCTCCACCGAGACCGTCTTCCCGGGTGATGGTGTCGGATGGGACTCCACCCTCGACAATGACCAGACCGAGGTCCTGCCCTGGAAGGGCGCCAACGGCATGGAGACCTTCAACGTGACCATCACCGCCCCGGCCCTCGAGGAGGCCGAGAACGAAGGCGTGGTGACCGTCACGGTCACTTCCGACAGTGATGACCAACAATTGACCACGCGGGACCTGAAACTGACGATAACCCAGGACTTCGCGGTATCCATGACCCCGCCGGCCGAGATCACCACGTCGATACTGCCGGGCGGCACCGGCACCTTCGCCATCACCGTCAACAACGGCGGCAATGGTGACGATACCATCGGCCTGGCCGTCACAGGCGACTCCAACTGGCTCGGCGACCCGGCCCTGACCCAGGTCGATGTCGGGGTGACCGAGCTGGAGGTCGGATCATATGACTCCGACGCCTTCATGTTGAATGTCAAGGTCCCGGCCGACGCCCTGACCACCCACGATTCGGGTGACATAATGGTCACGGCCACCTCCGAGAACCTGACCGAGACCACCAGCCTGACCTTCACGGTCAATGTGTTGCAGACCTATGGCATCAATGTCCTGAACGGCACCAACGCCACCACGGACACGAAGTCCCCGGGCGGAACCTCCCAGTTCTCCGTGCTTCTCGAGAACAACGGCAACGGCGGCGACACCATCACCTTCGCGATAACCGGTTGCGACGCCCTGGAATGCAAGATGATGGATGGCTCAAACGAGATCGCCAACGCCTTCGTTGACGCCGGAGACACAAGGATGGTCACCCTTTCGGTGGATATCCCCGCCGACGCTACGCTGGGTGATTACACCCTGACCGTCACCGGCTCGTCAACCGACGCCGGTACCGCCACCTCATCGTACGATTTCACGCTGAAGGTCGAGGAGGATACCACTATCGAGTGTCCGGCAGGAACCACCAAGAATGATGCCGGTCAGTGTGTCGAGGACATCACCGAAGAGGATGATGACGACCCCGGCTTCGAGCTTGTGTTCGCCGTGCTGGGCCTCATCGCCGCCCTCGGTGTGATGCGCAGGCGTTAGGACCGGATAGAGTACCTATCTGGGACGCCTGGTTCGACCAGGCTCTGACCGGACAAACGGTCATACGCGGTCCCGTTCGCCCAAACCACCAGGGTCAGCGGGGCTGCGACCGGCCCTTCCGGACCGTCATGGTCCGGAAGCGGCTTTTTTTATTTTGTTCTTCCTTTCTCAAGGTCGGGAAACTCGAACCGGCCATTGTCAAAAGCCAACACCAATATATTTATAAATAAGGACTGCCGCAATTGAATATATTTAATAAGGACTTTCAGTTTTGAAATATTGCTCACTTGTATCAGGTGAGCGATCCGAAACAAAAACCAAGGTGTGCAAGATGAACGCTGCAGGCAAACCCGGCTCATACCTTTCCGGTCGATTGATACCACTCATCATCCTATTCATGATGGTATTGTCGGCCACGGGGATCGGGATGAACATTCAGGCTCAAGACGATGAACGAACAGGGATCGGGATAGAATACCACGATTCGAACGAAGGTGTCAAGGCCACCAATATCGCGGGGGATGAACAGATCCCTCAGCCCTTGACGGTCACCGGTCAGGGGGACTTCGCTCCCGCTCGCCTGGTGGTGGGGAATGCCAAGGTCCTCATTATCGATGACGACCGGGAGCGGAGGATCTCCAGTCCCTTCGGGGAGGTTCTGATCGAGTCCGCGCTCAACGATGGCGGTTACTCCTATGATGTCTTTCGTTCAGGCTTCTGGGACAATGTCTACTACGATTTCCCGTCAGGTGACACAGGTCTATCCCTCATGAACGACTACGAGGCCGTCATCTGGTGGACCGCGTATGCGGGCCGGGACCATAGCATCGTCACCTCGGCGGAGATATCCGTGCTGGAGGATTACCTGGACGGCAACTGCGTGACCGGCGAGAGCCAGTCCGGAACCACCAGTTCGACCTACTGCACCGATAACCGTAATATAATCATCATGGGCCTGCAATCACAGAGCTGGCCCGCCAATTTCAAAAATACCTATATGCATACCGATGAGGCCTCGACCTGGGTCTACGACGGCACCGCCAATCCCATGGACGGCGTCGATGATTCCATCATGGACGGCAAGAGCTACACGACCAACTGGCAGGGTGAGTGGTACCTGGCCGCCCCCTTGCCCCTGCGGCCCTACGATTCATCGGCCATGGGTATGCTCTGGATGAACCCCGGACACGCCACCCACAAATTCCATGCCATCCAGTATCCCGAGACCGAGAGTGGGATACCCCATTCGACGACTCACAAATCGGTGTTCTTCGGTGATTCCATCACCGCTTTCGACCAGCGGGAGGACAGGGCCGAGATCTTCGCCATCATGCTGGATTGGATGGAGATCGACCCGGTCTCCCAGAAACAGGTTGACATCGGTATCGGGTATCTCGATATCCCGATGCATAGCCAGTACTGGCGCCATGTTGAGGCGATGGCGCCCATCGAGATAAAGGTCCATGTGACCAACTACGGCTACCAGACCCTCAATCAGGTTGGGGTCTACATGAAGATCAAGAACGAGTTCGGCCAGGTGCTCTTCGAGAACACCCTATGGTCCAACACGCCCTTCGAGGATGACGATACCACCGAGGTGAACGAGGGCAGCCCCGGCAATCTCCTTCCGGGAGAGACCTGGGCGGCGACGTTCAACTTCGAGAACGACGAGCTACAGCGAGTGGACGACGGACTCGATCCCCGTGACGCCCGTAACGTGCTGTTCACGACTGCCGGCATGGACCGGGTCATCATCCAGACCCTCTACTACGGCGGTGACAAGAGTGGTGCCAACGCCGACCAGTACTCTCCCAACGATTATATGCAGGGTCTGGTGGGTGTGGCCAAATGGACCGAGAACGCCGAAGGACCCGAGGTAGAGGTGGGCAAGACCATCACCTACGTGGACACCGATGTGAACGGTGCCAGCAGTCTGGGCCACTACAATGTACACCAGGTCCACGACTACGACTGGGATATGAATCCCAGCACCCCCAACGAGACCGGTCGGTCCATTGTCGATGAAGGCCAGTACTCTTTTGCCTATTTCAAGTCGGATGGCTGGAAGAAGACCAACGGGGATCGGGTCTTCACACCCCAGCCGAATCAGGATGACGCCATCGTCTCACCCGAGATGGATCTGAGCGGTATGGAGGAGGTGGTTCTGCGGATCATC
>CAYSUX010000278.1:0-3379 GCA_964434315.1 uncultured archaeon
GTGTGAAGGCTATAGACCTCCTGGAACTTGCCAGAGTAGGGTGAGGAAGGCAACAGCGAATAGAAGGGTTCGGAGTTGTCCTCGACATTAGATGCGAGCAGATCGTAAACATGGACAATCTGGCCGTCATCCAGGAAGAGCCTATCGGGCAGGCTGTTCACGGGATGGCCCAGTAGGGCGAAGTTGATCTTATGCCCGTCCACCTCAATGTTCGACCAAGAGCCGTTAGGCCGGTGTTCAAGGAAGTTGAAACCCCCCGAGAGGGTGAAGTTGTAGCGTTTTCCGGTCTCGAGAGTAAGCCCTTCGGGAATATCGGTGTAGTTCCACTTCATCTTCCCCTGGTAGAGTAGCACACCGCCCAGGCTGATGGCCAACTGACTCTTGGAGAAACCTGTGGGTAGCTCAAAGCCGTAGATCCTGAGGTCCTGGGTAGGCTTCACTGAGAAGCGCACCGGCCCCCACCAGGTGTCGTCACCCATGACCCCGCCGAGTCCGCCTCTGCCCGTGGGCGGCTCGTTGGAGCTGGAGTTGGGCTGGTCGTAGTCGATGTAGAACCTGTAGATATAGGGATCCAACGCGGGTTCGCCCGGAGGCGGCGCCGGTGGACCGTCTAGGGTCGTATCGACTTCCACAGAATCCGAGTCCACTATGTGGTCACTGAACTCGGGTGGAGAAGCCTCTTGCAGCTCGTCGTTGGCGTCATAGTAGAGTCGAGTGATGTTGAACCAGCCGTTGAAGTTGGTGTAGACCAACTTGAACTGGTCGATATGCAAATCCTCGTAGATGGGCAGGGTGAAGTTCAAGCCACCGCCGAAGACCGCGAAATCGTGCTCGGAGGGATTGGTCGTCTCGACGGCGACCTTGCTGATATCCTGATAGATCTGGTTACCGTAGGGTGTCCGCCAGGGTAGGGGGCTGTAGAGCGGCTCGTTGCTATACTCGTCGATGGAATAGTCATAGAGATGCAATCCACCCGAGAAGTAGGTGACCACCTGGGTGCCCATAATGTGGACCCCCTTCACGGCCGTCGTCCGGTATATCACTCTGAACTCCTTGGCATCGGTCAGCCCGTCACCGTCGGTGTCGGTGATGGAGGCATCGGTCTGGCCGAACTCGTGGGTGTCCGGCAGCAGATCACCGTCGGTATCTATCTCCATCGGGCTGGAGGTGACGAGACGGTAAAGGAATGTGCCGTCCGCCTGCTCAATCGAGATATTCCAGCCCACCACCTCCCAGCCGTCCAGCAGCCGGTCGTCGTCGGAGTCGGCGTCCATGGGGTTGGTGGCGTAGTTGTTGGCGTGGCCGTCTTTCTCCAAGAAACAAACTTCATCGGCGTCCCACAGGATATCACCATCCGTGTCGCGTGCCAACGGATCGGTGGAGAAAGCGTCCAGAAGTATCGATATATCGGTAATATTGACCTTGCCGGGAGTTGTCGAGGATACCACAATTTGCACCGTCAAATTACCGTCATTGTCACCATCCGACAGGTCGGGCAGCGCGGCATTGAACAGGGTGGTGAGATTGATGGAGATGCCTTGCTCAAGCTCGCCTGCGAGAGTAATATTTGCTTCGTTGCCAGCGATGGAAAAGGTAAGATCTGTGGGGTAGGTAATGAAGCGCTTGTAGACCACATCCACGTCGGTACCGTGGTACCGGGCGTCCCACACCGACCAGATGACGAATCTTTCATCGTTGTATTCGACGCATCTGGGATGGGCTTCGTCATTAGTGTCGTCGTGCTCGGAAAGCTCGATAATGGCTCCCCATGTGCCGTTCTCTCCCTCGCCGTCCATATCCCGCATAACGATGTCGGAGTCGGTCCCGTTGGTGAGGGCAGGATTGCGACTCGACCAGAGGGCACGAAGCTTACTCTCCATCACCGCCAGGTAGGGATCGGTATCGTTGCTCTCATCGGCGAGTTGGGATAAGGTAACATTGGCGCTCCAGCTTGCGCCATCGTAGAAGCGTAGTGTCACCTCCCAATCGCTGTTGCAGCCGGTCTGGCTCTGCCATATGGTATAGAGCTTGCCAATATGAACTAGCATTTGGGGATTGGTCTCGTTGGCCGTACCGTTAGCAGGTGTGAAAGTGGTGATAGAAGACCATGCCTGTCCGTCGAAGGACCTGTAGCGCAGATAGGTGTGGTTGATCACCCTGGTCCGCTCCCAGGTGGTGGCGTTGGGCGACCAGTGGTACTCCTCCTCGACCCACATCACGTAGAAATTGTTCGAGTATGCAGCCGTAACAGGACTGACCGCGTTCTTGATTATCGCGGGGTCGGTGAGGTTGGTGGGAGCGCTCCATGCCGTTCCGTTATAGGATGAGGCCACGATGTATGTCTCTGTACTATTGAACCACACCATGGAGGTCTGGTTGGTCCGATTCAATCCCTCCGTATAGGTGTTGTTATATTGCTCCCTGACCCATGCTACATGGAACTTGCCGTTTACTATTGCGACTGAAGGACTCAGGTCTCCGACGGTATCGTTCAACGGCGTGATTTCCGTAATATTGCTCCATGCAGAGCCATTGAAGTTCATCCATACCAGATCGGCGTCAGAGCCATGGGAATAGTTACCTTCGTATGTTGACCAGAACAGATATAACAGTCCGTCCTTGACCGCTAATTGAGGGTCGATATCTCCATAGGTGCTGTTCAAGGGAGTGATCTCGGTGATGTTGCTCCAGGAGGTCCCGTTGTAAGTGGTCATGACGAGGTCATTGTCGGTGCCATTGGTCAGCACCGGGTCGTTCGAACTCCATATCACATAGAGTTTTCCGTCGTAGACCATCGTCTGTGGTTTTACATCATCTCCGCTATCGTGGGCCGCGTTCAAAGGAATTACCGCGCCCTCATAGACCGGCCAGGACGGCTGAGAGTCGGTGGTGATGTTCATGGTGGCCTTGACCACATAGGTGGAGCGAACATCGGGCACATCGAAGTTCAGGGTGAAGTTCCCCGCCGCCAGGCCGAACTCGACGCTGGAGCTTTCGTTGGAGAATGTCGTGATGTGGGGCGAGTCGTAGGTCTCGACGAGCACGAAACGATCCAGGTAGACAAAGGCGCCAGCCTGGGACCCAGCAGTCCCGTCCACCAGGTGGAGATCCACCGAGCCGTTTACGACATTGAAGATCGGGGTAGAATACCACTGGTACTTGCTCGAAAGGTTGAGCGTCTGGTTGACCAGCGTGGTTCCGTTCTGTACAAGTGTGACGTTCAGTTCGCCCAGGTTGACCCCCGGGGCCTTCCTGGCCTTCACGAAGAGTCGGTAGTCGCCCTCGGTAAGGCGGTAGAAATCATCGGGGTCGATCAGGTTGGGGTCGGCGAGGATGTTATGGGTCTGGGCCTGGCTGTTTGTGGCGCCGGTGTGGTTTA
>CAYSUX010000279.1:0-3365 GCA_964434315.1 uncultured archaeon
CTCGGGAGCCGGTCACCGGCATATCATCCTGCGCCATATCCTGCCCAACTGCCTGAGTCCCATACTGATCACAGCCACCATGGACTTCGGCTCGGTGGTGCTGGTACTGGCGGCCCTGGGCTTTCTGGGCTTCGGTGGGGGTCCGGACCTGACCGAATGGGGCAAGCTGGTATCCTATGGCCAGAACCACCTCCTGGGCGGCTACTGGTGGGCCTTCCTGTTCCCGGGAATAGCCATCGCCATCTTCGCCCTGGGTTTCTATCTGCTGGGCGACGGCCTGCGGGATATCCTCGACCCGCGACAGAGGCGGTGATCATGGCGCTGCTCGAGGTTGATGGTCTGACAGTTCGCTTCACCACCTACGAAGGCGAGGTCCATGCTGTCGAGGATGTATCCTACAGCGTCAATGAAGGGGAGTTCTTCGGCCTGGTGGGGGAGACCGGATGTGGCAAGTCGGTATCGGCCTTATCCCTCCTGGACCTTCTGGCAACCAATGGCAGGGTCGAGTCCGGCAGCGCCAACTTCGAAGGAAAGGAGCTGATAGGGCTTCCGGAAAAGGAGCTGCGCAGGCTCAGAGGCGATGCCATCGCCTACATATTCCAGGAGCCGCTGGCCGCCCTGAATCCGGTTCTAACGGTTTCCCGGCAGATAACCGAGGTCCTGCTGGCCCACCGATTGGAAGAGCTGGTTCACATGGCTCTTGGCGACAACTCGCACCCCTATCTTTGTCGATTGTTGCGACTGCTGTTCCTATGCCCAAACCGAAAAACCCGCAAGTATGTAATTCGGTTGGCGCGAATGATCAGGGGCTCTGTCGGGCCGGGTCCTCGAATCTTTGCACGATGTCTTCTGAAACTTTTACTGAAGGTCTCGGATCACAGGGCCTGGCGCCTTTTCGAGTTACCCCTTCTGGGTAAATGGTTCAATTCCCGCCTCCAACCCTATGCCGACGCCCTGATCGAGGGAGCCCTGGCCGAGGTGGGCCTGCCCGATCCGACCGGAATCGCCAAACGTTACCCACACGAACTCTCGGGTGGTATGGCCCAGAGGGTGATGGTGGCCATGGCCCTGGCCGGCCATCCGCGATTGCTCATCGCCGACGAGCCCACCACCGCCCTGGACGTCACCATCCAGGCCCAGTTCCTCGATCTGCTTCGGGAGATCCAGAGCAAACGCCGGTTCTCGGTCCTGCTCATCACCCACAACCTGGGTGTCGTACGCCGGCTCTGCCACAGGGTGGCGGTGATGTACGCCGGCCAGATCATCGAGCAAGCCCCGGTGGAAGCGCTGTTCAACGCCCCCCACCATCCCTATACCCGAGGTCTGTTGGCGGCCCTGCCCAAGCTCAAAGGGCGGAAAGGGGAGCTGACCACCTTGCCTGGCGCGGTGCCCGATCTTCTGGAGCCACCGATGGGATGCAGGTTCGCCCCACGGTGCAGCCACGCCATCGAGGTTTGCGCAAGGGAGGCCCCACCACTACGCGAAGTTGGAGATGGGCATTCATATTACTGTCATCTGGATAAAGGTGGGCGCGATGGGTGATACCCTCCTTTCGATGACGAAGCTCACCAAGCATTTCCCGATAAAGGGGGGCGTCATGGGCCGCCCCGTCGGCTGGGTCCACGCGGTCGAGGATGTGGAGCTACATGTGAGCGAAGGCGAGACCCTGGGGATAGTCGGAGAGTCGGGTTGCGGCAAGTCCACCCTGGCCCGACTGGTACTGGGTCTGCTGAGGCCCACAAAGGGCGAGGTCGTTCCGGGACCGCTTCTGGCACCACAGGATGCCAACGCGAAAGCCCTGGTCGAGTACAACCAGTCCCAGCTCCATGCCTTCAGGGCCAATGTGCAGGTGGTCTTTCAGGACCCCCTGGGCGCTCTCGACCCCAGGATGCTGGTGAAGGACATCGTGGCCGAGCCATTGCGCCTTCACCGACCACCCGGCAAAGGCTCCGGATGGTTGAGGATGCCCATCCTGGGTCGCATCCTGGAGCCCCTCCTGGACCCGGAGATGGAACCCAAGGTGCTGGCGCTCCTGGAGCAGGTCGGCCTGGGCAAACAGCATCTCTTTCGATTTCCCCATCAGTTCTCGGGCGGCCAGCGACAACGCATCACCGTGGCCCGGGCCCTGGCCCTGAAGCCCAGGCTGCTGGTGCTCGATGAGCCAACCTCGGCCCTGGACGTGTCGGTGCAGGCCCAGATACTCAACCTCCTGAGAAGCCTGCAAGCCGAGCTGAAGCTGACCTACCTGCTCATATCCCACGACCTGGCGGTGGTCCGGCACCTGTCCAATCGGGTGGCGGTGATGTACCTGGGCAGGGTCATGGAACTGGCGCCCACCGAGACGCTCTTCGAGAGGGCGACCCATCCTTACACCCTGGCCCTGTTGTCGGCGGTACCCGACGTGGACGACGAGGGTCGCAAAAGGATCGTCCTGGAAGGCGACGTACCCGATCCGGCCGACCCGCCCGAGGGTTGTCCCTTCCATCCCCGATGCCGGCTCGTCCAGGAGCGGTGCCGCAGGGAACTACCCGAGTTGAAACCGGTTTTCGATCCCAGCGATCCCGGGGCGCCCCATCTGGTGGCCTGCCACATTGCTCATGAAGGTCGAGCCGATGGACAGAGCGAGGGCGGGAGCGGGAAGCCCGGACCGGAGCTGATGAGAGAGCGGGGAACTGCCCAAGGGCCCCCACCCGACGATGGCCCGGCACCGGATGGGCCTGCCCCGGAGCCCGGAGCAAGGGCCCAATGAAACCAGAAGAAGGCACGACTGAACCAGGGAAGACCGGCCTTGCTGCCGAGTCCGGGAGCGCCACTGATGACAGGATTGACCGAGAGAAGAAGCCAGACCGCCTCTTGCGTTTGAGATTGACGCCCACCAGGGTGGGTCCCGAGGAGGGATGGCGGGATTGGTTCAAGGGAACCTATGCCATGCTCTGGTATCTCATCGGTGTACTGGCTGCCTGCCTATTCGCCATCATCGAGCTGAAAGACAGGGGGGGCTGGCCGTATACCGGGATAGTTGCTGTGATCGTCATCGTCGGGTGGGCAGTTCTGGGGATCCTGGCGCTCTGGCCGCGCGAAGATGAAGGTTAAACCAGGTCCATCTAAACCAGGTCCGGGTTAGACCAGGTCCAATCCGGGATTCAACTTCTCGATCCTGCATCGGTACAGAAAGGCGGCAACGAGCTTGCCATGGGTGGTCAATTGCCAATTCTCAGGACGATAGAGTCTCAAAAGACCTCTGTTCGCCAGCTTGCGACAGACCTTTCCAACATTTATCGAAGCCTTTCTCTTGGGAGGCAGGCGTTTTCGAAGTGTCTGTTCACGAATGGAGTTCTTCATCAACATCTGTCGTTTTCCGATCG
>CAYSUX010000280.1:0-3355 GCA_964434315.1 uncultured archaeon
CTGACCGGCGCGGCGATGGTCGAGTTGGTGGAGCTCCAATGGGCCATGGCCAATGACACGACCATCGCCGGGAACCTCTCGAATGTTCAGATGCCCATGGCCAGCTTCATGGGCCTGCCCAACCTCATCGCCCGGATGATCGGTAGCCAGGCCGGGGATTTCCCCCAGCTCATCGATGTCTTCAGGGAGATGTCCGACCAGGAACTGCAGGGTATCGTGGACACAGTCCTCTTGACACCCGGGCATGGCGACCTGTTGAGGTCACTGATATCCAAGGATCTGCCCGCCGATACCTCACAGGACCCGGTACGGGCCAAGGCCTCCCTGATGCTGGTCATGCTCAACAGTACGACCAGGGTGGAACTGGATGAGAGCGACTCCCAGCGGAACGATCGTATGGAGGATGTGGAGCTGACCCTCAACGATGTCGTCAAGGGACAGTCCGGGATACATCTGCGTTCGGTGGTTCTCAGCCAGACCGTGCTCAACGAGGAGGTCAATGAAGCCACCCAGGAGACCACCCAGATCCTGCTGCTACTGGCCTTCATCTTCATCATCATCATCCTGGTTATCATCTACCAGTCGCCCACTGACCTGCTCTTCAGCCTGCTGGCCCTGATCTTCGCCATCATATGGGTCGGTGGCTTCCAGTGTCTGTTGCAGTTCGAGAGCTCGCCCTTCTCGATGGTCGTGCCCATCCTGCTGGTGGGACTGGGCGTCGATTACGGGATACACCTGACCATGCGCTACCGGGAGCATCTGGTGGAGGACAACGACATCGACCGCGCCACCACCGGCACCATCCTGTCGGTGGGCATGGCCCTGGTCCTGGCCACCATCACCACCATGGTGGGCTTTCTCTCCAACGCCAGTTCCCCGGTCGGGGTCATCAAGGAGTTCGGCATCACCGTGGCCCTGGGCGTCCTCTCGGCCTTCATCATCTTCGTGACCTTTGTACCGGCCTGCAAGGTCCTTGTGGACCGCTGGTGCCGGAACCGCCGGAAACCCCTGCTATCCAAGAACAACGAGCGGCGGGCCCGGCGCAGGGCCGATGAGCGAGAGGGCCTCTCGGCCATCTTTGCCGGGATACTGGACAAGGGGGCCGATGTGGCCATCGCCCGACCCAGGACGGTCGTCGCGGTCATTGCCCCCCTGACCATCGTCATGCTGGTCCTGGCCTCCATGCTATCCACGGTGTTCAGCTTCTCCGATTTCCTGCCTGACGGGCTGGACATCACCGACGAGTTCACCTATCTGCAGGACAACTTCGCGTCACCCGACGAGAGCGCCATAATCTACATCCAGGGCGCCGACCTGGCCCAGCCGAAGGTCTTCATGGCGATATCGGTCGCCCAGACGGCCATGGAGAACGACCAACGGGTGTTCATCAGGGAAGGTAGCCCGAGATCACCCCTGACGATCATGCACGACCTGGCCCAAAATGACACCGACATCAATCCCAATGACAACTACGATGAGAACTTCGAGACCTATTTTATGGCCAATGATGACAACGATGACGGAGTGCCGGAGGCCAGCATGGGCGTCGCCATCGGAGACGGAGTGCCGGACTCGAATATCGACGGCCTGCTGGACTGGATATTCACCCACGGCCCGGAGGGGTCGGTACGGGATCTATCGAGTGTCATCTACCGGGACCCGGACTCGGGGAAGTACACTGTCATCCTCATCCGGGTGAACACCAACTCCGAGCAGGCCTCGTATGTGGAGGAGGTACACAATGAGATACTTGATGACATCGAGACCCTGGAGGCCCTGGAGGATAGCGGGACCGTGAACCGGGTCACGGCCACCGGCGAACCGGTCATCATCGATGTCATCCTGGGTAGCATCAACGAATCGATGATCAACTCCATCATCATCACCGTGTTCGTCTCACTGGTGATGCTGACCATCGTTTTCTACATCACCGGTCGCTCGAGTCCCCATGCCCTGCTGGGAGCGATCACCACCCTGCCGGTGGTCCTGGTCCTGGTCTGGGTCCTGGGTACCATGACCCTAATCCACATTCCCCTGAACTTCCTGACCATCCTCATCGCGGCCCTGACCATCGGCCTGGGCATCACCTACGCCATTCACATCACCCACCGTTTTGTCGAGGAGCTGGAAGAGCATGGCGATATCGAGAAGGCCGCCCATCGCACGGTCAAGCGTACCGGCAGTGCCCTGTCCGGCGCGGCGATGACCACCGTCGTGGGCTTCGGGGTCCTCATGTTCTCGGTCCAACCTCCCATGCAGCAGTTCGGCAAGTTGACCGCGCTCACCATCCTCTACTCGTTTTTGGCCTCGGTCTATGTCCTGCCAAGCCTTCTGGTCCTCTGGGCCCGCTACTTCTACAAGGACCTGGGTCTGTCTCCCACCGAGAGGCCGGCGGAACCGGATGAGGCGATCAGGGATGAGCCGCCTGTGCCAAAAAAGCTTTACGAAGAGCGGGTGAAGGAGACCGATGAGGCGAAAGAGGCAAAAGATTCCACCAGAACAAACGAAACGGTCGAAGCAAAAACCGATGACGAGACTACCATGGACACGGACGACAGGGAACCGGATGATGGACCGGATGAATCGGATGATGATGATGATGATGATGATGATGGACCCGCTGAACCGGAACCAAAGGTCAGGCTCCCGGTGCCGGCCAGGCTCATCCTGCCCGATAAGCCGCCTGTGCCAGAGGAGCCCGAGGCCTAGTTCGACACCAACAGTTCCAGGATCCTGTCAACCAGGTCGTCCCGGTTATCCAGAGTGACCTCGAGTAGTGTCACATCCGGTCGGGCCTTGATCCCATCGGCATATCCGTCAGAACGTTCCATGATGGTCCCCAGGAGCGGGTTAGGCGCCTCCAGGGCCTTGTACACCACTCGTCGGAAGGGCTTACTGAACAGCTCCATCCTGCCGATCTCGTCGATGATGATGATGATACGCCCCTTTTGCAGGCCCTCCTCGATGGCTCTGATACCCACTCTCTCAAGCGCCTCCAGGTCCACTCCGTAGCGGCCCACCTGATGGGTGCTGTCAAGCCCGACCCGGGCCAGGAGCCCTCGTCGGCCCCCGAGGGTCACCAGTTCGAAGCCCTTCCTGCGGTCCCCCTCACGTTGCTCGCAGGTGATGAACCCGGCGCATCGTCTGGAACCCAGCCTCTCGATGACCTTGCTGACCAGCGTGGTCTTGCCCACACCGGGTGAGCCATACAGCAACAGCGCGACCATGGCCTGTCCCGAGTGATACTGGACCATTTATCTTTTCATGAACTGCCACATCGACTATGTCGGCCTTCCCACCACGTGTACCAAGATGCACCGAAATGCCCGAGAGACCAGTTAACCAACCGATTTCA
>CAYSUX010000281.1:0-3320 GCA_964434315.1 uncultured archaeon
GACCACCCAGGACGATAAGGGTAATCTGGTTTATTACGGGAACATCACCGACGAGCACGACCAGGAGGTCATGAACGAGGAGATCCAGTTGAGGGTGGTAACCTATTATTATTTTTCAGATTCCAGGGAGGACCTGGCCAACGAGACCGTACTGATCTCCATGGGTCTGGAACAGCTCGGCCGGAACTCGACCGATGAGGCGGGCTATTTCTGGAACGTCAGTTGGAACGACACCGACGAAGATGGTATGGTATCGGCGGGAGACCGTTATCAGGTCGTCACCAACTACTCTTACTGGGACTCCTATGATTACCGGATCGCCTTCTTCGACCTGTGGGCTGATGAATACAACGGGGAAATGGCCCTTCCCGGTCTTGGCCCCCTCTATATACTTGCCACCTGGGCCGGGGCGGCTGTCACCCTCCATCGACGTAGAGCGAAAGGATAGGGACACCGGACCTCTGGCAACGGCCTTTGGTGTGCCTTTATTTCTATTGAATTCCGCCGGTAGTTGATCGACGAGGAACTGGCGCAACCCCTCATTTGAATCGCTTGACCGATTGCTTGCTTTGCTTGCTTGGTTGGTTGCCTGATTGCTTGATTTGATTGGTTGGTTGCCTGATTGCTTGATTTGATTGGTTGGTTGGTTGGTTGGTTCTACTTTAATACCTACCGGGACTCCCGGCGGCCAATGCACGGTATCAACGTCCTGGTCTGGGGCGACGAGAAGCTGGCCCGGGCCATGGCCAAGAAGGGCACTGTCTCGGATGTGACCTTATTCAACCACCTGGCCATCAAGACCGCCCTGACCCTGGCGGTGCCCAGCCGCTACCCCGAGCGGTTGCAATCCCTGCTCCATAGTTTGGCTCTCAGCGAGGCGGCCCTGCTGGTGATCGACAAGCTCACCCCCGAACTGGGGGAGACCATCCTGGCCCTGGAAGCAGTCAGCATGGCCAGGGGCTTTCTGGTTTTGCGGGAGGGGATCACCAGGACCCGGCTAGCTCCCCTTGTTTCCGACACCGTCGTTGCCGATTACCAGGTGTTGGAAGACGATCCGAATTCGATCAGGCAAGCCCTCCTCGATCTGGAGCTCCCGGCCGTGGAGGGTGAGACCATCGTCGATGTTGACGCGGCCTTCACGGTAAAGGGCATCGGGACGGTGGTGCTGGGTGTTGTTCACCGGGGTTCGGTTCGCAAGGGCCAGCAGCTCCAGCTCTATCCCGGCAAGCGGCTGGTCCAGATACGCTCCATCCAGGTCCATGACGCCGATGTGAAGGAAGCGTCGTGGGGATGTCGGGTGGGTCTGGCCGTCAAGAACGCCGAGTTCGGTCACTTCGACCGGGGTTCGACCCTGGCGATACCCCAGACCCAGCAGGTGGTCAACAAGCTGACCATCGAACTGGCGACCCTCGCTTACTTCAGGGAAGGCTATGCCGGGGATATGCTCTTTCATCTTGGGGCCGGCCTGCAGCTTTCACCGGCTCGCGTGGTGGATGTTGCTACCGGGGATGGCACAGCCCACATCACCCTGGAGCTGGAAAAGCCCCTGTCCCTTTACCCCGGCCGTCACCTGACCCTTGGCTACCTTAACGCCAAGGGACCCCGCATCGCCGGCAAGGTTCGCTTTTGGTCCTGCGAATGACATCAAGGAACCGGTGGCTATGACATGACCCTGTCCTGTGTCAATCGAACATCGATTATCCTCGATCCTTTAAATAGAGCTCTTCAGAAGGAATTTGATCTATTCAAATACCATCCGGCCTACATATTCTCAAAATATCGAGCTAAATATCAGCCGAGCTGGCAGGCATCCTACCGCTGGAAGGTGCCATGGTTCGTACATCACATCTACACAGTTTCCTGATAGGCGGTGACCAGCTCAAAGAAAGGGAATGGCCTGCCTAGTAATAGTGAAGTGAAGCGTAATGCCAGGCGACATGGCTTGCTTGAGAGGGGAGTTCCACATCGTAATGAGCTATTACGATGGGACAAAGCAAGAGGTATGGAAACTGGTGAGTGATATTGGGGGCTTGCACACATAAGGTGCATTGGTCGCAACCTCTATGCTTCGCCATATCGCATGGCTTTGATGTTATGGCGAGTCCTTATATTAACTATCGTATGCCAATACGAGTACGTTTTGTCATCCTATATAACCATGACGAACCTGAAAATTCACCGGATCGATGCGTTCTTTCAATTCATAGATACCGGTCGGCCCGGCGTCTTCGATGGCGATGGTGATCCTGCTCTCAAGGATGGGCTCTGGGTCTGAGGCGCCAACGATTGGTCGATGATCACCTCGACTGACCTTCAGACCATTTCTCTATGCGGTTCGTTGCTCTTGGTGGCCTGCTGTAAAAAAGGAAGGTAGGCCGCTGAAGACGACACGGCCTACGATCGTTGGTTAACGAAGTGCCTAGACTAGACGTTCAATGGCGTTATCTTACCACTGAATGAGTACATTCCCGTCGGGGCTGCGTCTTCGATGGCGATGGTTATCCTGATCTCCAGGGGTGAGCCAAAGTCGGTGACTCCCGGGACCATGAACTTCCAGCCCTCGCTGTCTATGGCCATCTGGGACATGGAGAGCAGGATCAGATTGGCCAGACCATGATGGGAGACGTAGTCGCCGGTCTTCTCCAGTTTGGTGGTATCCGAGCCGCCGAACTGGTCGATGATGGCCTCACCATCGTCATATGAGTCATCATTGTCGTCATCGATGTAGTAGTAGTCGTGGTCGTTGGCGCCATTGAAGTCGGTCTCCAGCCGCCACATGTCCAGGGCCGCAAGGCCGGGCCAGTCGCCGCCGTAACGGGCCAGCACGGTGACCGACGATGTGAGTATGCCGTTGGCGTTGATATCGGCGGTACCGGTGTAGAGCAGGGGTTCGTAGGCGCCCACGGCCCAGTCGTAGGCCGAGTCGTGGTCGGTGTCGCGGAACATGATGTTGTCGTCATCGTCGATGGATACTGCCGTGGAGCCGGCGGTGCCAGCCGAACCGCCTGTCACGTCGGTGGTCCCGCCGTCGTAGATCAGGGTGTCGGTGGCCGAGGAATAGGTCCCACCGCTGCCGGTCTCCTCCTCGTAGAGGTCCTCGCCGGTGTCGTAATCATTGTCACTGTTGTCGTCAGAGTAGGCGAAGCGGGCCGAGACGCTGGTGACCATCTCGGCGCCGGAGGTGACATCGT
This sequence comes from uncultured archaeon, assembly GCA_964434315.1. GTDB lineage: Archaea > Thermoplasmatota > Poseidoniia > MGIII > CAYLMJ01 > CAYLMJ01. Next base: position 3,192 of record CAYSUX010000281.1, read on the forward strand.
TGGTGGGGCTGCCGCGCAGGATGAGATCGCGGGTGGCCTGGGAGCCGCCGTTGACCAGACCCAGCTTCAGGTCGTCGGCCACATCGGTGCCGGTGGAGCCGGCGGTGACCACGACGGCCGAGCTGGTGG
>CAYSUX010000282.1:0-3280 GCA_964434315.1 uncultured archaeon
AACAGGCGAAGATAGCTTAATTTCCAGCGTCTCTGACCGGTACATTTGCAATCTCTTCGAGTTCGATCTGGAGAAGGGCGAGGGGTTCGAGAAGGTCGAATCAAATCCCATGGACACCATCCTTGTCGTCTGCCTGCCCACGATGGTGGTCTTCTCGCTGATAGCCCTGACCGGCGCTTACTTCTCCTATCGTCACAGCAGTTATGCCGGGGCACTCCTGGGGGGTGTCGGTGGTATTCTGGCCCTGGGTATGCCCATCGGACCCCTGCTGGCCATCGGGGCCATCTTTCTGATCTACCGCTCCAAGGACGAGTTCGCCATGGTCCGGCAACCACCCTGGGGCCGCCTGCCTCCATTGCCTCAGGACGAACATCAGTTCGAACACGTTTTTGACAGACCTCCCGCCTCGCGCTTCGACCCTCGCCATCATCCGCGCTACGATCCCAGATGCGGCGAACAGATACCATACGGGCAACCCTATGAACGTCGCTCCCGGGCGCGGGACTCTCCTGAGCCGGAAGAGCTTGATGGGCTGGATGGGGCAAATGGGCTGTATGACCCGTATGGACCGGATGAACCGGATGAACCGGAGTTCGATCCTTGTAGGCCCGAGCCCTCCGACGGAATGGACCGGACCATGGGTGATGACCCCGACATGTTCACCCTTGAAGACCCGCCGGAAGATTATCCCGTTGACACCGCGCGGGAGGTCGAGGATGAGGATGAGCCCGATGATTCGAATAATACGAACGATGCCCTGGACGGGGCGGAACCGGACTCCGATTCGCATAAGAAAGGGGTTTGAGCCCGGGACACCGGCCGGTTCCCGGCGACCATTTGGTGTCTGAAAGCCAAAGAGAAAGCTTTTGCCATCGATGACTTTGCCGGGTCATGAAGCTCCCCCAAGCCGCCCTGGTCCTGGCTGCCGGTGAAGGTACCCGAATGCGCCCCCTGACAGCCCAGCTTCCCAAACCCCTCCTCCCGGTGGCCGGCAAGCCCCTGCTGGGCTGGAGTCTTGAGGCCCTGGCCGAGGCCGGTGTCCGACGCGTGGTCGTACTGGTCGGCTACCGCATGCAGGAGGTACAGCGGGAACTGATGAGGACGAGACCCGAGGATATCGAACTCGAGTTCCTGGTCCAGACCGAGAGGCTCGGTACCGGCCATGCCGTACTCCAGGCCCGTGAGAGCTTCGAGACCCCCTTTTGCTGCGTCAACGGCGATGTTATCCTCGACTCCGGGACCCTGCTCGGACTGGCCCGGATCACGCCCCGGGGCTCCTGCGGTATCGCCGTAAAACAGATGGCCGACACCAGAAGCTTCGGTCGGGTCGAATCCGAGGGAGACCGGGTCACCGATATATTCGAGAAGCCCCCGGAGGGCGGGCCCGGCGCGGTCAATGCCGGAGTCTACATCTTCCAGTCTGACATCTTCGAGAGCCTGGCCACCCTGGAACCCTCGGCCCGTGGCGAGTACGAGCTGACCACCACCATGGCCCAGTTGGCCCACGAGGGGCGACTTCATTCCTATCCCATATCCGGGGATTGGCTCGATGTGGGTCGGCCCTGGGACCTGCTGACCGCCAACGAGCTGCTACTGAAACAGCAAAAACCCGAGATCCTGGGCGAGGTCGAAGAGGGTGTCGTCCTGAAAGGCTGGGTCCGGGTGGAGCCCGGGGCCCTGGTCAAGTCCGGCTCCTACATCGAAGGCCCCGTGCTCGTCGGTCCTGGCGCCATCGTAGGACCCAATGCCTATATCAGAGGCGCCACCACCCTTGGCCCATCTTCCAAGGTGGGCGCGGCCTCGGAGGTCAAGAACTCCCTTATCGGGGAGCGAACGGCCATCCCCCATCACAACTATGTGGGCGATTCCGTCATCGGCCGGGGCTGTAACCTGGGCTCAGGCACCAAGGTGGCCAACCTGCGCCTGGACAAACGGAACATCACCGCCATCATCAGAGGCGAGCGAAACCCCACCGGCCGGCGCAAGCTGGGTGTGATAATGGGTGACCGGGTCCAGACCGGTATCAACGCCTCCCTGAATGTGGGAAGCGTGCTGAGCGAGGAGTGCTTCGTAGGTCCCGGCGTGACCGTTTCGGGTTACCTGGCTCCCAGAACCCGGGTGTTCTGAATGGAGATCGCCCAGGTCGCTCCATATTTCTGGCCTCATTTCGGTGGCGTCGAGTCCCATGTCCTGGCCCTGGCCCAACAGCTCAACACCCTGGGCCACCATATCACGGTCTACACCGCCAACCATGCCAAACTCAGCGCGACCGAGGATGTCTTCGGTGTCGATGTGGTCCGGGTGCCCCAACTGGTCAACCTCTTCACCACCCCGGTGGCCCCGGCCTTCAAACGCCACCTGAGAAGACATATCAGGGAGACCGGGACCGAGGTGGTCCATCTCCACTGGCCACCGCCTCTCACCGAACGGTTCGCCTCGATCGCCGCCAGGGCTGCCAATGTCCCCACGGTGATGACCTATCACTGCGACCTGGAGCTGCCCTCGGTCATCGGACGCTTTGCCGTGAGCTTCTATCTACGCTGGCTGGCTCCCAGGGCCCTATACCAGGCCAGAAGGGTGATAGCCACCACTTCCAGCTACGCCGCCACCTCACGGCTCATCTGGAACGTCGATGTGGAGGTCATCCCCAACGCCGTTGACATTCAACGATTCCACCCGGGGCTGGACGGCACATCCATACGGGAGAAGCATGGCCTGGGCGACGACCCTTTCATCCTATTCACCGGGCGTCTGGTGCCTCACAAGGGCCATTCGACCATCATCCAGGCTCTCTCCCTGCTGCCTGCCCCGACCAAACTGCTGATAATCGGCACCGGCCCCATGCGTCCCAAGCTGGAAGATATGATACGCCGTCTGGGCCTGGAGGAACGGGTTATCTTTGTCGGCACCGTCACCGAGGAGGAATTGCCGCTCTACTACGCCGCCACCAATGTATGCGTACTGCCCTCGATAGCCCGACTGGAGGCCTTCGGCATCGTGGGTCTGGAGGCCATGGCCTGCGGCAAGCCGGTCATCCTCTCCGACATCCCCGGGGTCCGGGAGGTCATCGAAGACGGCAAGCAAGGCTACATCTGTCCGCCTATGGACCCGGAGGCCTGGGCCGCCGCCATCGAGAAACTTCTGGATTACCCTGTCAGAGCCAAAAAGATGGGAGAACGGGGTCACAGGCGGGTCATCGAGCGTTTTAGCTGGGAGAAGGTGGCCCGGCAGGTGGAGCGGGTCCTGGAAGCAGCCATAGCTGAACACCCGGGATGAACCG
>CAYSUX010000283.1:0-3272 GCA_964434315.1 uncultured archaeon
GCAAGGGAGAAATTACCGGTCAGGGTTCGAAGCTCGCCGTCATCCAGATAGATACCATCGCATTTGGGACAATGATCAACCACGACCTTGCGCAACCAGACCTTGATGTCCTCTCTTGCCAGCGGTACCCAGCAGCGAGGGCAATCTCGCTTCAATAACGAAACATTTGCCATGGCTGCCAATGCCTGGCTGCATATTTACCTGTAACTATGGCTTTATGGCTTTATGGCTTTATGGGTTTATGATCGTGGGTTTGTGATCGCAAAGGAGATTGCGAGCTGCCCTCTAACCCATGAGCCTATTCCTAACCCATGGGCCTGCTCCTATCCTGAGCCTGCCACTTGAGCCGAGAGCCTGCCACACGAACCTGCCCTCTGCCCCAAGAGCCTGGCCTTGCCTCCAGTTCGTTTCCTGCTGATCTCTTACATCCCGACACCTGTAAGCCCTATACCTTCTGAACCCGCCTGGTGAGGCTACCCCTGACCCCTGAGTTTTAAGTGGACCAGGGTCTGGGGCGACCATCCATGTTCGATGTTACTGCCTGGTTCGATCCCAGCGAAATCAATGTTAACCCAAACATCGCCATCGTCCTGGTCCTGGTCGTGGCGGTCCTCACCTACATCATCGCCAGTCAGTACCTTTTGCGGGTCATCGCCAAGATGGCTAAGCGGACCAAGACCCAGATCGATGACCACCTGATCAAACACAACGTGCTGAAACGGCTCTCGTTACTGGCCCCGACCATGGTCATCTACACATTCTCGGTGCTCTTCGGTGACTTCAGGGAGGATGTCCAGAGGGCCATGGTCGTGGTCATCGCCGGAACGATCATCTACACCCTCGGTGCCTTCCTCAATGCCGTCGAGGAGATCCTCAAGGATCATAAATTCACTGAGAATATTCCACTCCACAACTATGTCCATCTGACCCGGCTATTCATCTACCTGGTGGGCACCATAATGCTCATAACCATCTGGACCGGAAAGTCCCCGGGCCTACTGTTGACCGGCATCGGCGCCATGATGGCCGTAGTCCTGCTGATCTTCAAGGACACCATCCTCTCCCTGGTGGCCAGTGTCCAGATATCCACCAAGGACCTGTTGCGGGAGGGCGACTGGCTGGAGATGCCGGCCTACGGGGCCGACGGCGATGTGATGGAGATCAGCCTCCACACCGTCCAGGTCCGCAACTGGGACAAGACCTTCACCGCCATCCCCACCCACAAGCTGCTGGAGGAGCCCTTCAAGAACTGGCGGGGCATGCAGGAATCGGGAGGGCGGCGTATCAAACGTTCGATACATATCGATGTTACCAGCATCAAGTTCCTGGACGAGGGTATGATCCGGCGTTACCGCAAATACCAGCTCATCACCGATTACATCGACAACAAGCTAAAGGAGATCGAAGAACACAATCAAGAGCACCGGTTCGATACCACCCACCTCATCAACGGCCGCCGCCTGACCAACATCGGTACCTTCCGGGCTTACATCGTGGCCTATCTGACCCGGCATCCCCTCATCCACAAGAACATGACCTTCCTGATCCGCCAGTTGAAACCCGGGCCCGAAGGGGTTCCGATCCAGGTCTATGTGTTCACCACCACCACCATCTGGGTCGAGTACGAGGGCATCCAGTCCGATATCTTCGATCACCTGATGGCCGTGGCGGCGCTCTTCGACCTGAAGCTCTACCAGCATCCGGCCGGGTCGGATTTCCAGAAACTGGGACCCGGGATCACCCCCGGGATATCCCCTGAGCTTCAACAGGAGCTGGAAGCCGAGGCCGGGGATGTGTCCGACTCGTCAGGTTCACCCAATTCGTCGGGTTCACCTGGTTCACCCAATTCGTCTGATTCACCTGGTTCAACCGATCCGTCGGCCTTCGGACCATGACCCGAAACCTGCGCCTGTTCATCGCCCTGCCCATGGAGCTGCCCCGCCCGGTGCTGTGGCTATCCCGGAAAATGGCCGACCAGCAGGGCCTGAAGCCGGTCAGACCTGAGAATATGCACTTGACCCTGCGCTTCCTGGGCAACACCCCGGAGGCTAACATCAAACACCTGGAGCAGGCTCTCGAGGCTGCCGTCGATGAGTGGCGGCCCGCCCACAACCGGGGACCGCTCGAGCTGGAGCTCAGGGGACTGGGCGCCTTCCCGCCCCGGGGACCTCCCCGCGCGGTATGGGTGGGCCTGGCAGGCCGCGACCTGCCGTTGCTGATGGATCTGGCCCGCCACACCGAGGAGCAACTGGTATCCAGTAATTTCGGGGCGGCCGACAAGCAATTCAAGCCCCACCTGACCCTGGCCCGGGTCAGGGACAAGCGGGCCAACGGCTTTGTTCGACGGATGTTGCAATTGAACAGGGAGAGCGAACTGGGCAAGCTGGAGCTCGACCGGATGGCGCTGTTCTCATCACAGTTAACACCTCGGGGGCCGATATATACATCGAAGTATACCGTGGCCCTGTGATGTGAGGTATCCGTACCACGGCCTCGGGTGGTATGCAGGCGCAAGGCAGAGAAACCGATCGTGGCGATTTCACCAGATTCCTGCTGTCGAGCTTGGCCCACAACCAAGCTTGGACCCGGGAATGCATGACATAGAAGAAGAGGAAACAGCCTGGCTTTGATCTTGGCCTTGATGACTGGCAAGTTAGTTGGGGACATGTCCCGATCCTACCTCCTAACCCGGTGGTAAAAGAGCCAGGTTGATGGCGTCTCTGCGCCCCTATGCCCCTGCGTCCTGCTCCCTGGAGTGCACCCCTTATCGAAGGACTGCTTTTTATAGGTGGTCAATTTGTGTTGTATAGAATATCTTGACATCAGGTCGGACACACGATGCAGAAGGACGATCCCGAAATTGACGAACCTTCAGAATGCCCCGAATGTCGCTCAGACCATCTTATCCACGATTATGAACGGGGTGAGCTGGTATGCAAGGCTTGTGGACTGGTACTTGATGACAATTTCGTGGACATGGGGCCCGAATGGCGAGCCTTCGACGCCGAGCAGTCAGAGAAGCGTTCTCGAACCGGAGCGCCCATGACCGTGATGATCCACGACAAGGGCCTCTCGACCGACCTGGGCTGGGGCCAAAAGGACGCGTATGGTAGCCCTGTACCTGCCAAGAACCGGGCTCAGCTCTACCGTATGCGAAAATGGCAGAACCGCACCCGACAATCGGACTCGTCACAACGGAACCTGGCGGCGGCATTGAACGAGATAAACCAGATATCTTCCAAGATCGGCTTGCACCGCAATGTTCGAGAATC
>CAYSUX010000284.1:0-3261 GCA_964434315.1 uncultured archaeon
GTGGCTCATTGTCAATGGTGAATGCGTAGTTCTCGGTGGTGGAGTGCCCGTTGTCGTTGGTGGCCCTGATCCGCAGGGCGATATCATCGCCCGAGTCGGCCTTGACCGTGTTCCAGTTGACATCCCAATGATCCTCGTCGTCATAGGCAAGTTCGTAATACTCCTCTGTGCCCTGGTAGGTATATTCCACACTCTCCACCGTGGCTCCCGGATCGGTGGCCCGGACCCGGACCTGCACGATGTCGCGCAAGGGTTCGTCATCCGTCGTGGGCGATAGCAGGTCGATGGCGGGTTTGGTGGGTCCTCCCTCGTTGTTGGTCTCCAGCTCGGTCTCAAGGGTTTGCTCGTTGCCGAGTCCGTCCTCGGCTCTGACGGTGACGGTGTGGATATCGTCGGTGACGGTGGTGGTGTCCCAATCGTAGGTGTAGGAGTCACCCGAGTCATGGTCCATTGCCTTGTAGGTGCGGTCATCGATCTTGAGCTCTACAGCCTCGAGGTCATGCTCGTCGGTGACATCGACACTGATGGTCACGGTGCCCGACTGGGTCTTCCCGGCATTGGGGGCCAGCCACTCGATCTTGGGTGGGGTGACATCGCCGGTCACGTTGACATCGAAGAAACGGGTGTTGGAGGTCCCGTCACTGTCGGTGGCTCTGACCTGGAAATTGTAGGCTCCGGTCTCCAGGGCGCTACTGTCCCAGTCGAAGCGGAAATCCTCCTGGGTTGAGACCGATTCCCATTCGTTGTCGTCGATCCGGTACTCCAGTTCGGCCAGTTCGGAGCGGTTGCCCCGGGCTGTTCCGGTGACCTCCACGACCCCGGAGACATCCTTCGACAGGGGATCGACCTCCAGGATGGGCGGGATGGCTCCGGCCACCTGCAGGGCATAATTGTCGGTGTCCGAGGATTCATCGTTGAATACGGTGGCGATGATCATCAGGTTGTTGTAATCGATGTCGGAGAAATCATCTCCGTTCTTGTCCGCGAAATCTGTGCCACTCCAGGTAGTGGTGAGCACGCTCTCGGAATGAGGGTCCAGTTCTATGGGCTCGTCAAAGGCGTAGTCCAGAAAGCCAAAGCCATAGTGCTTGCCATCGTCGTTGAGATAGCGGGAGAAGGGCTCCACGATGAAGGCGCGGATGTAGCCGTTGAAGGTCGGGTTGAGCATCGTCCCGTCCTCGTTCCAGATGACCCTCATACTGACCGAGATGTTGTAGCCCCCCAGCCACTCCATGGCGATCATCGCTGAGATATCGGTATCTTCCCGGCCCCCGCTATCCTCGATGGCCTCGACATACGAGGATTTGTCGCTTTGCTGGCCCGAGACCTTGCTCTCGCCACCATCGAAGACCACGGTGGGGTAGCCGGTGACATCGGGGTAGTCACCCATCCGGTCCTCGGCCTTATCGTTCACATCGGTTATGAGCGCCACCAGGAAGAAGTTACGGCCATAACCGTCGTTGTAGTAGATGTCATTCAGTTGCTCGTCGGCGGCCGGGCAGTATCCACACCAGGTGGTGGTGAAATACTCGGCTGTAACGCCATGGGTGAAGTCCGCTCCGGCGGTGGTCTCCATACCTGTGGAGGGCGTGTAAGGCAGGTGGGGCTGGGCCAGGGCTCCGACCGCTGAGAAAAGGAAGAGGAACAGGAATGAGATAGCCACTACAGAGCGCATATGATCGGGCAGAACCCCGTAGTATATAGAATTTGGTCAATTCGAGTGTATCAATTCAGTCAGGCGATCCATGCCTACTGTCCTTACGATCTCCCGGCCCCTGGCCAAGGCTTGCCATTGCCCGCGAACAAACGAATGAATACAAACATAGAAGTACAACCAGTGATAAGTAAGGCCCGGGTACTTCAATGAAGGTCGACCGCTGGCCTGGCGGAGGGCGTGAGCCTGAGCTCAACTCCCTCATCTCCCTGCTTCGCGAGGATGGGCTGGACCCGGTGGTGATGTACGGCCATCCCGGCAAGCACTATCCCACTCACAGCCATCCCAACGCCCAGGTACGCTGGGCGATCTCGGGTAGCCTCAAGATCGGGGTCCGCCTCAAGGAGGCTGACGGCCGGCCCATTCCCGAGGAACTCCAGTGGATCGAGCTGGACCTGGGACCCGGGGACCGCGTCGAGCTGCCGGTCGGGACCGAGCACTGGATCCGGTTGGGACCTCAGGGCGCCTCCTACCTGCTGGCCAACAGGAAACGATAAAAAGCGTTCGTTTGTCTTCTGAGGATATGGCCCGTATGGATCAGATGATCAGAGTACGAACCCTGCTGGCAACGACACTACTACTGACCCTGTCACTCTCCACCGGATGCCTGGAGGATGACGATGAGACCATCCTGGTGATGGCCACCACCACCTCGACCTACGATTCGGGATTGCTGGACGATATCTTGCCCATTTTCGAAAAGAGATACTCGGTCACCATCAAGGTGATTGCCGTGGGCACGGGTCAGGCCCTTCAGATGGGGCGGGACGGTAACACCGACATCCTGCTGGTCCATGCCCGGACCTCGGAACTGGAGCTCATGGCCGCCGGCTATGGCCTGGAGCGGCGGGAGGTGATGTACAACCGGTTCATCGTCGCCGGTGACGACTCCGATCCGGCCAATATCTCCAACGCCGTCAATGTGACCGACGCCTTCGACCGGATCCACGACAATGAGACGGATTTCACCTCGCGGGGTGATGATTCCGGGACCCACAAGCGTGAGAAGGAGATCTGGGAGGCCGCCGGATACGATTACGATACCGAACTGGACACCGAGGATACCAGGGATTGGTACATTCAGACCGGTCAGGGCATGGGCTCCACCCTGACCATCGCCAACGAGAGATCGGCCTATGTGCTGGTGGATGAGGGGACCTGGTATTCGAGGGTTGACGACCTGGACCATCTGACCCCCATATTCCAGGGTGATCCCTTGCTGTTCAACCAGTACGGGGTCATCGCCGTCAACCACTCCGCCCGCCCGGGAGAGAACGAGAAGCCGTCGATGGATCTCGTGGAATGGCTCAGCTCTACCGAAGGGCAGGCCCTTATCGGTGATTACTCAAGGAACGGTCGGCAGCTCTTCATTCCCAATTACAACAATACCATCTGAATTGATTCCAATGCTGTTTTTAACTGGCACATGGCTGGCTGAATCGTGCAAGAGGACATCTACTCAATTGCCCTGTTGACCCTCCAGGTGGCCGGTATGGCCACTGTCCTGGGAGCCTGCATAGGCATTCCCCTGGGAACCCTGCTGGGTC
>CAYSUX010000285.1:0-3233 GCA_964434315.1 uncultured archaeon
AAGATGTAGTGGCCCACGGGACCAGCGCCCTCGATGTGCACTCCCGGGCGATGAAAGCCAGGCCGGGCTCGAAACCCCTTTTCGCCCAGATACCAAAGGAAGATTTTCTAGTCTTGTAAAGCCAGGTGGGCGAGGTCGATGATCGTGGAATTTCAATATCGCAAGTTTCCGGATTCTGGACGGTTTATTTGTACATGTACAGTTAACCCTATGCCAGCAATAGAACCTCAGCACAACGGCAGGAGCGGAGTCTCCGGGGATTCTGGATTGGGCACCAGCTTTTGCCCAACCGGGTCGATATGCCAATCCATTTCCTCCAACGGCACCGCACCCAACAGAGGGCGAGCACCGTGCGGTAATTCAATGACTTGGACCCGGCAGGAGCGGCCCTGCACCTCCACCTCGGCGATACCGAAGACCCGGTACTCGTGGCGGCTGCCGTCGGCGGTGAAGACGCCGGTGGTGTCCACGCATTCGAGCTTCAACCGCTCGATTAACTCGACCGGTAGGGCCAGTTGTATCGCGCCGGAATCGACCAGGGCCTCACAGGTGATTTCATCTGCCCGCTCTTCCGGTGGAAGATAACGATTTTGCCAGTTGCGAATCTGTATTTTGATCGAGAACACACCCATACTATTTCCTCCTAGCTTAAAGTGGTTTTGGAAAAACCATTCCTTTTTTCAAGCGGATTCATATCAGGTGGAGAGGGAGCCGGCTTAATGACCTTTTGGTTCATTCATCCACAATCATCGACTGGCTTTTCGATATTTACATTTACATTTACATTTATATCTCCAACCCAGCTTCCCGGTCACTTCATTAGCGACCACCAGGGTGGTGTTGGACCCGCCCATGCCATAGGCGCTCGCCTGGCTTCGGCGATAGGCTGGGCTATGACCCGGGTGATGGCCAGGGCGATGGCCGTTTCGAGTCTGGTAGCCAATCACGAACCGGTCTCCCTGAGCCCGTGAGCCCGGAACCTCACGGCCTCTTCAGTTCAGCCTTCAGATAGGGTATGAGCCCGCCTGCGGTGACAATGTTCATCAGGTGCTCGGGAAGGGGCCGGATGGTGACCTCACGGCCCGTGTCCAGGTTCCGCACGCGGCCTTGCTCCAGGTCCACCTCCACTTCCTGGCCATGATCGACAAACTCCACCGCCTCGGGTGAGATGACTATGGGCAGGCCCAGGCTGATGGCGTTGCGATAGAAGATACGGGAGAATGAGCCGGCGATGACCGCGCCCACACCGGCGTACACCAGGACCGACACCGCCTGCTCCCGGCTGGAGCCGCATCCGAAGTTCTCACCGCCCACCACGACATCCCCGGGCCGGACATCGGCGGCAAAAGCGGAGTCCAGATCCTCCAGGGCATAGCGGGCCATGCGCTCCGGTTCGAGGACCTCCAGGCGGCGGCCGGGATAGAGCACGTCGGTGTTGATGTCATCACCGTATTTCCAGACCCGACCCCGCATGGTCATCCGAGCACCTCCCCGGGATCGCCGATGACGCCCTTGACAGCCGACCAGGCCACGGTGGCCGGCGAGGCCAGGTAGACCTCGGCCTCGGGTGAGCCCATGCGACCCCTGAAGTTGCGATTGGTGGTGGAGATGGCCCGCTCGCCCGGGGCCAGGACACCCTGGTGGGCACCCAGGCAGGGACCGCAACCCGGATTGAGCACCAGACCCCCGGCATCGATGATGGCCTTGAGCAAGCCTTCGTCCAGGGCCTGCCGGTAGACCACCGTCGAGGCCGGGCTGACCAGCAATCGCACGTTCTCGTGGACCTGACGACCCCTCAGGACCGAGGCCGCGACACGCAGGTCCTCCAGTCGGCCGTTGGTGCAGGAACCGATGAACGCCTGATCGACCGCGACACCTGCGGCCTCCCCCACATCACAGCCGTTATCGACGGCATGGGGTCGTGCCACCTGGGGTCGGAGCCGGTCCAGGTCATACTCATGGCTCTGCTCGTAGCCGGCGTCGCTGTCGGGGATCTGGGCCACGAAGGCGCGGTCCACACGGCCTTCGAGATAGGCCAGGGTGGTGGCGTCCGGGGGCACCAGGCCGGCCTTGGCCCCGGCTTCCATGCTCATGTTGCACAGGGTCATTCGCCCGGAAATGGACATCACAGCCATGGACGGGCCATGGAATTCCAGGGCCTTGTAGGTGGCCCCATTGGCCCCCAGATCGCGGATGATCCTCAAGATCAGGTCCTTGGCATGTACACCGACCCGGAAAGCGCCCTCTATCGTTATCCGGATCGTTTCGGGAACCCGCAACCAGAGCTCGCCTGTGGCCCAGACCCCGGCCATCTCGGTGGCGCCGATCCCGGTGCCGAATGCTCCCAGGGCGCCGTAGGTCGTGGAATGGCTGTCACTGCCCGGGACCAGCTCTCCCGGTGCCACATGACCCTGTTCCACCATCACCTGATGGCAGATTCCGGCCTTCAGGTCATGGAAGTGGAGCAGTCCCTGTTCCCTGGCGAAACGCCGGATATCTCGATGTCCCTGGGCCGTGGCGATGGAGTTGGCCGGTACCCTGTGATCCAGGATGATGACGATGCGCTCACGGTCCCAGACCCCGGGGAGGCCCAGTTTGGCGAAACGCCGGGAGACCAGGACCGCGTTCTCGTGGGACATGACCCGATCGACCCGGGCCACCACCACCTCGCCGGGCTCGACCCGCTTCGTTCGGCTGGCCCGGGCCAGGATCTTCTGGGCCATCGTCGCTCCCATCAGACCACCTCGAACCGGGGTTCACCCGGTCTTTTCGCCATGACCCGATACCGGGATGGGGAGTTGCCGCCCATGGTTCGCAAAGGGGACCGGGCCCTATTAATCGGTTGTCCGGAGGTCGGGCCGGATTTTGATGGTCGCGGGTTCGGTGAAGGGTGGAAAGAATGGGAATAACTCCTACAGGGAGCCCGAAACCATAAAAAGCGGTCAATATCCTGGGGCGGAACTGACTCTGGCAAGACCTGAGCAGCGACTCCAATCTTGCCTGTATGGAGGCACATACCATGGATTTTGAACTTAGCCCTGAACAACGCCTTTTCCGACGCACTCTGCGTGAGTACTGTGAGAAGACCATCGAACCGGTGGCGGCAGAGATCGACCGCAAGGAGGAGGGCATTCCCGATGAGATCATCAAAGGCCTGGCCGAACTGGGGGTCTTTGGAACCACCATCCCCGAGGAGTATGGCGGCTCGGCCATGCCCGGCGAGGAGATGAGCT
>CAYSUX010000286.1:0-3210 GCA_964434315.1 uncultured archaeon
AAGATTATAATAACTCTGGTTATCTCTGCTATAATATTAATTATGTATGGAATAATGGGAATTAAATTATATAGGAGTATACCACACTTAGTAATTGGCGAAGATATAATGACCATTCCACTAGTAAAAAGTTTTCCATTATGTTGGTCGCCTAATAGTATAATTATTGATGATATTAAACAAATATATATTAATCCAGAAAAAAAAAATAACAATTACGTTAAATAACAAAAAAGTATTTAGAATTACTGAGATTTTTTTTACTGAGGAACTTGAATCATATATCATTGAAAAATTTTCTGGAGATAATTTGGTAAATGTGCAGGGCTGATTTAAATTGAGTTATGACACAACTAGAGGTATAGGTCATGCAGATTAATGAACTAATTATAACCCAATACTATTCATTTCTCACCCCGTCTTACAACACCAGCTCCCTCTCTACAGACACCGACGGTGAGAGTGTTGAGAGCCGTGTCTCTCAACTCCGAGCCCGCTTTGCTGGCGAAGGCCTGCTGGACCATATCGAGCTGACAGTTCACAACACCGACGGCGACGGCACCCTGGACAGCCTGGAACTGGAGGGCTGGGACGTGAATGTCTTGGAAGTGGGAAAGACAAGCTCCTCTAATACCTCATTCTCCACTAGCGCTCCCTCATCTCCACCCTCAGCCCGCCGACCTCCTCGGTCAACGCCTCCAGATCCCGGTGCAGCCGATTCAATTGGTCCGACATCCTCTCGATGGTCTGTTCCAGAGATTGCATATTCGCGTTGAGTTTGGGCAGATCGGCTAAAGTCTCGAGTCCGAGTACCATGTTTTCACGTGCCGGGCATTCCCGCCGGGGCTAATAATCTATGGCTCATACAACACAACCCGGATCTGTCGCGTCATGGCCTGATTGCCTCTGTTCGGCCTCCGCCCCGGCTTCAAAGGCCCAGGTCGCCGCCCTGTTGCATCTGGCGCATGAGTCGTTTTTGCATCCGGCGGTTGCCGGCCAACCCCTTGACCATCGATTTGGACTGGTTGTAATACTTGAGCAGGCCCTTGACCTGCTGGGGATCGACACCCGCGCCCTTGGCGATGCGCTTGATGCGCGAGGATTTGATGAGTCTGGGATTACGCATCTCGTGATCGGTCATGGAATCCATGATGATCTGGAACTGCTTCATGCGGGCATCGGTGGCCTCCATCTCGCCTTTTTTCTGACGAGCCTGGATATTGGCGAAGCCGGGGATCATTTCCATCACCTTCTTCATCTTCCCCATGCCCTTGAGGGCGTTCATCTGCTCGCGCAGCTCGATAAGCGTGAACTTGCCCGACAGCAGCTTGCGGGCGGTCTCTTCGGCCGTGTCCTCGTCCATGACCTCCTTGGCCTTCTCCAGCAGACCGCTAAGGTCGCCATAGCCCAGCAGGCGGCCGATGAAGCGCTCACCATCGAAGGTCTCCAGATCGGCGGGACCCTCGCCCACCCCGATGAAGATGATGGGAGCCTCGGTGACGGCCACGGCCGACAGGGCGCCGCCGCCTTTGGCTGTGCCGTCCAGCTTGGTCAGCACAACGCCGGTGACGCCCACGGCATCGTGGAAGGCCTGGGCCTGGGGTCCGGCCTGCTGACCCACGGCGGCGTCCAGCACCAGGTATATCTCGTCAGGCTCCGCCACGCCGGCGACGCGCTCCATCTCCTCCACCAGATCTGTGTCCAGTGAGTGGCGTCCGGCGGTATCGATGATGACCACCTCGAGATTCCCCATCTCGGCCAGCCCGGCCTTGACCACGGCCGACGCGTCCGGGTTGCCTCGTTCGCCATAGAAGGGCGCGCTGAGATTCTCGGCCAGTTGCTGGAGCTGGTCATAGGCCGCGGGACGGTGTACGTCGCCGGCGATGACCCCCACCGACAGGCCCTTGTTGTGATAGTAGCGGGCCAGCTTTCCGGCGGTGGTGGTCTTGCCCTGTCCGTAGAGTCCCACCAGCATCACCTTGTGGCGTCTGAGCCGGGGTTCCCGTTTCTGACCCAGGATGGCCACCAGCTCGTCGTAGACGACCTTCACTGCCCATTCCCGCATGGACATCCCGGTGGGCGGTTCCTCGCCGAAGACCCGCTGCTCGATGCGTCGGGTCAGCTCAAGGGCCAGCTTGACATTGACATCGGCCTGAAGCAGGGCCCGTTGCATATCGCGGACCACCTCTTTCATCAGCTCCTTGTCGACGTGACCGGCGCGGGTCAACTTCTTGAGCGTGTTGCGCAGGGCGCCTCCGAGGTTATCGAGGACCATGGCAAGGGTTTGGCAATGGGGATATATTTGCGTTACGGCGGCGGATGGGTGGCGAGGGCGGCGGCGGTAGGCCGTCGTCGAGGGTGGGCGGCAGCAGCGGCAACGGCGAGGCGGCGGCAGGCGTGGGGTCCCTGGTGGCGGCTATACGCATGGGGCCGAGTGATCATAGCATAGAGGCCCGGCGGTGCTGCGTGCAGCGGGTGGGGGGCAAGAGCCAGGAGCCCCAACAGGGCCACCAGGGCGGTGGTTATATCGACCGAGAATTACCACCAAATCGAGACCACCAGCCCATGGTGGGGGTAGAAGGCCGGTTCTAATGGGTTTTGGATAGCGGATGGAAGTGATGTGATTTCACAGTCCCAGCTATCAACACTACCGTCGCTGCTGCGCGCATGACCCTGGCCTCAAGCAGCCTCAGGCCGTCCAATGCCACATATCACCAAACAAACACCGGTCAATTATATATCACGAGGGATTGTAGCCCATGGTCAAGCCGATGTCGGTGGACATCCATCTGGTTTCATTGGGTCGGGAGCTAGGTCATGTCGAACCAGCCATCCGGAAATACCGACCCAACTACGTAAGACCTCCAGCTATCGATTTGTTACAAGTCATAGCATCTTGAAGTGTGAATCAAATAATCATCGTTCCAAGCAATGTCTTTTCAAGAAATTTCCATAGGAGGTTCAGCATCACCATGAAATTCCACCGGAAGCCCCTTCTGCATTAACAGCTTTACAAGCTGATCTCTATCACCAATAAATATATTCACTAGAGTACGTGAGTAATTCCTGTCTTCTTCGGATAATTCGCGGTCATTTTTTGGCACAACTCTCGGAATACGACTATAGAAATCAATTAAATCTCGGTTGTTTTTTTCATGGTATATAAAGTATGAGAATCCCTTGAAGCCGGTCAATGACATCTGGTGATAA
>CAYSUX010000287.1:0-3193 GCA_964434315.1 uncultured archaeon
GACGATTGGTCTGCACCAACAAGTTCGGGGCCGCCATCACCACCGCCGAGCCCCACCGCGCGCCCTGTGGTAATCCCCAGCTCAAGGCAGCTACAGCCCCCCCTCGCATGGTCCCGGTGGCCGACCTCCCCGCCGCCGAGCTGTTCAGAACCGTGGTGGGGGAGCTAGCCGACTGGGATTACGCCCACCTGCTGGAGGTCCTGGGGCGGATCGAGAATCTGGCGATTGCCCCGGCCACTCGCGCCAAGGCCCTCGAGGTTCTGACCCTGCTACTGGATCGCCGTTATCATCCGGGCCGGCTTCGCCACAGCAATTTGCTGGTCCTGGTGGACATGAGCCTGGATAAGGTTTTTGATACCATCGCCAAACAGCCCTGTGGTAACTACATATGCCTCAAATACGGTCAAGAACGTCCATTACCAACCAACAAGACCCAGACGCTGATCATCGACGCCCAGGGCTATCCCCAGGAGGATACCGGATCCCTGGCCAGGGAGGTGGTGGACAGCTACAACTCGGGTTGGCGCAACTTCATCCTGTACAACACCCAGGGCCATCGCTTCATCGCCAATGGCCTGGGTCCGGCTGCCTGGGGTGTGCGCATCGACGTCTACGGCTCCTCTGGCGATTATCTGGGTTCGGGCATCGACGGTCCGGCCATCCATGTCCACAACAACGCCCAGGACCAGTTGGGCCAGATCCTTTCGGCCGGGACCCTGGTGGTCCACGGTGATGTGGGCCAGACCTTCATGTACGGTGCCAAGGGCGGCCATGTCTTTGTGCTGGGCAACGCCGCCGGTCGTCCGCTCATCAACGCCGTGGGCAAGCCGCGGGTGGTGATCAACGGCACCTGCCTGGATTACCTGGCCGAGTCGTTCATGGCCGGCGACCCTCTCGACGGCGGCGGATTCGTCATCCTCAACGGCATCACCTTCGATGACGACGGCCGAATAGTCGAGCTGGACGAGCCCTACCCAGGCTGCAATCTGTTCTCTCTGGCCTCGGGCGGCGCCATCTATGTTCGCGACCCCCACCGCAAGGTGAGCGAGGGCCAGCTCAACGGCGGCGAGTTCGTCAGGCTCACCGAGGCCGACTGGGAGCTGATACGCCCTTACCTGGAGGAGAACCAACAGCATTTCGGTATCCCGGTGAGCCGGCTGTTGGAGGTGGAGGGCCGGCCTCGACCGCCGGAGGAGGTCTATCGCAAGATCCGCCCGGCGAAGGTCAGGACCCTGCAGGCCGAGGAGGCCTGGGCCGAGGGGGATTGAAGCCGTACTGGAATAATCAAAAAGCTAAAATATTCGAGTCTAATGCCATGAAAACTGATACTATGTTCAGATTAAAAAGAGATGAACCGACAAGTGACGATTTCCTATACGGATATCGGTATGAAGGTTCGGCTCATTATGGTCTGGTATTTGGTATTATCATGTTCATATTGAGTTATTTTATGGCTGTGATCAGCACGGGGTATACTTGGAATCCCGGCTACGAATGGTTATATTTAATATCACTGCCTTTGGGTCTTAGTATTGTTTTTATTACATATTCATTATTATTTGATATCTATCCCACTTCAAAAACTTGATCGTGTTGATCCTTTGAACAATAGCTAGATTAACCCGATGGTGTAAACGCATTACCACGAATCGGTTCTTAAACTTGGAATACGATTATAATGGCGGAGATTGCGGGTAACCAGCACCTCTTTGTGGCTCAGGACGATGCCACCAATCAAACCATCCATATCACCAATGGATTGGCCTTGGCGCCTTAGTTTAGCCAGGATGGGGCCCGCTTCTTTCGCCGCCTCTAAATCAAGAGGTAAGATAACCAGACATTTCAGTAATTCTTTAACCCGTTCTCGGTTCGCTCGGGAGTTGGCCGAGAGGGCTGCGCCTTTGTAGAGTTCGACGGCGTTGATGGTGGTAGTGGAGAGGGGATGGCCCAAAGCTTCGAGCTGATCCAGTTTTGCTAGGGCCTCGGTCTGGTTTCTCAACACTCCAACCAAAAAATCAGAGTCAAGACAGACCATCAGAATACCACACGGTCGGGTTGGGAACGGTGCCGGTCTGCCATGAGTTGTTCAAGGATTTGTTCGGCCTCTTCATCATCTCCCACCCAAGTTCCCGCCAGATCCCTAAGAGATTTAGGCTTTGTCTTTTCCAGCAAGTCGGCTATAACCCTAGTGAAGGAGCGACCATTTTTTCTGGCCGCCAGGGCATTATACACATCATCGGTCAAAGAGATGACTCGGGTCATAATTCAGTATTTGTATAGGTATATATAAACATTATCCCGGTTGACCCATACCGCGCTAGTAGCAGTTTGCCGATCTCGCCGGTTGAGGCGGACTCAACGACTCAACTACTCACCTCAACCTTTCAAAGCAGCAATAATGAAACCGATTTATTGTGGAAGTCGGGCACCTTGCCTTTGAGGGAACCGATCTCACCAAAGGAGAATATCCCCACGGTCTCGACCTCGGCTTCCACCGCCTCCTGGATCAACCGGATCTCATCGGGGGCCTCATCTCCAAGTAGGAGAAGCCTGGAAACGCAATCGAAGATCAAAAGCAGGGAGGGTTGCCCCTTTCCAAAGCTCTGTTTGGCCAATGTGGCCGCATTTTCAGCCCCCTGTTGAATGGTCTCCTTGTTGCCCTCCATTATATGGATCATGGAGAGATTAGGGAGTTCTCCAACGCATACGAGAGAGCCGTCACTTTGAACCGAGATAGGGTCCCGGATCACATGGGTGTTGGATATTCCGGGAATTCCGAAAGGATGTTCCATGGAGATCCGGGGGAAGTTCTCTCTGGTTACCTTTATATTTCGCGCCAGAAAGAATTGTTTGTAAAATTCAAAGGCGTTTTCACCGTCAATCTCTTTGATGATGTTCCCTTCCACATCAGTGGTCATCATGGGCTCGCCCAGGGGGGTCCAGCCGTGGCAGACACCGCGCCCGGCCTTTTGCGAACTGATGGCTACGCCCACGACACCATTTTGATATTCCCGGCCGTTACAAAACTGGTAGGTGGAGTGGAACTTTAGATTATCGCCCGTGCCTCCCCCCACCAGAGCGTAAGAACCGCCCAGGACCGAATAGGCGCCATCGACCACCTGTTTTACATTGGTGGAGATGCCGTCGGGCAAGAGGATGACCGTCTTTTTGGCTCCGGCAGTGCCTTCGGGCC
>CAYSUX010000288.1:0-3187 GCA_964434315.1 uncultured archaeon
CTGGTCTCGTTCACCGGAGACGCCTTCACCGGTATGGCCTCCAAGGTCACCATCATCGCCGGGGTCATCGCCCTGGGTCTCATCGTCTTCGGCCTGGTCTACGGTCTCGATGCGGCCAACGCGGTCAAGGAGGAGAACGAGGAAGCCGGAAAGAACCAGGGACCCCTGGAGCCGGTGCTGGTGTTCATCTCCACCGATGGTATCCTGTTGCCCATTCTGATCGGGGTGTGGATCTGGGAGTTCGGCAGGGTAACCCGGGATTACCTGAAGGAGCGCAAGATGAAGGTCTCCTTCCTGGTATTCACCGTCATCCTGGCCGCGGTGGGCTGGATCACCTCGGGAGTCGTGGATCTCCTTCACTACATCCTGATTAGGGATTCGGACATGGAGCTGGCCGAGATATTCACCCAATTCATGCTGGGGATCATGGCCACTCTGGTGGGTCTGGCGCTCCTGAACTACCTGCGTAACCAGGCGGGCGAGGATGATGACTTTGCCCCGGTGGCCGATTGGCAGGAGTGAGATCCACCTGTCAACCAAAGGCGGTGGGATATGACCCTTCAGGTACTGAGACTGGGTCACCGACCCAGCCGGGATGAGCGGTTGACCACACATCTCTGCCTGGTGGCCAGGGCCCTGGGAGCCGATGAGATAGCGGTTACCTGCAGGGACGACGGATTGAAGCGGCGGGTGGCGGATGTTGGGGATCGATTCGGAGGTTCATTCAACGTTCGAACCGACGTGGGGGCGTCGGGACTGGTCAGGGGCTGGTCGGGAAAGGTGGTCCATCTGACCATGTACGGACAATCCCTGCATCGGGCCACTCCGCGCCTGCGCCGTTGGGTTTCCAGAAAGCTGCCCATCCTGGTGGTGGTGGGGGCCACAAAGGTACCCGCCTATGTGTACCAGGCCGCCGATTGCAATGTGGCCGTGGGTCATCAACCCCACTCCGAAGTGGCCGCCCTGGCCCTGCTCCTGGACCGCCTGAACCCGGACTGGGAGGGTAACGACCCGGTGGGTGATGTCACGGTGATGAGCTCAAAGACGGGTAAGTGTGTGGGTCATGTACCTTCGGTCACCGAGTGCCGGAACCGGCTTGTCGAAAGTGAAGTACCCGAATGGGTCATCGACCACAGCCTGAACGTCGCCCTTCTGGCTGCGAGGGTGGCCCGGCGGATCAAGGGCGCGCGAACCGGTGTGACCGAAGCCGGAGCCTGGTTACACGACTGGGGCCGGGCAGACAGCGATGGGATCGACCATTGCCACCTGGGCGCGCTGAGGGTTGCCCGGTCCGGGTACCATCCCGCCCTGGAACATATCGTGGCAAGCCATATCGGCGGAGGTCTGACCAGGGCCGAGGCAAGGAGGCTGGGACTGCCCGAGGGAGATTATCTGCCCCGGACCCTGGAGGCCTTTATAGTGGCCGGCTGTGACAATCTGTTCCAGGGCTCCAAGCGACAGACTGTCACGGATTGCGCCAACCGGTTGGATGATATCGGATTGAACCAGGGAGCCGCCCGGGTCAGAAGAGTGCACGCCCGACTGAGCAGACTGGCCGGTGTCGAACTGGATGAGCTCTGAACCTCGATTGTGGCAGTCGGGTCACGATCTCCCACTGGTATGACCGCCTGTATCAGATCGCCAATATCGCCCGGGCCGATATACTTTCTGCAAATCCGTAACCCGATAAAGCATCATAAGCCTTTTCTAGTGCCTCTGGTTTGGTTTTCCGACCTAATATGACCAAGCAGAAACGGGACCGACCTTCCCGATTTATCATTCAGATTCTTGAATCCGGAGACAGACTCACTTCCCGGGATATCTATGATATATTGGAGAAAAACGAATCCGGACGATTTACCATCCAGCAGGTCTATCGCTCGGTGAACACCATGACCCGCTCGGGACGCATCCTGCGGGAGGGCCATCATTACTTCCTCGAGCAGGAGGAGACTCCGGTAGTGCCCGAGATACCCGCCCTGGAGGTTCCACCTCCACCGGAAGGTGGTTCGGGTCTGGAGCTGGCCGTGGCCAAGATCAGACGCTGGTTCTTCGATCATCCCGAGCAGGAGGTCCACGACTCCATCCTGCTTCACAAACTGGAGATATCCGAAGATAGACTGGTCGAGGGCCTCAAGCTACTGATATCCGAGGGAACCCTGACCCTATCGACCGAATCCGACTTCCTGGGTACGGCCTATTGCCTCTCTCCCAACGCGGAGAAGGTCCTCTCCGAGGTGGAACCACACGCTCCCTCAGGTATCGACACACTGGAGCTGAAGGCCAGGCTTGATGGTATCAAACGAACCCTGTTCTCGATCTCAAAGGATCTGGGACGCCTGGAATCCCTGGTGCGCAACGAGATCGAGGGCGAGAACCTGTGAGGCCCGATTCAATCGGAAAAACCAGAACCAGTGGTGGCGCCGGCATCGATCATATTCTGGACGACCATGTAGTTGTTCACAACCAGGTAAGCGCCGGCCAGGATGAAGACCGCGGGCATGAAGCGGGCGTCGTGACCGTTCTCCATCAGTATGACATATGAATAGAGGAAAGCGATACCCAGCAGTATGATCTTGATCAGGATGAAGACCATGAAGTTGCCATGGACGATGTTGTGCAGGAACGGGTTTGCCTCCTGGGCACCATGCTGGATGGCCCACCAGGTGGAGACCACATCCCCGATGCCGAACATCAGCACCGCGCCCACCCACAGGAAATCGAACTGTCCCTTCCAGGGCGGTAGCTCCACATCCTCATCGGGAGGCTTCAGGTCATCTTCGGAGTCATATTCCTCGTCTTCATCATCGTCGTAATCTTCGTAATCGTCATCATATTCCTCATCATATTCCTCTTGGACCTCTTCCTTGTAATCGAAATCCACGGTGGCGGGAACATGAGGTCGCCGGAGATTACTTCCCGCCATCTGGGCCTCGAAGGCTGCCAGGGCGTCCACCTCATCGACCGGCTCGGGTTCCGGCTCGGGTTCCGGTTCGTGCTCGACCAGCATCAGGTTCGTGGGCGACTTGCGTGTGGTATGTGAGATCTTGCTGACGAGGGGTGTCGGGCGCCGTCGGGTCTCAACCATCTCGACCGGCCGGGCAGGCTCAAGTCGCAATGGCTCACCCGTGGAGCGCAGGGCCTGGATGAACGTGTCCACCTCATCGACCGGCTCGTAGTACTCCTG
>CAYSUX010000289.1:0-3172 GCA_964434315.1 uncultured archaeon
GGTAAAAGGCAAGCTATGGGCGGGTAACTGGTATAGGCCAGCAAGCAAACCTGGTAGGCCCAGGATCGCTTCATGTTGGGATTGGGATATGGTCCGGTTCCAATTCGGTATGGTGAGCCGGAGGTGTGGTTCGGGGGCTATCCAGGATAGAGGACAAAAAACAGAAACGGGAAACCGGAAACTTACCGTTTAAGGACGAAACCCCGGATCACTGGGTCAGTTCGCCCACTTCCTTCTCGACCGCTTCGAGTATCTGCCAGGAACCTACCAGCTCCTTCATCGTGTTGTGGTCCTTGTACAGGGGCCGGTCGATGTCCAGGAAATCCACATGCTTGCGGATGACATCCTTGGCCGCCTGAACCCCGGTACCTGGCTCGAAATCCCTGAAATCCAGGGCCTGGGCGGCGGCCATGAACTCGATGCCCAGAACCCCGAAGGCGTTATCCAGTATCTGTTCGTTCTTCAGGGCCGTGTTCATGCCCATGGACACGAAGTCCTCCTGGTCGGCGGCGGCTGGGATGGACTGGATCGAAGCCGGAGCTGACAGAATGCGCTGCTCCACTATCTGCATATCTGCGGTGTACTGACTCAGCATCATACCCGACATCATCCCTGCGCCCTTGGTCAGGAAGGCGGGCAGGCCAACGCTGAGCGCCGGGTTGAGCATCCGGTTGAGTCGTCGCTCGGACAATACCGAGACCATGGTGATGGCCGTTCCGGCCATGTCCATGGGCAGGCTGACCGGGGAACCCTGGAAGTTGGCGCCGGTAAGGGTCAATCGGTCCTCGGGGATGAAGATGGGATTGTCACCCACGCCGTTCAGCTCGATCTCCACCTGGGAGCGGGCATGGTCGGTGGCGTCACGGGCCGCGCCGATGACCTGGGGTGTGGAGCGCATGGAATAGGCGTCCTGGACCTTGATCTTCAGCTTGCCCGATAGCAGGTCCGAGCCCTCGACACACTTGAGGATATTGGAGGCCGATTTCACGGCGCCCGCAAAGCCCCGCAGTTCGTGAAGACGGCTGTCGTAGGGCTTCATGTTGGCCATCAGGGCTTCCAGGGTCATGGCGCAGGCGATCTCGGCCTGCTTGAGCCAGCGATACATATCACACAGATGGAGCGCCGACATGGCCGTCAACAGATTGGAGCCGTTGATGGTGGCCAGGCCGTCGCGAGCCTTGAGGCCGGGCACCTTGACGCCAGCCTTGTCCATGGCCTTCTTCGAGGGTAGCCTCTGGCCCCGGTGGAAGGCCTCGCCCTCGCCCATCATCAAAAGGGCGATCTGGGACATGGGCGCCAGGTCGCCGCAGGCCCCGACAGAGCCCTTGCGACAGACCACCGGCGTGACCTGCTTGTTGAGCAGCTCCATCAGGGTCCGGGTGATGTCCAGGCGGCAGCCTGAATTGCCATGGGCATGGACATTGACCCGCCCGGCCATGGCGCCACGAACATGGTCGATGGGACAGGGCTCGCCGATGCCGGCGGCGTGGTTGTAGATGAGCATCCGCTGGAACTGCTTGACCTGCTCGCCGTCGAGCACGATCTCGGAGAACTCACCGATACCGGTGTTGACCCCGTACATGATCTCGCCGGCGGTGATCTTCTCTTCCAGCAGATCGCGGCAGGTATTGATGCGGGTCTTGGCCGAACCGGTCAGCTCGACGGGCTCGTTGTGGCGGGAGATAGCTTCAAGCTTCTCGATGGTCAGATTGGAACCGTCCAGAATTATTGTCATGGTCTGCCTCCGCTGTGGCGGTGTTTGATGGTCAGGAGGTGGAGGGATTATAAATGAAGGGTTGGGCAGTTGGTTACACAAGGACGGCCATGAAATCCTCGGTCAGCGAGATCTACCCCTTGGCAGCCCTGGCTTTGGCTGCCTTCCTGGCCGCCTTCTCTCGTAGAAGGTCGTCGATATAGGCCTCGGCGGCCTTGGTCGAGTGCAACTGGGCCGCCGTTGGCCAGGTTCTAGAAACAGAGCTAGCTGGGGCTGGCGGTGGTGTAGACTGTGGCGATGCCATGGCGAGCGGCCTGGGTGATGGCGTTCAGCTCGGCATGGGCCGTACGCACACAGTGGGGCAACCTGGCGATGGAACCGTTGTAGCTGGTAGCCAGAATCCGCTCCTCCTTGACGACGACGGCCCCACGTGCTTGCGCTCGCAGGTTGACCCTATAGGCGACGCTGCGAGCCAGAGCCATGAAGTACTCATCCAAACGGGGGGGTCATGGCCTGGGCTTTTGATGGTTATGGGTGATTAATGCATAGTTTTTATTTATGTTTGTCTTTACAAACAAAAACTTTAATTACCACTGCCAACATATGGTTGTAAATACAAACAGGAGTCTTCCCTATGCCGATAACCATTCCATTCAAAGCTTCTGCCTGGAAGACAGGCAACGCAACAGTCGTAACAATCCCAGGCCATATAGTTAAATTACTCAAGCTAGAACCTAGGGATCAGATCCATCTGGAAATCAAGGAGCATGAAAAGTTAGTAAAAATGAAACCCGAATTTCGAAAAACATCAAGAAGTATTGAAATACGTTTAACTCAGCCTTCAACTCTCAAATATAATCTAATCTACACGCGAGAGGAACTCCGTTCCTTTTTTCCTGGTTACAAAGAACCATTTTTGTTGGATACAGACGTAGGGATATTTCAAACGTGGATTACTTCAGCACCTAAAGGCACACAAACAGGAGATCTAGTTGCTGGAAGTTATTTTCATAAAAACTTAAAAAAATGGTTTGAAGCACACCCTGAAATAAGGCATGGCAGTAAAGTAAGGATTTCCCGCCTTCGTCAAACTCGCTCAGCAAAGATGAGAAAATACAAACTGGAAATTATCGATTAATATTTCCGAAGCGCCCGCTGCTTGTCGTGCACGGCTTCCTTCACAAAGTCGTCCCAAGAGGAGCATTCGCGGGCGGCCAGCGACCCGGGCGGCGGCTGCGGCAGCTCGGATGGGGGTTGCCGCTCGGGTGGGTCTCCCTCGGTCACATTGGGGGGCAGGGTGGTTAGGTTACTTATGGCACAGGTGCGAGGGTGTCACCACCGCTCGTCATACATGCTCCACCGGCTCCCATGAGTCCATAGGTGATGTCCTCGATGGTGACTCGTCGGGGGTTGGGTTTGGCTGAAACAATCACAGGATCTTCGTAATTGGTCATTTTG
>CAYSUX010000290.1:0-3109 GCA_964434315.1 uncultured archaeon
TCGGCCACATCGGTGCCGGTGGAGCCGGCGGTGACCACGACGGCCGAGCTGGTGGTCGAATCGTCGGAGTCGATCTTGAAGCGACCGGTGAAACCGGTGGGTGCATAGGCAGCCGAACCCGAGCCTGTGACGGCATCGTCGAGGGCAGTGGCGATATCGGCCCCCGAGTCCAGGAAGTGGTCGTCCAGATCGGCGGTGTTGACCGAGTCGGCCACGGTTATCGCGTAGAACTGGTAGTTGTCGGAGATACCCTTGGAGGCCTGACCCAGAACATCGACGCCGGTCACCGGATTGCCGGCGTCCACATCGATTACCACGAAGAGGGTCTCGGCGCCCAGTACGCCATTATCGTCGATGGCCCATACCTCGCCGGCGTCCAGGTCCGAGGCATCCACGGCCGCGCCCGCGCCATCGTCGATGGTGAGGGTCTCGGTACCGTCAGCGTCGATGGTCTGGGCTCCGGCGATGAACACGCCCGAGGCGGCGCCCATGGTGGGTGTCTGCTCGATGAGATCGTGGGCCTTGACATCGTCACCCGAGGTCACCACGTCACCGATGAGCGTGACCGTAGAACGCTGGTCCAGGTCGGCTGACTTGGAGCTGACGATGTACCAGATGCCCTGGGCGTCGATCTCCACGATATCGCCGACGGCGATGGCCGAGGGTACGACATCTTCCACTCCAACGGTGGAGAGGGTCGCGGCGGTGATGGAGCCGCTGTTCTCCAGATAATAGGTCGTGGCCGCGCCTCCGTCGAAGGCGATATCCAGGCTGGCGTCCAGGATCTCGGCCGGGCCGGTCAGGTCGGTGTCGGGGTTGGTGTCGCTGATGGACTCGCCATTGGAGTTGAAGTAGCTGTTGTCGCCATTGTCCAGCCAGATGCTGTCACCGGTGGTGAAGGTGGAGCTGACATCGGCGTCGTCCCAGTAGAGGTTGTCGCCGGCGTCGATGTCCTCCAGCAGGTCGCCCACCGTGATGGCGGCGGCCGTTCCGGCGGCGCTGGTGGTGTAACCATCGGAGTCCACCAAAGTATCCGCGGCGGTGGTATAGTATCCATCTCCGTCGTTGTTCAGGAATATATCCTCACCGGGATCCCAGTGGGAAGAACCTCCCGCATTGTCCAAATAGAAGAAGGTACCCACCGCGGCCGCGCCCGGCGCGTAAGGCCCGATAGTCTCGGCCAGGGCGGCATAGCCGGGTGTGACCACGATATCGGGTAGGGTGTCGAGGGGACCGGGATCAAGGTTGCCGTCGCCGTCGTCCAGGAAGATGGCTTCTGGAAGGGCCCCGTCGTGATCGGTGAAGGCATCGTCATTGTAGGATGTCAAACCATTCACCAGGGAGCCGTCGAAGAACCAGTGGTTGCTGGAAAAATCTGTGATATCGGCATAGCCGGTGGATCTGATGGTATCCAGGCGGTCCAGGATATCGTCCTGGGTCATTATGATCGCCTCGTTACCATTGACCATCCCGTTGTGGTCCCTATCGGTCCACCAGCTCAAGGACGATACATCGTAGGTGTAGGGACCTTCCCCCCACAGGGAAAGCTCGACCGCGATGTACTGGTCAGCCAGGTTGGCGATGGGAAGGTCGATGGTCACCAGATCACCGTTATTCACCTCGAGATGGACCATCCACTGGGTCCCGTCATCATTGACGAAAGGCGCTGCCTCATCGGCTCCCGAGATATCGGGCGGTCCGAAGGTTGTGTAATCGACGACTATGGCTTGACTGACCGCAACGGTGGTGTGACCTTCAATTGCATCCTTGTATATCAATCCGGTAGCGGCACCTGCTCCAGTTAGTATGAGCAGTCCTATCAATAGCCAGGCGGGGATCTTCTTCCAGAATAAACGGACTTTCTTGTTGAACGGTTTCATGGCAATAGCCCCTTTGAGCGATCGCAGAACCCGGCCGATACCATTGGCATCTGTTGGGTCCACGATTCAATCTAGAGGCTTTGGCACGCATAGGTTGGATTCTCCTCTGAGCGTCCACAGGTGGCATACTCGTTGAATCAGGCTAAGAAGGCGGTAATAAATTAATCTATCTGATAATCAACCAAGATAAACGGCGGTTTCGGCCCCCAGCGCATCTCCTGCACCTGTACCGGAGCAAAACCGGCCTGCCTGAAAGAAGGGGGAAGGGGCCTACACATTGACCGGACGAAGGTAACTGGTGATCGTATAGCGCCCGGTGGGGGTATCGGGCTCTATGGTCAAGGTGATGCGCACCCGCAATGGTGAACCCAGGTCAGAGACCCCGGGGACCATGAACTTCCACTGGTCCATACTCAGGCTTGTGCGGGAGATCTGCAGTTGTTGCATATTGGCCAGACCGTTGTGCAGGATGATATCACCCTTGCGTTCCAGGGTGAAAATGTCCTGGCCGCCGTACTGGTCGATGATAGCTTCTCCATCATCGTATCGGTCATTATCGGAATCGTCGATATAGTAGTAGTCATGACCGTTGTTGGCATTAAAGTCCGATTCCAGCCGCCACGCGTCCATGGCTGCCAGGGAAGGCCAGTCGCCACCGTGCCTGGGCAGGACCAGGACCGAAGGTGTCAGAAGACCGCCCGGTTCGATATCGCTGTTCCAGGTGTATAGCAGCGGCTCATACCGGTCGGTGGTGAAATCGTAATGACCGTCATGGTCCGAGTCCCGGAACATGATGTTGTCATCATCGTCGATGGAGCCGGCGAGGCTGCCAGCCGTCCTGGGAGTCCCTCCTCGCACATCCCTGACCAGGCCGGTGTGGACCAGGGTGTCCGGCCCGATGGAGTAGGTGGCCGCGCCACCGGTCTCCTCCTCGTAGATATCCTCGCTGATATCATAGAATGTGTCCAGGTCGTCATCATGGTAGACGAACGAGTAAGCTCCACCTGAACACGAGGGTCGGC
The DNA here is from genome assembly GCA_964434315.1 of uncultured archaeon. Classification (GTDB taxonomy): domain Archaea; phylum Thermoplasmatota; class Poseidoniia; order MGIII; family CAYLMJ01; genus CAYLMJ01. The sequence continues at coordinate 2,903 of CAYSUX010000290.1, forward strand.
CATGAGGAACACCCCGATGACCGGCCCGGCTATTGCTGTAGTTTATCACTATCCAACATGGAGGGGACCCGTTCAGGCTGGGCTAGGCTGGCCCGAAGGGTCCCGATCCCTGGATCGCAGATGACCGGAAGCTCTAGTGGTTCAGGGGCCTGATGCTCCCATAGATGGTGTAGAAACCGGTGGGAGCGGCGTCCTGGATGGCCACGG
>CAYSUX010000291.1:0-3106 GCA_964434315.1 uncultured archaeon
TGTCGCCATATCGGGTTTGGTCTCCAATCAACCTTTCCCCGCAGCCATATTCACGACCCTGGTCAACGGTGAGCAGGTCAACGCCAACATCTACGAGGATAAGTACGATGTCTATCTGGACGGTGGCCCCGGCCCCAACGCCCCCCAAACGGCAGCGGGCCTTAACGACGGCAATTACTACTTTCAGGTCACCGACCCCAGTGGGAAGACACTGCTGTCAAGCGATCCCGTGATATGTCGCGAGTTCCGGGTCCAAGAGGGTGTCATCGCAGAGTACATGTCCAGGGACCGGGTCTACGAGGTAAGCAAGGGCAAGAACGTCAACCTGATGGCCTGTGCCGATGTCAAGAACCACGCCACCGGTCAGGACCTGGACCATGATGCCCTTACCATCATGTTGATGCCCTATGACGATACACCCAACCCCGGTGGTGTCTACAAGGTCTGGGCCACTCCGATCGACCTTTTTGTCGGAGACCCCAATAACATCGATAACAATTGTGGCCATGGATGTTTCCACGGCTTCGAGCCTGCCAATTCCAAGACCGATAATTACAAGATCGAAAGACAGAAAGGCAAGCCCTTTGACAATCCCCAGATTGAGATCCGCAAGTTCTATGATGTGGACGGGGACGGCGTCTGGGATGACGGTGAGCCCGAGATCGGTGTCGAGAAATACGTCAATGGTGGCGGTTGGCCCATCACTGTTTGGGATCCTTTGGGTGTCTCGTCCAATGGATTCACTCCCTATACCTATCTCCCGGGATATGCCGGTGTCTATCCGGTCACTGAGGAAATGGCCTCTGGGTGGGGTGTGACGGCGGCGATAGTGGATGGCATTCCCAGATCACCATCCCAGACCGCCGATGTGAATGTGGCCTATATCTCGGGTGAGAGACATACCGTAACCTTCGGTAACTTCCAATGCTTCACCATCTCGGGGCAGAAGATCAATGACCTGGATGGCGATGGAGTCGCCGAACCCGGCGAGCCGGGCATTGGCGGATGGGGTATCGAAGTGGTCAGCAACGGCCAGGTCATCGCCTCAACCCTTACCGATGCCAGTGGTCATTATCAATTTGATATGTGCCAGGGTGGCGATCTGGTGATACGTGAAGAGTCACGCGATGGCTGGAGTGCGAAATCACCCGATAGCCACTCCTTCTCGGCTCTCAGCGGTCAGGATGTTTCGGGCCTGGATTTCCTGAACTTCCAAGATGTCGTGATAAGTGGAGCCAAGGTCAACGACCTGAACGGCAATGGTGTTCACGACAGCGGAGAACCGACAATACCTGGTTGGAAAGTCGGCCTTTACAAGAACGGCGCCCAAGTGGCCTTGACGACTACTGACGCTTCAGGACAATATTCATTCTCTCTTGATCATGGAGGAGCCTTCGAGGTAAGGGAGGAGACCCGGTCCGATTGGTCGGCCACCTCGCCCGCCGGCATCTCTTTCAATGTCATCAGTGGCCAGGACCTTAGCGGCCTCGACTTCCTGAACTTCCAGCATCTGAGCGTTTCCGGTTACAAGGTCAATGACCTTGACGGCGATGGAAACTGGGGATCAGGCGAGATGGGCATCTCCGGATGGTCCATCGACCTTTACCGTAATGGTGTCCAGGTCGATTCAACCTCGACCAACGCCAATGGATATTACCAGTTCAAACTGACCCGGGGTGGCAACTATGATCTCCATGAAGAGACGCGCACCGGCTGGACGGCCGTTTCGCCCTCCAGTATCCAGTTCACGGCTGTAAGCGGTGATGATCTTACCAATCTGAACTTCTTGAACTTCCGTCAATTCTCGGTCTCGGGTCACAAGTACAACGATCTGGATGGTGATGGGGTTAGAGACAGCGGCGAGCCCGGCCTCGCTAGTTGGCCTATCGAGCTTTACCGCAACGGGGCCCTTGTCGATTCGACCCTGACCGGTACCGGCGGTTCCTACTCATTTGTCGTGACCCAAGGCGGTAGCTACGAGGTTCACGAAGGTGAACGATCCGGTTGGAGCGCCACAACACCTGATACATTGAGCTTCCAGGCCGTCAGCGGTCAGGATATCAATGGTCTCGATTTCCTGAACTTCCAGGATTCCACCATCTCGGGCCGCAAGGTCAACGATCTGGATGGTGATGGTACCTTCGACGCCGGGGAACCTGGCATTTCATCTTGGACCATCAAGCTTTATCGCAATGGTGCCCTCGTGGATTCTACTCTAACCGGCGCCGACGGATACTACTCTTTCACAGTGTCCCAGGGTGGCAGCTACGAGGTTCGTGAGGAAGAACGATCTGGATGGACTCCCAAGTCACCGACAAGTCTGTACTTCACCGCCTCCAGTGGGGTGGACCGCACAGGTTTGAACTTCCTGAACTTCCAGAATCTGGTAATCTCGGGAGCCAAGGTCAACGACCTGAACGGGAACGGTGTCCGTGAGAGCCAAGAGCCCACCATTGCCGGCTGGACCATCTCGTTGTATCGCAACGGTGGATTGGTTGAAAGTGTTCTTACCGATTCCAGTGGGTCTTATTCCTTTACCTTGACCCAAGGCGGAGCTTACGAGGTCAAGGAAGAGACCCGGTCCGGCTGGTCAGCAACCTCGCCAACCAGCATCACCTTCACCGCCGTCAGCGGTCAGGGCCTGTGTGGTCAGGATTTCCTGAACTTCCAGCATCTGAGCGTTTCCGGTTACAAGGTCAACGACCTTGACGGTGATGGAAGCTGGGACTCTGGCGAAGCGGGTATCGCTGGATGGACCATAGACCTGTATCGAAACGGTGTTGTGGTAGATTCGATAACGACCAACGCCGATGGCTACTATCAGTTCAAACTGACCCAGGGTGGTAGTTACAAGGTCCGTGAAGAGACCCGATCCGGCTGGACGGCCGTTTCACCAGCCACTCTCCAGTTCACGGCTTTGAGCGGTGACGATCTTACCGACCTGAACTTCCTGAACTTCCGTCATTTCTCAGTTTCGGGTCACAAATACAACGATCTGGATGGAGATGGAGTTCTGGACAGCGGCGAACCTGGTATCGCCAATTGGCCCATCAAGCTCTACCGCAACGGTGTTCTCGATGATTCGACCCAGACCGGTTCTGACGGC
>CAYSUX010000292.1:0-3102 GCA_964434315.1 uncultured archaeon
TCCAGGTCATGCCGTCGTCATCGATGGTGCCCAGGAACTCGTCAGCGTCGCCGCCTGCGGAGGCCACGGTGGTGATCGAAAGGGCTTGGCTCACTGCGATGGTGGTTGTACCATCTATCTGGTCCTTCAGCACTAAGCCGGTAGCTGCGCCGGCGCCCAAGACCACTAAAGCGGCCAAGAGCATCCACGCAGGGAGCTTTTTGCCGAAGAAACTGTATTTCTTCGTGTTTTGTACTTTTGCAAGACCCATGGCAATACCTCCTCTGGTTGGAGAAATGGGTAAATGTTGCATTTTGCTCTGTTATTTAAACATTATGCCTTTTTAACCTGTTTGCTTATAAAGGAAATCGAAAAATTACCATTAAATCAATGGATTTTTATGGAGTTCTCTCTTTTTTGACCACATCTCTCATATCGTTGTTCAAAGCTATGAGAAAAATCGAATAATGGACCTTTTGCCGGTCCTCCTCCGCCTTGCCTGATTCCTACTTTTGGCTCCAGCCCCGACCACCATTACCTCACCGTCCAGCCGGGTCATCTGACGAACGATCCATGATTTCGCCGCTCTGTTCAAGCGCGGATTCTTTGAGTCCCGCCGGGTCATCTGACAACCCATCCATCTGACGAACTATCCATCAGATAACCTATGTCTCGGAGGGCTCTGAGTCCTTCAAGGCCATAGCGTTCACGATGGCGGCGATTATGGGCAGGGCCATCATGGCCAGGGCCACCTCGAGGGACCAGAGGTCTGCGGCCCAGCCCACGAGACCTGTGGCCACAGAGGCCAGGCCGAACCTGGTCGCGAAGGTCAGACCAAAGAACAGACCCCGCACCGGGCCGGGAGTTATGTCGGCGATATGGGCGTTCAACACCGGCTGCCCGGCAAAGAACGAGAAGCCAAACAGCAACATTCCTACGAATCCGATGCCCAGAGGCAGCTCCATCTCCAGCCCGGCGATCTGGAACCCGATCAGCAACGGGTCGGAAGGCCAGAGAAGGAGGAGCAGGGCCGCCAGGCTCAGGATCGCGACCGCGAACAGGGGTTTTCTGGGACCGTATCGGCCATGCAACCAACCTCCGCTGAGATGGCCCAGGGAACCGGCCACGAGCATCAGGGATAACATCAAACCACCTGATTCGGCAGAGAGACCCCAGTTGTCCCGGGCCAGGGCCGGTATGAACGCCGAGGTGCCTCTGAAGAATAGACCCCGGGTGATGGTAAGGGCCACCACGACCGCGACGCCGTAACACCAGAGAGCCCGTAACGAGGCCATAAAACCGGTCTGCGGCTTTATTACCCCGTCGTCGGGGGGGATTGGAGTAGTATGCTCAATATCGTCGGATACGGGGGCCTCGGATGCTTCGGGCTTTGGGGTCCAGGCGAGCAGGATGGGCAGACCGACCGCGCCCAGGATCACACCCAGAACGATAAGGGCCCCATAGACCCATTGCCAACCCAGAAGCACCGCGCCGATGCCTGAGAGGATGGGAGAGAGGAACTGACCGAAAGAGCCGCCGAAGCCGTGTACGCCCATGGCGTGGCTGCGCCCCTTGCCCTTTGGAAACGCCTCGGAGAGGACCCACAGGCCCGCCGGATGGTAGGTGGATATGCCCAGGCCCAGCAACAGGATGGCCAGGGCGAACAGGGGTAGATTATCCATGCGACCGGCGAGAATGGCCAGAGCCGCGCCTACGATCCCGATAACGACTCCGAAAAGTATCACCGCGACACCGCCGATCCGGTCAGCCAGCATACCAAATGGGATACCACCCAGACCGAAGAGCAGCAGCGAGCCGGCGTATATCAGGGCCAACAGGGCATAACCACCCTGCTCGAAATCCTTTTGCAGAAATAACAGCAGCACCGGGAAGGAGAGCTCCACCGCATGGGTGAAGGCGTGGGCAAAGCTGCAGAACGCCAGGGCCATACTGGAGGAGACCCCGTTGGTCGCAGGTGGCAAACACCCTTCGCTATCGGTCAACCGCGACCTCCGCGAACCTATCTGCCGGTGTCTGGGTCCGGACCATTGTCAGGCCACCTTTCATACCTGTATAAATAAGGAATCGAAAAAGGGGATGAAGGCCGGGCAAGGAACTGTCCGCTGGGGGTGGAACCCGCACAGCCAGCCAGCCAGCCAGATGGCCCGGAACCCCACAAAAGACTTTGAGCGCTATTGCCCTGGAGTGGGAGATGAACGACAAGAGCGGCGCCATAATGTCAGCGGCGGTGATCCTCCACAGACCGAAAGAGGGAGATGAAAAGACGAAGGGAAAAGGTCGTGACAACCTCGAGCTGCTCATGGTTCGTCGCTCACCAAAAGCCCGCTTCTTTCCTGGCTCCTGGGCATTTCCCGGCGGAAAGGTCGACGACGACGATGTGGACTTTGTGACACACTGGGGCGAGACCGGTGGCTCCCGGGGTACGGATCCGCTGGTCATCACCGCGGTCAGGGAGCTGTGGGAGGAGCTGGGCCTGGCGCTGATCGAGCCGGGGATCTCCAGGAGCGAGCTGGACCGGGTGCGATACGACCTGCTCGACGGGATGAGCCTTGGGAAGGCCCTTGCGAGAAGGGGTATCGAACCGACCTCGTTGCGCCCGCTGGTCATGGCCGGCGCCGGGAAGCTGGTAACGCCTCATTTTCATCCCCGTCGCTTCGCCACCCGCTTCTTTGCAGTGCCATTCCCGGGACCCGACATCGACACCCCGGCGCCATCGCCCTCAGGCGAACCGTGCCTCTGGGGTGACGAGCTGGCCGAGATGGACTGGAAGGACCCGGTCCGGTTGCTGGCCCTGTGGGAGTCGGGCGAGGTCATCCTGCCGCCGCCGATACATTACCTGCTTGGGATACTGGTCGAGGAGGGCATCGACAGGGGGCTGGCGACCCTGGAGGCAAACATCGACAGACCGCTGCACCGGTGGTTCCTGCCCCGCTTCACGCCCCATGTGGCCGCCCATGACTGTGCCACCAGGACCCTGCCCCCGGCAACCCACACGACCTGCTGGCTCCTGGGCCAAAAGCGGCTCGTCGCCGTGGATCCCGGGTCAGGGGAATCAGGTCAACAGGCCCGGCTTCTGAACCGTATCGAGCTTCTGGAGTCCCA
>CAYSUX010000293.1:0-3096 GCA_964434315.1 uncultured archaeon
CCCCAGGGCACCCATCGCACCCGCCACAACCTAGGCACCCCGGACAACCATGGTAATCCGCGCAACCAGGGCAACCAGGGCAACCGGGGCCGAGGGCTGGCTGGCCTACGAGAATGTGCTGGCCGAGGCCTCCCCGGAGATGCCGGACCCCTACCGGGTCAAGCCCTCGGACACCTGGTTCATCTTGTACACCTCGGGCACCACCGGCAAGCCCAAGGGCGTGGTCCGCTCCCACGAGTCCTATGTGGCCTTCTATCTGGTCAATGCCGTGGATTTCAGGTTCAACCCCGACGATGTGTGCCTGAATGTGATGCCCCTGTTCCATGTCAATTCCACATTCTTCACCCTCAATGTCCTCTATGCGGGCGGTACGGTCTATGTCCACCCGGCCAGGCATTTCCAGCCCGAGAACATCCTGGAGATCATAGAGCGCGAAAAGATCACCTTCATCTCCCTGGTGCCGACCCATTACCACCTCATCCTGAGTGTTGACCAAAAGACCCGCCAAAAGTATGATCTATCATCGATAAAGAAGCTGCTATGCTCCTCGGCCCCGGCCCACAGGGAGGTGAAGCTGGGCATCATGGACTTCTTTCCGGGTGTGGCACTCTACGAGGGCTACGGCTCCACCGAGGCTGGCATCGTCACCACTTTGCTACCTCACGAGCAACTGTCCCATCCGGGTTCCATCGGCCGCGAGTCCTTTGCCACCGATTCCATCAAGATACTCGACGAGAACAAGCAGCCGGTGGCCCAGGGTGAGGTGGGCGAGCTCTACTCGCGCGGGCCGATGCTCTTTACCGAGTTCCTGGGCCTGCCCGAAAAGACCGTTGAGAGCCATGCCGGCGAATGGTTCAGTGCCGGGGACATGGCCCGCATGGATGAGAAGGGCTACTACCACCTGGTGGACCGCAAGGACAACATGATAATCACCGGCGGCGAGAACCTCTTCCCCACCGAGGTGGAGGCCGTCATCGCCTCTCATCCCGGCGTGCAGGACGTCTGCGTCGTGGGCCTGCCCCACCAGAAATGGGGCGAGGAGGTCGTAGCCGTCGTCGTGCTGAAGGAGAGCCATCGCCCGCCCGCCCTCAAGGCCGCCGACCCCGCCAAAGCCGCCGAGGCTCCCGACACCCCACACGCCACGACGCCCGAGGACATCATCGAGTTCTGCCGCCCCAGGATGGCCGGCTACAAACGGCCCAAGCAGGTGGCCATCATCGAGGACAGCCAGATGCCCCGCACGGCCACCGGCAAGAATCTGCACCGGCTGGTGAGGGAGAGGGCCGAGGGGTGGTTGGGGAGGAACTAGGAGAGTTCATATGTGGAATATATGTGATATCACTATCGAACCGAAAATCTCCGTTTCATTTCTCGGGCGCAACATATTTGACCGTAGGCCGATAAGAGTCAGTTTTTTTAAAGATCCGATGAATACCTTTTGTAAAGATCACCAATGGTGATGATATGCTTGAGGAAGATTTCGAGGTGATATATGCTCGAATAAATAAGATGAGCACCGAAGATAAAGAAGAACTAATGGCTTCAAATAAAGTTACTTTGGCTCCCATTCTCAGGTTAAAAGATATTATAGGTAACTATATCTTTAATAACTGCTCCCTTGGATATGATGGGGAGATTAATCTACTTTTTTCTAAAACAAAACTTGACAATCGAAGTGAGGATAAGTGCTTATATAAAATTTTTCCAGATAAACCACAAAATTATAAGTTATTAATTGTTATGAGTTCTGGAATTAAGATTTTTTCGTTAACAAATCAAACTATGAATTATTCTTACGCATCTCAAGTTTCAAAAAATGAATATCTTTTTGTATGTCCACAGGCAATATTTTATAATCAAAATGATTTTGATAAAAACTGTAGGATCTTCAATGATGAGGGTAATTTAATCCATGAATTTACAATCGGCAATGGTGTTGATGATATACAGATCAATTCTCGTAATGAGATTTGGGTTTCATATAGTGATGAAGGTATTTTTGGTAATTATGGATGGATCTGTCCGATTGGGTCATCTGGTTTAAATTGCTTTAATAAGAATGGGGATTTAATTTACGAATTCTCCTCACAAGATGAAGACTCAATTGTAGAGGATTGCACGAGTTTAAATGTTTGTTCGAAAGACGATGTTTATTTCTTTGGTTTTGCAGAAAAAGAGTATTTGGCAAAGTTAACAAACAAAAAACTAATGCGGCAATGGCACCTCCCGATTACAAGTACTCCTCATTTTTCAATAGATTATCCATTGCTGCTATTAGATTTAGGATCGGGATCTGGGTTTTTTACATTACACGATCTTGAAAAGAATCTCGATTATTGTAATTATGAATTCTATAACGAGAATGGTGATATAATAATGAAATCCTGCCATTCACAAAAAGATTCAATATATTTTTGGGACAAATATAATTTATATCAACAAAGAATCGGGGAACTAGTTGCCTAGCATTATCATTATTTAATTCAAACCCTGAGCCACAACTCAAGCACTGATACTGGTTTGTTCACCCATCACAAATCCCTTCGACTCTCGGTGCAACAAATTTTCTTGGGGATTAATGGTCCTGCTTCGGTTCGTAGCTCTACTGGGAGATTGTCGTGTCTATAGGTCCTTTTTAAAAGCCCAACCCAATCCCCTGCCAATCCCAGTCACCGCCCAGGCCGGAGCATCCTGTTTGCCGAGGCGTTGGCTGACCATCCCATCCCATTTACGCACTGATCGGAGCTGTGACCATGCTGAAGAACCACGATATCGTCGATTACGAGTACCAAGAGATCATCTACGAGAAGAAGCCCTGCCTGGGGCCGGACGGAAAGCCTGTGGAGGGGCTGTTCAACGCCTGGATCTACCTCAACAATCCCAAGCAGTTCAACTCCTATACCACGGCCATGGTCAAGGAGGTGATCCTGGCCTTCCGCCAGGCTTCCTGTGACCGCTCGGTGAACTGCGTCGTATTTACAGCCGTGGGCACCATGGCCTTCTGCACCGGCGGCAACACCAAGGAGTACGCCGAATACTACTCCGGCAATCCCCAGGAGTACCGCCAGTACATGCGGCTGTTCAACGACATTGTCA
>CAYSUX010000294.1:0-453 GCA_964434315.1 uncultured archaeon
CGAACATGCCCCCTGAGCCGCAACAGGGGTCGAAGACCCGGCCCTTGTAGGGCTGGAGCATTGACACGAGAACACGGACCACCGAGGTCGGCGTGTAGAACTCGCCGCCGCCCTTACCCTCGGACCCGGCGAACTTGGCTAGGAAATATTCGTAGACCCGGCCCAGCGTGTCCTTGGCCCGGTCCTCTTTGAAGACCAGGCCGAGGCCAGATACCAGGTCGATGAGCAGGCCCAGGTTGTGGCGGTCCAGGTTGGGCATGGCGAAGATCTTGGGCAGGACCCCTTTGAGGGGGGGATTCTCCCGCTCGATGGCGTCCATGGCATCGTCCACCACTTTGCCGATCTTGGGCTGCTTGGCCTGAGCCCGGATGTGCGACCAGCGGGCCGTCTTGGGCACCCACAAGACGTTGACTTGGGTGTACTCGTACAGGTCCTCCAGTAGCTCAGCAAGCT
>CAYSUX010000294.1:489-3081 GCA_964434315.1 uncultured archaeon
GGTGGCCAACCATGCCCGGCGTTCCTCGAAGGCATCGGAAATGTACTTGAGGAAAAGGAGCCCCAGGACCACATGCTTGTACTCCCCCGGGTCCATGTTGTTCCGCAGCAGGTCGGCGGCCTCCCACAGTTTGGTCTCGAATCCCAGGGTGCCCCCGTTCTTCTCGTTACGGTTACTTGCCCCGGTCTGGTAGCCCCCATTGGACTTCCCTGCCTTGCCCTTTCGCCTGGTGGCCTGACCTACCGGCGCACCATCCTTCTCCTCCCCCATGATGCGGGCCACCAGCACCGCCTTCTCCTTGCCCTTGTCGGACAGGTCCAGTCCCTGGCAGATTTCTTTCAGCGTCGCCCTCTTGAGCACTCCCAGGATATCCGCCAACGGGGCCTTCCTGGCCCGGGTCAACCCCGCCACAAGTTGGTCGTTGACCCGCCGGTCTGCTACCTCCACCTCGAAGTGGTCCACCAGTTGCTGGAGGTCATTCCGGTTCAGTAGTTCAAGTATTTTTCTCTTGGACGGCATAACTCTCCATCAGGCCCTTGGCCTGCAGTACGCAGCATTGTCTGGTGACGAATTTGGCTCCGATCCTTTCCCCCCTGGCGGCATCATCAAACCACCCTGGGAGGTTCTGCTTCCTCCCCTGTTGCCCCGCCGCCTTTACACACCCACGCCTTGAACTTCTGCTTTTCGACCCGCCACTGGCCCCCGACCTTGACGGCCCCGCCCATCTGGCCGGTACGGCAAAGCTCGTAGGCGGTGCGCTCCCCAATACGGAGGATCGTCATCACTTCCTTCAAGGTCAGGAACTCGAACATGGGCACCCTCTACCTAGCTTAATCTTGCCGGAATCTGCCAGGCGGCAGGTTACACCAGCAGCCTAAAGTTCAGCAACAGATACCGAGATTTAGGGGCTTTCTTTCGCTGACATCTGAGGCGGTGGGCTCACTGCCGTCGGTCATTGGGTGGTCCGGGAGAACCCCCCACAACCCGAGGAGGAATTACACAATGTCCGACCCCAGCAACGCCCAGACCACCCACAACCCTTTCGAGGATGGCCTATGGGGGCATCTCGAAGCCTTTATGGCCGCGACCAAGATCCGATGCCAGAGGATCTCATTGGAGAACCGTCTTGCAGAGGCTCAGGGGGGCAAGTCCCCACCGCCGGATTATATGAGCGACGATGACACCGACAACGAGGATGATCTCCAGCAACAGGTCACCGACCTGCGGACGCAGGAAAAGGACGCTTTCGCCACTTTCGCAGCCCGTGAAGCGGCCCACCGAGCCACCCCTGTCCGGGGGCCGCTGCCCATCAACACGGTGTGCCAGGAGGCCGACCTCAACGAGCAGGAGCGGTTCATCCTGCTGGCCCTGACCATCCCTTGCTTTGGGGAGGAACTAGCAAAGGCTGTCTACGACCCGCTGGACAGGATCTACTATCGGGGGCTCACCGTCGAGGCGCTGGTGGCTCTCCTTGATCCAGCCAACCTGAAGGCCCGGCTGGATGCCCGAAAGCTGTTCCACTCCGATGCCCCCCTGGTGAACAGCGGGCTCATCCACATCGAGTGCGGACACGGAGCCGTACAACCAGAGGACCTCTGGGACGCCCGGGTTTACCTCACTTGGGCAGGGTTTGCCCGGGTCCTGGGGGACCAGGCCGTCATCGACAGCGCCTGGGTCCAAAGCGAGCGGGCAACTCCGACAGCAGCAGAGAGGGGTGACCAATGAGGTACGAGCTTCGCACCGGCACTCCCGAGGTCTTGGTCATTCACGGCTGGGACTGGGCGCTCAGCTTCTTCCTGGAGATCCGTTCCTTGGAAGGGACCCTCATCCTGGAGCACGACGCCACCACCAAAGGCGACCAAACCAACATCCCAGAGATTCTGGATCAGCTTGTCCAGGCCGGGCTGTGTACGGAGTTCGACCTCCACGAGGCCCGTGAGATGAGCCAACTCGTGGAGGATGCCAATGAACTGGAGGACGCCTCCGAGGGCGTGATGACCGCTCTCACTGTCCTTCTAAATCTCCGGCGGGCAGCCTCAGGATGACCGCCATGAAGCCCAACTTGAAAGACCACCTTGACAGCGCCCTGGACGCCATCCTGGCCGCCCGGATCTCCCTGGGGCACCCGCCCCTGGAACCTCCGGATGAGGCCCTGGAAGCGGCTCTGGCGGCTGACCTGGGGCATCAGGAAGCCCGGGCAGAGTTCAGGGCTGCCCTGAAAAAGTTGATGAACCTTCTCACCCCCGGGCCAGCCATAGACCAGGTGCTTAGGCTGGAGGAGGCCGCCAACAACCTCGTCTATCAGGGGGCCGCCGCCGGATGGAGGCTGGGCCTGTTGGGGGCCGGTCGCATGGTGCAGCGGTGACCAGCTACTCGGAGAGTTCCCGGGCCAGGCGCAGAACAAGATCCTGCTGGGATGGCTGGAGGTCCTTGAACAGCCGGAGAAGCTCCGCTTCCTCAGGCTGCTGTTCGGTGGTGGGCAAGTCCCGCTTCTCGTCCAGCATGTCCCCCAGCCCGATTCCCAAGGCGTCGGCGATCAAGGCCAGTGTGGACAGGCTCAGTGCCCTTTTGCCGTTCTCCAGCCGGGACAGG
>CAYSUX010000295.1:0-3074 GCA_964434315.1 uncultured archaeon
AGACAAGAACATATTCGTGGAACTTGAGAATCTACTCAGAAGAGAACTTTGCTTAGGTTAAGATTATTTCATATAGATTTATATATATGATCCGAGGAGCTAAACAAATACAGTAATAAAATTACCAAACGGCCAACGGACCTAATTATTTTACCAATTGACCCACCAACCTTAAGCCCCACCACGCAATACCCCTCACCCCGCCTCCATGCCCTCCCTCCGCTGCACCACCTGCCTTGCCGCCGTGCCTCTACGACAATCCACCGTGCCCTACCACCTGGTGCCAGCGCCGCCGCCCGTCATCGCCGTCCACCTCCATAACCCCTCCGGCACGTCCCCCGTCTTGTATGAGGTGAGCTGGGCGCCGCTGGCCGAGCAGCTCCTCGACGGCCACCTCGGCACTGACGGTGCTTGACTTATTATATATTGGATAGCTCCAGTCTTCTTTTAGTCGCAAAGAGCGAAAAACACTTACGAAGCAAGATATGGACAAAATCATTCCGTGACCACCACCCAGCGCCCAACCCAGTTTCGAGTAGCTACGCAATTTCTATTATACTCTCGTCCATGACCTTTCGAGGATACCGTGTCCACTCACCAGCCGGAGCCAGCATTCATGCAAGCGGCCAGTACCAGAAAGACGCCAGTGTTCGCCATGGCCCTCCTCTCCAAGCTCGCCCGGGCCATCGCCGATCTGAAGGCTGGCAAGCCGGTGTTCATCTACGATGCTGACGGCCGGGAGGAGGAGACCGACATCATCTACTGGGGCCCCAGGGTGGATGCCGAGACGGTGCGAACGCTGCGCTCCCGGGCCGGTGGGCTCGTGTTCATCCTTTGCCCCCATGAGGCCGCCGAGGCCCTGAGCCTGCCATTCATCCAGGACCTCTGGGAGGAGCTGGCACGGGGTCAGCCACTCTTCGAGGCCATCGTGGCCAACGATATCCCCTACGATTCCCGCTCATCCTTTTCTCTATGGATTAACCACCGGGGTACCTTTACCGGCATCACCGACAACGACCGGGCCATGACCATCTCCACCTTCGCCAAGCTGGCCGGCCAGGCTCCCGAACTGGCGGCTCGTAGCCATGAGGCGGCCATCGAGGCCTTCGGGGCGGCCTTTCGCTCCCCGGGCCATGTGCCCATCTGTGTCTCCACCCCCGAGCCGCTGACCACCCGCTTCGGCCATACCGAGCTGGGCGTAGCGCTGCTGAAGCTGGGCGGCATGAACCCCGTGGGCGCCGGAGCCGAGATGATGGCCGACGACGGTGAGGCTTTAAAACCCGAAGAGGCAAAGAGCATCGCCAAAGAACGGGGACTAACCTTTTTGACCGGAGCTGAGATAATTGAAGCGTGGCGCTCCCAGAGCCAGCAATAGCCGAAATCGCCCCGGCCTCCCCCGATATCCCATTGGAGGAACAGACCCGAAAGGCTGGCCATGTTGTGGCCACCGGGGTCTTCGACCTGCTCCATCTGGGACATGTCCATTTTCTACGTCAGGCCGCCAAGCTGGGCGACAGACTGACGGTCATCGTGGCTCACGACGATACAGTGCGACGTCTCAAGCGAGAACCGGTGGTTCCGGGCGCGGTGCGTGCCGAGCTGGTCGCCGCCCTGAAACCGGTCGATGGGGTTGTGATCGGGAATCCCGGGGATATGCTGGCCGTCATCGACAAGCTGCGGCCCGATCTCATCGTCCTGGGTCACGATCAGCGTATCTTCGATCCCGCCAAGCTGGAGGCCAAGCTGGCCGACAGGGGGCTGACGGTCAAGGTCCTGCGATTGCCCAAACTGGAGCATGGCCTGGCCGGCACTCGCAAGATGATCCGGCGGGTCCTGGAGCTTTACCGCCATCGACTCATATCAGAGTGAACCGATTCTTAGGGGGGCCATCGTGAAGCGCATCGGTATCGCCGATACCACCTTCGCCAGGGTCGATATGGCCAGGGTGGCGAGCGACACATTGGCCGAGACCGGTACCGGCTATCGGGTCGAGCGTTACACCGTTCCCGGTGTCAAGGACCTGCCGGTGGCGGCCAAGAAGCTCATCGAGGAACAGGATTGCGATATCGTCATGGCGTTGGGAATGCCCGGGGCCGAACCCATCGACAAGATGTGCGCCCACGAGGCCTCACAGGGCCTGATCCAGTGCCAGTTGATGACCAATACCCATATCATCGAGGTCTTTGTCCATGGTGACGAAGGCGATAGCGAGGAGGAGCTGGATCGGCTCACCCGCCGCCGGACCGCAGAGCATGCCATCAACACTTACAACCTTCTATTTTATCCCGGCAGGCTGCGCAAGGAGGCCGGAACCGGTCAGCGGCAGGGCTTTGGCGACGTTGGGAGGATCCAATGACGTTTCTAACGATGAGTATATAAATGAGAACGATGAAAACGAGATGAGAACCATGAAAATCGCAATAGTCGTATCCGAGTTCAACTATGACATCACCTCGATGATGGCCGAGCGGGCCAAGCAGCACGTCAATTTCCTGGGCCATGAGGTCGCCGATGAGGTAATGGTACCCGGGGTCTACGATATGCCTCTGGCCGTCAAACGGTTGCTGACCCGCAAGGAGATCGACGGCGCGGTCGCGCTGGGCGCCGTCATCGAGGGCGAGAC
This sequence comes from uncultured archaeon, assembly GCA_964434315.1. Lineage (GTDB taxonomy): Archaea > Thermoplasmatota > Poseidoniia > MGIII > CAYLMJ01 > CAYLMJ01. The sequence goes on from CAYSUX010000295.1 coordinate 2,624, forward strand.
CGACCATGACGAGGTGGTCATCCAGCATGCCGCCCGCAAGCTGGCCGACCTGGCCGTGGACCATGACAAGCCGGTGGGCTTCGGTCTGACCGGTCCCGGTATGTCCCGACTACAGGCCGAGAAGCGCATCGAGCGGGCCAAGTCCGCTGTCGAGGCCTGTGTCAAGATGGCGGCCGCCGGCAAGAAGGCCTAGAGCTGGAGATATCTACCTGGGATCTGGCCACACATAGGCCACCCTTGGACAGACAATTCTGGTGATCGCCGGATATCGGATATCTTACTAAACGGTTGAAACCCCGAAGGGACGGGTCGGGTCGTACCAATGAAAGACCTGAATCATAATTGGTCTAACGAGCGAAGCAAGCAAAGCTTGCGAAGCGAAGTGGGGTTGCGAGTTTTTCATCCATGTTTTTTCCAAAAAGATGGGTTAGGAGAGAATCGTCAGTGACCT
>CAYSUX010000296.1:0-3040 GCA_964434315.1 uncultured archaeon
CTGGTCCTCATCGAAGTTGTAGTCGTCCCGGTCCTCGTAATCATCGTAGTACCAATCCTGGTCCTCATCGAAGTCGTGGTCGTCCCGGTCCCCATCGTCTTCGAACTCTCCATTGAACTCAGGATCAAAGGAACGGTCCCAGTATGGTTCCAGTTCCTCCCATTTCAGGTCAAGCTCGGCCCATTGTAGATCACGCAGGTCGCCCTATAAATAAAAAAAAAAACACTCGGCGTCCAGTTTTACCCACTCTTCCTCCAGGGCTTCGAGACCATCCTCATCACCGGCTTCGGTCAGGCGGGCTTCTTTTTCCATGAGTTTAATCTCCATCATCAGAAGTTCATCCATCTGGACCATGAGACTATCTTCTTGAGCGAACAGCTCTTCTTCCAGGGCCAGGAGTTCCAGTTCGGCTTTTGAGAGTTCATCTTCCATCCCGTCCCAGGGATCGATATCATCCCAGCCGTCGTGGATAATGCAGTACTCCTGGGCCATTACCAGCACCAGGGCGCCTTCCAATGGCTCACCATCCAGAATGACCATGCCTCTCAGGGTGGAATCGAACTCTGGATCATATATATCAAATTCAGGGTCGCGGCATTGCGCTCGCCCGCAAACCGGGCAGGCTCATCTCCTTCAGCCGAGACAACCGCGGCCAAGCCGGCGGCCATCAGTACCAGGGAGATGACTATCGAATGAAGTGTTGCGGCCTTCATGTTTGATCACTATTATTCAAATAGATGACTAAAGTTATAAAAAAAATGGAAAAAAGTTTTGTATATTATTTAAAGGAGTTGGAAAAGAGTTTTGTTATCTGGAAATCGAGAGCGCATTTGGAGATGGTAGTTCGGGAGCCTACAACATGGCCACCAGACCAGGCAGGGACCATCAGGCAGGGACCAACAGGCAAGGGATGGTTCCAAGCCTCACCTGCCAATGCTCGCCGGTCTGCCAGACCAAGGTCCGACCAGGTCTGCTTGCTTGCCTGCTTGCCTGCTTCCTTATATAATTGCTTGCCCGCCCGCCTGCGTCCCTGCGTGCCCGCCTACCTACCTGCCTGCCTTCTTGCCCCTTACCTACCTAGCTATAGAACTTGACACGTGACCGATACCGGGTCTCAGTCGTGGATGCCCTTCTCGGAGATGGTGATGATGGCTTCGTTCTCGGGCAGGTTGGGGCTGTCCACCAGACGACACACCCGCTTGCCGGCCTTGGACTTGCGCAGGTAGATGCGGAAGGTCGAGGTATGCCCCACGATATGTCCGCCGATGGGTCGGGTCGGGTCGCCAAAGAAGGCGTCGGGCTTGGCCGAGACCTGGTTGGTGACCAGCACGGCGGAGTTGTAGAGGTCGCCAAAACGTGCCAGGTCGTGCATATGTTTGTTGAGTTTCTGTTGCCGGTCAGCCAGGGTTCCCCGTCCCACATATTCGGCCCTGAAGGCCGCGGTGAGGGAATCGACCACCAGCAGTCGAACCGGAAACTGTTTGGCGATCTCCCGGGCCTTGTCGACCATCAGGGTCTGCTGGTGTGAGTTGTAGGCCCGTCCCACATGTATCTTGGAGAGGACCTGCTCTGGGTCCATCCCGAGGGCCTCGGCCATCTGCACGATACGCTCGGGCCGGAAGGTGTTCTCGGTGTCGATGATGATGGCCTGGCTGTCCAGGCCGCCCTTGTCCACAGGAAGCTGTATCGTGACCGCCAGTTGAAGCCCCAGTTGGGTCTTGCCGGAGCCGAACTCGCCATAGAACTCCGTGATCGCCTGGGTCTCGATGCCGCCGCCCAGCAGTTCGTTGAGGCTATCCGATCCGGTGGTGATCTTGCCCACCGTGGTCCGTCTCTCGGCCAGCTCGGTGCCGGTGAAGAACTGGCCCACGTTTGCCATCTTCTTGGCCCCGGCGATTATCTTGGCCGCCTGGGATTCGCCGATGCCGGTGAGGTCCGAAAGGGTGGAGGGGCTCTCGGTGGCGATGGCCATCACCTCGGTGTAGCCGGCGTCCGTCAGTTTCTCGGCGATGGCCGGGCCAACGCCCGGGATGTCCTCGATGTTCTGCTCGAAAGAGTCCTCGTCAGTGGTGTCCGTCATGTGACCGACTGCTCAGCCGGATGGAGTGTATAAGATTATTGGATTCAGCTCTTGACAGCCTCATAAAGATGTTGTGTCGATTTGTCCCGGACAGACTACCCTGGCAGTCCTTACAACCCCGCTGGCTCTGACGGCCTTGGCAGCCCCGGCGACCCCGCAGACCCCGCAGACCTCCCTGTTGGCTATCCGGATCGGCCCGGGCGCGCCATCCAAAGTGTTCTAGTTCTAGTGCTTCATCGCCTCATCAAAGCCCTGAGGTTTCCTTCCATTTTGTGGCTTTGATCCTGGCATCGGCCATGGGAAAGAGGCGAGACAGAATGAGCAGGGGCGTTCTGTCTTTGAGCTCGGTCAGGTCTTCTGCGATGTGCATGCCTGCCAGGCCGAATCCGGGGCGGATTATCAATCGATCTTGCCGGCCACACCCGAAGCTCAATGGCAAATGAACAACGCGGTGATAACTAATCCTTCCGGTAGGGGATGAGCAGGGGTATCAGATTGTCGCCTTCATGCTGCAAACGAAGGTCATGGGCTCCGATCAGGATCGCCTTGCACTTTGCGCAATAGGTCCAGTCGATGGCGGGCAGCTCCGGTTTGTCCCCGGCCTGTTCGGGATCGATGATCAGCTTGAGTCTCCAGATCCCGTTGTTACAATGGGGGCACAGCTCGCCCGGTTCCCGGGGTGTCGGAACATCAACATCTTTTGCGACCATTGCCGTTCACCTTGAATGGTTGACCCGAACCGGTACTCCTACTTACACCTTTCACTGGCGGGCTGGCTTGATGGTTTGAGGATTGGCGGGCTGGCTAGCTGGCGGGCGCGCGTACTGACTGGTTAGCGAGTTTGCGGGTTTGTAGGTTGGTTGGATGACTGGCTGGCTGGCCTGGCTGGCCTGGCTGGCCTAGCTGGTCACACAGGGTTTTCCGGGCTGCTTCCGTCCCCCTGGCACTCGGGTACTCGGG
>CAYSUX010000297.1:0-3032 GCA_964434315.1 uncultured archaeon
GTACCAGATCCGGAATACGAGTGGGAGTGATTGGTTAGGGAAACAGCGACGTCTGTGCCTCTGGCTAACCTGAACCGGATCCAAAATTCATAGACTCTGTGTCGTCTCTGCGCTCTCGGTGTCTCTGTGGTGAACGTGAACCGAAACCGACATTCAACCCTGGGAACCCTTGGGCTTTGCTTCACGATGCTGGAGCATCTCGTTCTCTGCCAGGTCGGAGACATTGCGGCCTTTCATGGGCTGACCCAGACCCCGGGAGACCTCGGCCACGACCGAAGGATCATCGAAATGGGTGGTGGCCTCGACGATGGCCTTGGCCCGGACCTCGGGATTCTCGGACTTGAAGATGCCCGAGCCCACGAATACCCCGTCACAACCTAGCTGCATGAGCAGCGCGGCGTCGGCCGGGGTGGCGAGCCCTCCGGCGGCGAAGTTGACCACCGGCAATCTCTGTAGCCGGGCCACTTCCTCCACCAGTTCCACCGGAACCCGGGCCTGCTCGGCCACGGTCAGGAACTCGGTCCCCTCCTTGTTCTTGAGGTTCTTGATCTGACTGTTGATGTCCCGTTGGTGGCGTACCGCCTCGATGACATCGCCGGTGCCGGCCTCGCCCTTGGTCCGTATCATGGCCGCGCCCTCATCGATACGGCGCAGGGCCTCGCCCAGGTTGCGGGCGCCACAGACAAAGGGCACCGTGAAGGGGCTCTTGTCGATATGGTAGTAGGGGTCGGCCAGGGTCAGAACCTCCGACTCATCGATCATGTCGACGGCCAGCGACTCCAGTATCTGGGCCTCGGCGAAATGGCCGATGCGGGCCTTGGCCATCACCGGGATGGAGACCGCCTCCATTATCTCCGATATCTTGGTCGGGTCGGACATGCGGGCCACGCCCCCGTCCTTGCGGATGTCGGCGGGCACCCGTTCCAGGGCCATGACCGCCACGGCCCCGGCCTCCTCGGCGATGTGAGCCTGGTCGGCATCGACCACGTCCATGATGACGCCGCCCTTCTGCATGCGGGCAAAGCCACGTTTGATAAGCTCCGTGCCATGACGCAGGGTTGTCAAGTCCAGCTCGAAAGCCATGTATTACACCTTCTTGTCCCGTCAGCCACTGCCCGGCTAAAAGGTGTTGGTACCCACAACTGGCTCAAATGGCCATTCAAGGGCCTATAACGCCTTATTAGGCCGTATGACCTGCCCCTGGTGTGACAGGACAAAACCGCCCGAGAAGACCCAAACCGCCCTGGCTGAGGGTCGCGCCACCCGGGGGCTCAAGCTACACCAGATTGCAAGAGCGGCTTGGCTCGACCGGCCTGAACACCGTCTGCCGGGAGGCTCGCTGCCCCAACCTGGGCGATTGCTGGTCCCATGGCACAGCCACCATCATGCTACTGGGCGATATCTGCACCCGGGGCTGTCGCTTCTGCGCCGTGGGCTCGGGTCAGCCTGCGCCCCCCGACCCCGAAGAGCCCCGACACGTGCTGGAGACCGTCCGGGCCATGGAGCTCGATCACGTGGTGCTGACCATGGTCGACCGGGACGACCTGCCCGACGGGGGAGCCTGCCTTGTCGTCGACACGGTGACCCTTCTGAATAGGAGCTTGCCTGACCTGAAGGTGGAGGTCCTCACCGGGGATTTCCAGGGTCGTCGGGAGTCTCTGGCCACCATCGCCGCCTCAGGGGCCCAGGTCCTGGCCCACAATCTGGAGACCGTGGAGCGATTGACGCCCAAGGTCCGTGATCCCCGTTGCGGTTACCGCCTGAGCCTGGAGGTCCTGGCAGCCTACCATGAGCTGACCCCTGACCGATTCGTAAAATCCTCCCTGATGCTGGGCCTGGGCGAGACCGAGGCCGAGGTCGCCACGACGATGAAGGAACTGCGAGAAGCGGGCGCGGACCTCCTGACCCTGGGCCAGTATCTGCAACCCACGCCCCGCCATCTGCCGGTGGCCGAGTACATCACCCCCCAACAGTTCGATCATCTGGCCGACATGGCTCGCGAGGCAGGCTTCTCCCGGGTGGCTTCCGGGCCCCTGGTCCGTTCCAGCTACCGGGCCGCCGAGCTGGCCGGCCTGGAGCGGTGAAAGTAGAACCGGTGGCCCGGCTCGCGGCCCATTCTCGGCTGCGGCCTGCCTTGGATTCGAGATTCAAGACTCAGTCAGTCCATGGAATCGAGGTTCGGTTCCAACCACCAATGACAAGAAAGGTGTTCCCCGAACGTAACGGGCTAGGTCATGGCCCGAAGGCTCACCGCCCTGACCCGGTCGGGGAACGTGTACGGCGCCGGGGTTGGCCCTCGCTTCATCGGACCGAAGCCCTGAGCCGGGGACCCATCGGCACCCTATGCCCCGCCCTATGCTCACCGCGTCATTGATCTGCGGCGTCTTCGAGAGCGGGATGACAGGACTGGCAAACGGATGATAAAAACCTATAGTGTTCTAATTCTAACTGAACCTAGGGTTCCAGACCTACAGAGGTTCCAGACCTACAGACCTATGGCGTTCCGGACCGATTGTGTTCCGGACCGGAGATGAATGGGAGATGGCTATTCAATTTCCAGAGCTCGGGTCCCCTAACTCCAGGTCCCCTAACTCCGGGTCCCCTAACTCCGGCTCTCAATCTCCCGATCCACAAGTCGCGTCCTGAGGCGCCAACTATGCCAACTATAGATACCGACCAGGACCCAGAGGGAGAACAGACCCAACAGGATACCCACGATCAGGTAGGCATTCCTGCTACCCCACTGGACCGAGTTTCTGGGGAAGACCATCATCAGAAGCAACAGCATGAACAGCCATGCCGCCGCCGACATCCCGGTGAGGGTGGAAAGCAACTGAGTTCTCTCACTCGTTCCGCCCTGGGCAGCATTGGAATCATCTGGTGTCTCGCTCATTTCAAGGAATATATTATGCCATTGGCAATATACCTTTGGGTTTTACTTGCTCGCCTGCTTGCTTGCTTGTCTGCCCGCCCGCTTGCCTGCTTGCCTGCCAGCCAGCTTGCCTGCATGCATGCATGAACGCATGCATACC
>CAYSUX010000298.1:0-3015 GCA_964434315.1 uncultured archaeon
AACCTGCGGATGGATCACCTCCTACGATATAAGCGAGAACGGGTGGGAGTATGGTTGACACTTAAGCGGGCTTTACACGTCGTCGATCTCCCAATCGATCATTGGACCAGCCTGGGCTCTCGCGGTCTTGCCAATAAAATTATAAATTATATATTTTTGTTTCAGCCCTCGGGATCCTATGCCAAACATATACGAGACATAAGGTAGACATATACCAGACATATGGTAGACATATGGTAGATGCCCGCCATCGCCTCTTGGGAAGGCCCAAAAGGATCGTTGACGAAAGCGGCCCCGTCCGATTTGCTGTTGGCGGAAGGTGACCATTGATCAACTATCAACAACCGTCGGGCACACCAATGATTTGTTCATAAGTGATCACGTCCGGTTCCTGGAAGGATTTTGAGAAATGGTCGAGGAAGGCTGTGATGAAAGTCTCTAATTCTTGTTTATCCAAATTGTATACCGGTCTCGAATCTTTGAGAAAATCATCCTTATTATCGTTTTCATATAAATGGGCAGACACGGATTTCATATTAAAGTCAATAACCAAGAAAGGATCACCTTCCGCTTCTATGGTGGCGTATATCATCCATACATATACATTACGTTTTCCGGATGTGTTTGTGATATTGAATAGTTCGAACTCCCAGTGATCGGAAAGACTATCCCGGTACTATAGGTTTGCAATCATAGCACTGACATTTTCACTAGCCAAGAAAGCGTTGATATCATCAGAGCTGTGGTTGAAATTATTAAATTTCACTTCAGCTACGGCACCTTCATGAAAATAGCCGGTACACCGCAGACAACCAGAAGTAACCATAAAGGTCTGGAGGCTAAATGCAATTAACAATAAGATACAAATCTTACAATTAAACCGTTTCATGGTATTGAATATGAACTCAATCTATATTAGATTTATGGTAGATTCGCTATTTTAAAAAAGCCAGAGATCATGGATTATACGTCACACAATCCAGCCATTCCGTGACACTCCGGCCCCACGCCCATAGCCATCACCAGGCCCACTCGCGGCTATGCCGAAGGCGGCCCCCACTCCCATAGCCGCAGCCAGGCCCGCCCGCTGCTGCACATGGCCGAGGAGGCCGTCAAGCTTGCTTGACGTCATAGCACAGTTTTACTGGGCTAGGCCCGCCATACGCATAGGGACGGCCCGCTGCCGTGCATCATCCGTGACGGCAGTATGGTCTTTTTGCTCCCTGAAGTGGGACACGGCTCAGGGTGTGAAGGTTTATTACCCACCTCCCCTAATTTACATTTGATGGAGAAACATCGTTTCCCTTATCTTATCGAGCGCGATGAGGATGGCTGGTACGTGGCGACCGTACCTGACCTGCCTGGCTGCCACACCCAGGCCCGTTCCCTTGATGAGTTGCGAGAACGGGTCAGGGAGGCCGTCGAGGCCAACCTTGCCGCACTTACCCCAGAGGAACGTTCAGAGCTCAATGGAGAGTTCATTGGTTTTCAGGAGATAGAGGTCGCTGCATGAGTAAACTTCCCCTGGTCACCGGGGAATATATGTGTGCAAAATAGTGGCAAGATTAGGCTTTGAGTTCAAACACCAGACCGGCTCTCACACCGTGTGGAAACATCCTGACGGAAGAAGCACTACCATCCCAGTGCATCCTGGTGAGAAGCTTGGTCGGGGATTGTTGAGGAAGATATTGCGTGATATTGATATTCCACCGGATGCCTTTAAGAAGATGTAGAAATGACCTGTGGTCTGATCAGAAAAAAGAATGGGGACGATGTGTTCTCCAAAGGTAATTTCTCGGGGGGAGTTATGTCACACGTCACTAAAATCAACCTTTCTGTAAAAGACGTCAGAGACGGTTGGCGGAGGCCGGTGGATAGCTCCCCAGTAACTGCATGGACAAACAAAGTCTATAATCACCTGGACAGGTGCCTCGCCCATGCCTCCTGATTCTACTGATCCTCCCGAGCCTCATGATGCCATAGCCGATCGAGAAGCCCGGCTCGTCAACCTCTCCGCCCCTGGTCTTGTCATCCAACCCTCCGATTCGGTGCGCTTCAAATCCAGGGTCGTGGAGCTGGCCCCCGGCGATTCCGTTGGCCTGCACGTCACCCACCGACGCGAGGAGATCGTGGTGATCCTGGCCGGCAAGGGCGAGCTGCGACTGCCCGAGGCCAAGGCGGCTGGGACCGAGGCCAAGGCCGATGGTGGCGGGTCCGGCGAAGGCAATGGGGCAGTCGGGGCTTCTGACGCTGGAGCTGGCAATGGCCAAGCTGGCAATGGCCAAGCAGGCGGCGGCGGGCGTATCTTCGCCCTGGAGGCCGGGCGGGCGGCCTATGTGCCTCCCGAGACGCCCCACGACATCCACAACACCGGCGACGCGCCCCTGCGCTACATCTACATCGTGACCCTGCTGGAATGATCCATACCCTCACTTCGGTCGATTGGCAGTTTGCCGTTTACCGTTTACCGTTTGTTATAAGGCCCAGGATCCCTCATGATTCCCGGTCAGTTCTCAGCATCGCTTGGATGTGGATGGAGCCGCCCAGATTTAAACCGATTGAATTGAACCTGTTTTTACTGGCAAAACCTTACCTACCTTCTCAGATCAACACCCCTGAATCCACGATTTTTCGACGACAGGGTGCTGTGATGGTCATAATGGTGGGCCCGCCCAGATTTGAACTGGAGTCCGCGACTCCCAAAGCCGCGAGGATTGACCAAGCTACCCCACGGGCCCTTGGCGGCTCGCAGCCTTCAACCCTTTTTAAGGCTTCAGCCGGCGATCAGCGAGACATCCGCTCCACAGACCCGCAGCGCGTCGGGAACCGTCACGGATGGTCACGGATTTCGTGCAAGACTCTATCGGCGAGAACCGCCATGGTTGAAATCGACCAATTTGGTCCGAATTCTTATATATGAGTATGGGCTGCACAACATAGGTGTGTGGTTAATGTCATCCCAGATCGAATCTCGCCGCCGACGCATCATCCTTCATCGGGGCGGTGGGGCGTTGG
>CAYSUX010000299.1:0-2986 GCA_964434315.1 uncultured archaeon
GTTCCACTGGATCAGAAGGTTCTCGTCGGCCTGGGATTCCTCGGCCCAGACCGTGACCCTGGGAGGGGTGTTGATGATGAGGAAGACAGAGGCGGTATCGATCCCGGCCTGGCCGTCATCCACGGTCAGGGTGATATTGTGTCTACCGGCGATGAGTTTGGTCTTGAAGGAGGATTCCTCGCTCAAAAAACCCTGAATGTCAGAGATCCCGATGGGCATGACGAGTGTGAGCAGGATCAACAGGGGCAGGGCAATACTCAGAGGGGTCCGGCCCATGTTCTCACCATATGGCGGTTATGACAAAGCCAGCTTTCCCGGTTAAATAAGGCCTTGGGCCCCGATCCCCGATTGTATAGTCCCGATCCCCGATTAAAAATAATGGCAGGACCCCGGATGAAACCTGACAAGTGAACTCAGATGTTCCGCAGGAACCGGCGGGGGGGCTTGAAGCTCTTCACAATGCCCTTGCGGGGCTTCTCATCATCATCCTCATCCAGTCGGCCCAGGAAATATAGTCTGGAGTTGTGTTTGCCGAAATCATACCCCAGTTGCAGGCAGGCGGATTTCATCTTGGACCTGAACTCCCGTCGTTTCTGCAGGGATAGTCCCCTGGGGGTCAGACCCTTCCACAGCCGCTCGAACTGCTTTTCCTTCTCGGTAGGCGGACTCTTGATCTTCTTGCGTCGTTTCCAGCCAAAGAGCTCGAGAGTGTGGTCAAGGTCGAAGGCCATCCTCTCAGACCCCCAGTAGGGCCTCGGCCGCTTCCTGGCAGATTCTAAGGAAGGGTCCGAAGAAGATGGGCAGGCCCAGGATGAAGAGAACCGAGATAGCTATGGGCAGGGTTCCGACCATGGGTATCGATTGGCCGTCATCCGGCATAAGGGTTTTGGTCGCATCATTATCGTAATCATTATCGTTATCGGATAGTTCAGAGTCCTCATCGGTTCCAGTGCTTCCATCAGTTCCAGTGTTTCCAGATGATCCGTTTCGAACTTTGGATATTGTGGATCCTGTGGGTCTGGCAGACTCGTCAGGCACGAACATATACCGAACGATCCTGAGGTAGTAGAACAGGGAGAGGGCCGAGTTGAGCACCGCCACCACTACCAGGAAGATGAGCAGTGAATCACCCGACTGCAATCCGGCCTCCACCGCCGCCAGGAAGAGGAAGAACTTGGACCAGAATCCGGCCAGGGGAGGCAGACCGGCCAGGGAGAACATGAACAGGGCGATGGCGAAGGCCAGCCAGGGTCGGCGCCAGACCATCCCCTTCATCTCCCTGATATCGTCATCATAGCCCCGGGCAGAGAGGGCGGTCAGGGTAAGGAAGGCCCCGCCTTTCATGAACAGGTGGATGATGAGATGGGCCAGAGCCGCTCCCAGTACGAGGTACGCGGTATCGTCGTAGACGATGGCGCCGGTGGCGTTCCTTTCGGCCAGGAGCACCGGCAGCGCGATGAGGACATAGCCGGCCTGGGCGATGGAGGAGTAGGCCAGCATCCGCTTGAAGGAGGTCTGGGAGATGGCCACCAGATTGCCGACGGTCATGGTGACGATGGCCACGATGGCCACCATGATACGCCAATCATCCTGGACGCCGATCAGGGCGATCAGGAATACCTTGAAGAGGACCACGAAGCCGACGATCTTGGAGGCGGCCGCCAGGAAAGCGGTCACCGGGGTCGGGGCTCCCTGGTAGACATCGGGGGCCCAGGCATGGAAGGGAACGGCAGCCACCTTGAAGCTGAAACCGGCCAGGATGAACAGGGTGGCCACAAAGAGGGTGTCGGACCAGCCGGCATCGAGTTGGGCGATGGCGGTTCGCAGCTCCTCCAGGTTCAGGGTGTTGGCGGCTCCGTAGACCAGTGAGATACCATAGAGGGCCAGAGCCGAGGAAAAGGCTCCGATGAGAAAGTACTTGGCGCCGGCCTCGGTGGCAGCGTCGTCATCCTTGCGGTGAGCCACCAGGGCATAGCTGGACAGGGAGGCCAGCTCCAGGCCGACGAACAGGGTCAGAAGGTCCAGGGCCGAGGCCACAAAGAACATGCCCAGCGTCGCCGAGATAAGCAGGAAGTGGAACTCCACCATGTTCTTTGAAGTCGCCATGGTGTTCCGGGAGGCCAGGGCCACCAGCAGGGCCGTGCCCACAAAGGCGGCCTTGACCAGTTGGGAGAAGATATCGACCCGCAGGTGGTGGTCATAGTAATCCACTCCGGTGGGGATGGTCAACCATTGATCGATCACCCCCCGGGCCAGGAATAGTAGCAGCCAGCCCAGACTGAGACCCAACCCGACCAGGGCGATGAGGTTGATACGGCCATTGAACCCCTCCTTTCGGGAGTCCCAGCGGGAGAACAGCAGAAGTAGCAAAGCGGTGAGGATAAGGCAGGCTTCGGGAGCCAGGAGCGCCTCGGGTTGCATTTCCCAGTCGGCCATCAGCTCGCCTCCATGAGTTCGACGATGCTCTCGGCCGAGATCCCGGCCATATCCATGACCAGGGCCGGTAGGATGCCGAAGAGGACCGCCAGGAGCATCAACACCGCGATGGGCAGGTTCTCACACCAGGAACCATCCTCGATGGACATCTCCTTCAGTCGCTCATCTACCGGTCCGAACAGAGCCCGCTGGATGGCCCAGAGATGGTAGGCCGCCGAGAAGAGGACCCCGATGATGGGCAGCACCAGCCACCAGCCATGGGAGTCCCAGAAGGCCACAAAGACGGTGAACTCGGCGATGAAGGCGGCCATGCCGGGTAATCCCAGGGAACCCAGGAAGATAACCAGCCAGAGACTACCCAGCATCGGCATCTTCCGGGCCAGACCCGAGAGCTCGGGTATCCTACGGGTCTTCACCCTGTGCTGCAGGGTCCCGGCTATCATGAACATCGCCGGCGAGATGATGCCGTGGGCGAACATCATGAAGAGCGCCCCGGCGATACCCAGGGGGGTCAGGGTGGCGATACCCAGCAGGGCGATGCCCATATGAG
>CAYSUX010000300.1:0-2970 GCA_964434315.1 uncultured archaeon
GGTGCCCAGTAGCAGAACCCCGTAATGGTCCAGCACCCCGTTCTCGGCCAGTTCCGATACCAGATTGAGACCGGTCTGACCGCCCATGCCGCCCAGCAGTCCCCAGGGTCTCTCCCTGTCGATGACGGCCTCCAGGTATTCGATGGTCAGGGGCTCGATATAGACCGCGTCGGCGGTGTCGGGATCGGTCTGTATGGTGGCCGGGTTTGAATTGACCAGGATGGTCCGGTAGCCCTCGGCTTTCAGGGCCCTGGCCACCTGGGAGCCCGAGAAGTCGAACTCTGCGGCCTGGCCGATGACGATGGGTCCCGAGCCGATGATGAGCACCCCACGCTCCCTGGCTCCGGCCTCGTCGCGGTCCGGCTCAGCCATCGCTAACCACTCCCGTTATTTGGGGAAAAAAACCACAGAGACACAGAGTGCTCAGAGATTTCAACATCGAGAACAGGGTTCGCCGCTCCCGGGTTCGACTTTGGAATTTTAGACGCTGATTAACGCTGATTAACGCTGATTTTATGACTTTTAATCTACGAAAATCTGCGAAAATCTGCGTCTTATTTTGCCCAATCCCTAGACACGGATTAAACAGCCGCTTGCGTGCCTTCGGCACAGGCGAACTGACACAGCCACGCTGTGTCAAACTTACACGGATATTAAACAATAATAATCTGTGAAATCCGTGAAATCGGTGTCTTAAAATCACTGCCGTCGCCCTCCTCCCGCCATTGCCAAAAAGTCGTCGAACAAATGGTTCGTGTCCCAAGGGCCGGGTCGGGCCTCGGGGTGGAACTGGACCGACTCGACCGCCAGTTCGGTGTGGGCCAGTCCTTCGTTGGTCAAATCGTTGAGGTTGATCTGTGTGGGTACAAGTAGTTCAGGCAGCTCGGCGACACCATAGCCGTGGTTCTGGGAGGTGATGTAGCAGCGTCCGGTCTCCAGTTCCCTGACCGGCTGATTACCACCCCGGTGGCCGAACTTGAGCTTGGCGGTCGTGGCGCCGAAGGCCAGTCCCAGCAACTGATGTCCCAGGCAGATGCCGACGACCGGCAACTCCTCGGCGGCCTGTCTGAGCAGCTCCCGCAGGGGCTTCAGCCCGGGATGGGCCGGATCGCCGGGCCCGTTGGAGACAAAGAGCAGGTCCGGCTCCAGGGTTTTTATCTGTTGGAAATCGGCGTTCCAGGGCAACTGGATGATATTGGCCCGCCGCTGCCACTCCCGCATGATATTGGCCTTGACTCCGGTGTCGATGAGCGCGATCAACGGTCCATCTGCAGTGGGCCTGCCCTCGGCGGGGTCGAAGAGCATGGCGGCCAATCCCGGGTCGGTGGTCCCGGCCAGGCCCTCGACCGGTCGCCGTCCGGCCTCGGCCCCTCGGGGATGGAGCAGGGGATTTGGGCACGAGACCTCGGCCACCAGATTCGATTCACTGGGCCAGGCCATCTTGGCGGCCCGCTCCACCAGCTCCTCCGGGTCCAGGTCGTCACCCACACCCACGACGCAGCGTGGTGTACCCAGTTCCCTGATGGAGACCGTCAAGGTCCGGGTATCCAGTCCCGAGATGGCCGGCCGCCCCTGGGCCAGAAGCATGTCATTAAATGTACCCACCGAATGGCGGTGGTTCGGCCTGTGACACCATTCCCTGACGATGACGGCCTCGGGCCAGACCCGCTTTGACTCGGCCACGCCATATGCCACGCCGTAATTTCCGATGAGCGGGAAGGTGAACATCAGCACCTGGCCGGCATAGGACGGATCGGTGCACGACTCCTGATAGCCGGTCATCCCGGTGGCGAAGACCAACTCTCCCTGGGCTATCCCGTCGGCGCCAAAGCCCGCGCCTTCGAAGACCCGTCCGTCCTCCAGTGCCAGGAAAGCTCTCTTTCCCAGGCCCGAACGGTTTCCTCTACCATCGGCTACATCATGGACTCTGTCTATGGCCATCCTTCCCTCCTTTCCGGTGAATGAGCGGTGCTGGCATGGGACGTCGAAGCCCCGGTCCGGCACTCATCGCAAAGGTCCGCCACCAGATATCGACCCTATTTCCATGGGCCTTTGTCCTTTAAGGATTGCGCAGTGGTTATCTGTTCTCAGAATTGCCTGACTGGATCTGAATCGCAGGGTGGGTATTGAATTGAATGGCAAGGCAGGCTCCAAATGGCAGTAGGCTCCAAATGGTAGAGTAGGTACTGAATGGCAAGGTAGGCTCCAATTGGTAAGGGTGGGACAGGGGATAATAATGGGAGTTCCCGCCCTTTGTTTTTATAGGCTGGGATGAACCTCAAACCGGGTAATAATATGAAACACCGTGGAAAAGTACTAGAATACGAAGGCACCTCGCCCTTGACCGCCTCTATCCTGATGGTCGTCATCGCGCTGGTGTTGGCCATGATACTCCATTCCTGGGCCGGCAGTTTCTTACAGCAGGGTGAGTCCGCGCCGACCGTGCAGATGGATTGTACCAGGGATACCGATGGCAGCTATCAATGCAAGGTCATCCAGATATCCCATAATTACAAGGGCGACGCTTTCTCATATTTTCTGAAGGACCCGGATGGCCTGACCCTCATGTTCGGCCCGTTGCGGGATATCTACGGATTTGGTTATGGCCATGGCAAAGGTGTCACCTATGACGATGCCGACCGCGACGGCAAGCTCACTACCGGCGACTCCATCCATGTCTATCCCGGCGATCCGGGCACACCCCTGGAAGCCATCACCGATATGGATGAATACCGGTTGGAGATCAAATTCCATATCACCGACGATGTCATCGGAAGCTTCAAACTCGGGGCCTAGGGGCAGGCGGCCCGGCTTGATCGATCGCCTTGTTGATGTGGACCCGGGTCACCATCGTGATGGGCCAGGTCGATACAGCCCCCTACTTTTTCTTACAACCAGAGTAACGATAACCAGCAACAGGATAACTCCCAACATCGAAATTGCCGGTGAATCATCGTCCGGGTCTGAAGG
>CAYSUX010000301.1:0-2946 GCA_964434315.1 uncultured archaeon
GTCCCGTTCAACTACACCCTGAAGGTCACCAACCTGGGTCAACAACCCGATATCTACACCTTTCAACTGGGAGGTCCGGGCTATGGCCTCGATGAGGTCACAGCCTACATCACCCTACCCTCCGGCGTTGCCGGCAAGCTCTCCCTGGACCCTGGCGATTCGGCCGAGGTGATCCTAACCGTCACCATCGACGCTCCCAAAGGCTCCTACGAAGTGGCCCTGGCAGCCATCTCCCAGGGAGCCACCAGCGTGTGGGACGCTGCCGTGACCACTACCACGGTGGTCCCGGACGGCAGCCAGGAATATGGCGTAAAAATGGGCGTGGAGCCCGACACCCAGGTCGTGGAACCCGGGTTACCGGCCTATTACCGGGTGAAGATAGCCAACACCGGGACCGTGGCTGACACCTTCGTGTTGAAGCTGGGCGGAGCCCATTACCAGGATCCAAAGGTCAAGGCCTCCCTTATCGTTCCGATTCGGGTTTCGGATGGGGACCAGAGCGGTGGTTCCTCCAGCGATGGAGACACGGTTCACCTCTTCCTGAACTCCGGGCAGGGGGCGATGTTGGCCCTGAAGGTCGTCGTCGATAGATCCGCCGGTGAATACGAGATCAATGTCACGGCAGTCTCCCGGGGCGATCCCGAGGTCACAGCCGAGATATCCACCCTTACCGTCATCAAGCAGCACCCCACCTACGATATCGACCTGTGGGCTCCCGACCCGGAGCATATCGTGGCTCCTCACCGACCCACCGATTACTGGATGACCCTGACCAACAAGGGCGATGCCATCGACATGGTCCGACTCTCGTTGAGCGGGGATCTGGGCGCTGGAGTGAAGGCCCGTCTGTACCTCATTCGCGATCTGGACCCCAACACCGGCGTCGTTACCGATGAACAGGCCGATCGTTTCGTTGACGATGATTGGAACATCACCTATGCCAAGACCAACCGGGACGATCTGGAGGCCGACGAGGCCCAGGCCCTGGTATCGGTCCTTGACAACCAATGGGTACTCCTGCGCCCCGGAGAGAAGGTCCAGCTCATCCTCAGGGTCGTGGTGGATATCGAAGAGGAAAGATCCTACTCCATCGTTGTGGATGCCGACTCCCGAGGCGGCGCCAACGATGAACAGCAGACCATCACCACGGTCAAGATCACACCACGGTTGGGCATCGACCTGAGCTGTTTTGACACCGAGCACAAGACCGGTCAGGGAGTCCCCACCGATTACTTCATCATCCTCGAGAACACCGGTAATGTTAGGGACCGATACTATGTCTACCTAACCGGACACCATTACGGAGTCGAGGGCGTGGAGGCCTCTTTGCGCGTGCTCTGGCCCACGACCCCGAACGAGGATACATCATCCAATGATACCACAGTGGACCATCGCCCCATCGCCGGTCCCGATGGCCAGTACTACTCTATATCGGCCACGGATTCCATATCCGCCGAGCTATGGCGTGACGGATTTGTCATCGCCCTGAAGCCCGGACAGAAAGCCTACCTGCTTCTGGAAGTGACCGTGGAGTACGCTGGCGGCACCTACGAGATAGCGGTGGCGGGACAATCCCTGTCGGATTCCACCATACAGGACAAGGTTGTCACATCCACTACGATCTTCACGCCCCGCTACGGCATTGACCTGGACATAGCCGATCCGGAGCATACGGTTCAGCCTGGACAGTTCACACGATATATCATCACCCTGACCAATACCGGCAATGTACGTGATACGTTCGCGCTATGGTTGGGAGGTCCCGATTACCACGACCCGGCTGTGAAAGCCCGACTCTGGCTGCTATACGTGGCTCAGAACGATGGGACCACGGTCAAGCCCGATTACGAGGATGCGCTCATCGAGGCCGACGGTGACATAGTGGATATCGATCAGGCTCTCACCGGCGTTGCCTGTGATGACGGGATATGTGGTTGGCCCGACCTGCGTGTCACCCTCAATCCCGGACGCACTGTGAACCTGATCCTGACCGTCAAGGTAGACTCCCCGGCAGGCTCCTACGGCATCAACGCCTATGGTCTGTCGATGGGTGGGTTCACCCTGGGACCGGCTCTGACCGGAACCGATTCAGGTGAATTACCAAATGGGGATGAAGGCCGTTCGGGAAGCTCGCAGACCACCACTTTCAAGCCTTCCAACGAGGCCCGGAAGCTCAATATCGGCACCTCGACCATTGAAAGGAGCGACAACACCGATGAGGTGATCGCGCAGGATCTGACCCTTCTTTCAACCTACGACTGGGTCGAGACCCTCACCACCATCGCCGAGAGCCCGGTTCACGGAGTCGATGTCTCCATCCAGGATGACCATCATTTCATCCTTAAGGGTGAGACCACGAACTATCACATGCAGGTGACCAATACCGGCAATGTTCCCGATGTGGTTCAGCTCTCGCTGGGAGGTTCGGCCTATGGCCTGGCCGGCGTTACAGCCCAGATATACCTCTACCGATTGATCGATGTCAGCTCTACCGATAGTGACGGCCACCAGGCCACCAACGGTGACCAGACCAGCCTTGTCGATGGTTCCGGCAACTACCTTGTGGCCAACGATGGCGAGGCCTATTTCGGTCCCGTGGATCTCGAGAACGTGTTTGTCCGCCTCGACGCCGGTGAGACAGTTCGCTTCGCGCTACACGTCACCGTGGACCTGGAGCCGGCGGATTACGAGATAGCCGTCTATGGCACCTCCCGGGGTGACCCTGAAAAATGGGACGCCGAGGTGACCCGGACCACTGTGATCCCTGACCCTGTCTATGGCGTGACGCTGAAGGCTGAACAGACAACCTGGACCATCGAGCAGGGTGGCACGGCCCGCTACATGATGGAGCTGGTCAACACCGGCAATGTACGTGACCATTTCACCCTGACCATCGGCGGTGATGCCTGGGGCGAACCCGGGGTCAAGGCCTGGCTTTCCATACCT
>CAYSUX010000302.1:0-2931 GCA_964434315.1 uncultured archaeon
GATAGTATATAAAGGCTCTACGTAGAAATGGCGCCGGGGGTGGGATTCGAACCCACGAGTCGGTTACCCGACAACGGGTCTCGAGCCCGCCGCATTGGCCTGGCTATGCTACCCCGGCATTAGCGGTGCCTGGCAATGGGTGCTGGCGGGTCCTCGGGCCATGCTCCGGGGATTAAATAATCGATGGCCCCGAAAGGTTCAGGGGTACAGGCGACCCGGACCTGAGGAGAAGCCAATCGCAGCAAGTACCGGGCGAGCCGCAATCGGCCAGGACAGGCCGCAGCAGGCCGTAGCAAGCAGGTGCGCCGGGCCGCAGCAGGGAGTAGCAGAGCAGGCTGCGCCAGGCGGGCCGCAGTCGGCCAGGACAGGCTGGAACAGGTCCATCGGTCGAACAGGCGTTCTGGTCAGGCAGCGGATTGTCGGTAGATCGTCGGTGGCTGGCATTGGGCGGGCCCTGGCTTGTCATGCCATTCGCCAGCCTGCTTGCCCGCCTGCTTGCTTGCTTGCTTGCTTGTCGCATACCACTCGTCGGCCTGCCTGCTTACCAGTCCGTCCGTCCGTCCGCCTGCCAGCCCGCCCGCCTGCCTGCCCACGTATCATACCCACTCGCTTGCTTACCAGCCTGAACATTATCCTTTAGTATCCATCGTTCATCAGCCGGTCCGTGGGCCCGTAGATCAGCCTGGAAGATCGCCTGCTTTGCAAGCAGGAGGCCCCGGGTTCAAATCCCGGCGGGTCCATTCCCTTCCTCTTGAATTGAATAATTGTTATGCATGCAAGCAGGAGGTCTTGAGACTCGAAGCCCTATCCTGAGATGTCTCAAGTTCCAGAACACTTCTTTGGTTTCGAGAAGTGGTTTGAGGTCTTGAGACTCGAAGCCCTATCCTGAGATGTCTCAAGTTCCAGAACACTTCTTTGGTTTCGAGAAGTGGTCTGGGCCCCGGGTTCAAATCCCGGCGGGTCCATTCCCTTCCTAGCATTTACGGTTCGAGGCAGGTGGGCAGGCATAGGCAGTAGGTGTAGGCAAGCACTGGCTGGCATGGGCAGGCATTCAGGCTTGGCCATCGGGGGGCTTGCAGGCGGGCATGTCTGCTTGGGCCTTTTCAAGCATCGTCAGCTATTGGCAGGCGGGCAGGCATAGGTATGCAGGCTTGCCGGCATCCACGGGCTTTGCGGTCATCCGCGGGCATGGTGCCTTGGCGTGCGCCAGTGGGCATATCATTCCTTTGCAGGCTTGATTGCAAGCATTGGCGGTTTTGGCGGGCATTGGTGGGCAATGGCGGACCTAGGGGGTCTCTTATCAGGCATTTAACTGGTTAGATCGACAAAAGTCCTTTTAATGATGGGGAAATTACACAGCCATGGTACAGGGGCTGCTGAGAATGACTGACCGTCGGCTGGGACACTGGTTACTTGGGCGCCGGCCACTGGTGTTTGCCACGATATCTTTCATGTTGCTGAGCTTGAGCTTCATCTCGTACGGTGCGTCGGGGGAGCTGGTCACCAGGCTGTGGAAGAGTCCCAATCTGAACGACGGGGATAACGATGAGCCATACGGGCTGGCCCTGGCCGATTACGACGGTGACGGCATCCTGGACATCTGGGCCGGGGACAGCAACTCAACGGTCATGGTCTTCTCGGGTGATGATTACGAGCGTATCGCCAACTTCACCATGTCGGAAGGGATGGAGGTCATCAACACCCTCGAGATCGTGGACCTTGATGGTGACGGAGGCCTGGAGCTGGTCATCGGCTATGGTGACTACTGGTCCGGCGGCGTCTGCGTCATCGACATCTCGACAGGCATCGAACGGTTCCTGAACTCCACCATCGGGAGTGTATTCGCCCTGGACGCCGCCGATACCGATGATGATGGTCGGCTGGAGCTGGTCGTGGCCGGCTCCGGTTTCATCGAGAAGGTCTATGTCTATGACGGGCGAACCTTCACCCTGGAGTGGAACTCCACCGACCTGAACGGCGACCTGCCCTCACTCATCGCCGGGGATGTCAATTTCGACGGCGAGGTGGAGATCTGGGTCGGGGTCGAGGCCATCGACGACCAATACGATTACTATGGAGAGATCCAGGTCTTGAGGGGCCGGGACGGGGTCCTGCTCTGGAATCGCACCGATTTCTACGAACCGGTCCTGGCTCTGGATTACGATTCCGGGACCGTATGGGTCGGCACCGGGGAGATGGGTGACGAGATCTTTGATTACAACGGTCGCATCTACGGACTCAACAGCTCGACCTATGTCGAGGAGACCAAGACCGGGGATTTCAATCACGAGTACCACGCTATCTGGCATGGCGAGATCCAGGGTCAGAGCGGCTCGCAGATCGTCGTCGCCACCGAGGAGGGCATCCAGGTCCTGAACGAGGGCTATGGCACCCTCTGGTCCACCAGTGATCTGGATGACAGCGGCTATTACGAGGGACTCTGGGTGGGTGACATGCGCGATGATGGCTCGGTGGACATCGTGGTGCATTCCAACTCGTTCGCCAGCCTCTTCGAGGAGAAGAGCTTCATCTACGTTTTCGGCACCGAGGCCACGCAACCCGGCCCCGGGGACGGTGAAGAGGATGACGATGATGACAGCGGAATTTCCACGATGCTGATACTGGGTATCGTCATCGCCCTGGTCATCCTGATCGGCGGGGTCATGGCAGCCTTGCGCGGTCGCTCCGACCCTGGCATTGGTATGGGCATGGGTGCCGCGGGCTCCCTGCCACCGCCGCCGCCAGGGTCGGGCCCGCTTCCCCCACCTCCATCTGGTGGAGCCCCCCCGCCTCCATCAGGGTCCGGTATGCCACCTCCGCCGCCTCCGTCCGGTGGAGCTACCCAACCTACGCCATCAACATCGGGATACGACCGTAATCAAAAACCGGGAATTGGGCAATCGCCCCCTCCCCAACCCCCTCCGCCTCCCC
>CAYSUX010000303.1:0-2827 GCA_964434315.1 uncultured archaeon
CCAGAAAATTTTGAAATAATGAAACTCATCGATAAAGAATATACTGATCATCCTCGCCATCTGGAAAAGGAAACGAACGGCAAGGTCCGCACCACCGGCAAGATGATAGTGGAACAACTGGAGAACCTGTAGCCTGTCAGTGACCGCGATCCGGACCAGGGGCTCTGGATGGGCGGGCAAGCAGGCGGGCAAGCAAGCAGGTGGATAGGCAAACAAGCGGGCGGGCAGGCAAGCAGGCGGGCGAGCACTAGGCAAGCACCAGACGGGCAAGGTAAGCACCAGACAGGCAGGCACCAGGCACCGAAGATGGTTTAAGCCACCATTCCCAATCAGGGTTGCAGCGCAGGTGGAACATCATGCCGACCGATTACGAGAAATTCATCAAGCGCGTCCGGGAGATCAACACGATAGAATCGGTATCCGGTTTTCTGGGCTGGGACCAGGAGACCATCATGCCCGCCAAGGGCGGCAAGGCCCGGGCCGAGGCATTGGCCTGCCTATCGTCCCTGGGTCACGCCAAGATAACCGACCCCGAACTGGGCAAACTACTGGCCAAACTGGAGTCCACCGAACTGGCACCCGAGCAAGCCGCCAACGTCCGGGAGACCCGGCGAGAATACGAAAAGGCCACCAAGCTGCCGATCGAACTGGTGGAGGAGCTGGCCCGTAGCCGTTCCCTGGCCCAGCAGGTGTGGCAGGAGGCCCGGGAGCGCAGGGATTTCGGTCATTTCGAGAAGACCCTGAAGAACATGGTTGCGCTGACGCGTAAGGTCGCCGAATGTTATGGATACGAGAAGGAACCCTACGACGCCCTGCTGGACATCTACGAGCCGGAGCTGACCGCGACCCAGGTCGAACCCATGTTCGCGGGGCTGAAGAAGCGGATAGTACCCCTCGTGCTGGCCATATCCGAAGTCGGAGGCGACCGTGCCACCCTGGCCGGGACCTTTCCCCAGAAGGACCAGCATGAGCTGGGACGCTTCATCGCCAGGGAACTGGGTTTCGACTTCGGGGCCGGCAGGATGGATATCTCGACCCATCCGTTCACCTCGGGTATGAATCCCTGTGACGTTCGTTTCACCACCCGATACAACGAGGCCGAGCCCTTCAGTTCTCTGTACGCCACCATACACGAGACAGGGCATGCCCTCTACGAGCAGGGATTGCAAGAAGAACATCTGGCCACTCCAATGGGCGCCGCGGTATCGCTGGGCATCCACGAATCCCAGTCCCGGACCTGGGAGAATGTCATCGGCCGGGGCCGGCCCTTTGCCGATTATCTCATACCGCACTTCCAAAAGGCCTTCCCCCACCTACCCGGCGATTTCGGCGCAGAGCATCTGTTCAAGGCGGTCAACCAGGTCAAACCCAGTCTCATCCGGGTCGAGGCCGACGAGGTGACCTACAACCTCCATATCCTGATGCGCTTTGAGATAGAACGGGAGCTGATGAACGGCGGACTGGACATTGCCGAACTGCCCGGCCTCTGGGATGCCAAGCTGGAAGAGTACCTGGGTGTGACCCCGCCCGACGTGGCCCAGGGCGTGCTCCAGGACATCCACTGGTCCATGGGTTACATCGGCTACTTCCCCACCTACACCCTGGGTAACCTCTACGGAGCCCAGTTCATGGAGAGCGCCCGCAAGGCCCTGCCCGACCTGGATGGCCAGATAGCCAAAGGCCGATTCGCCGCGTTGCTGGACTGGCAGCGTGAGAACATCCATTGTCACGGTAAACTTTACAGGCCCCGGGAACTGGTGAAAAAGGTCACCGGAAGCGAGCCCACCAGCGAACCGTTCCTGAGATACCTGAAGGAGAAGTTCGAGCCATTGTACGGACTGTAGGCCCAGGACCATGGGTTCACGGTCATATGGAGACGGTGCCGGGAGCGAAGGGAAGCTCAACTCAACCGGAACCATCGATGGTCTCACCGGCGGTCCCGTCGCTGCTGTCTTCGGTCGGCATCTTCGGCAGCTTCACTATCATGACCGTCCCGCTCCCGACCCTGGATTCAACCTCTATCGACCCGTCGTGGGCCTTGATGTAGCGCTCGACCATGGGCAGGCCCAATCGGGTGCCCTGACCCGTGGGTTTGGTCGAGAAGAAGGGTATGAAGAGCTGGGGAAGAGTCTCGTCGCCGATGCCCTCACCGGTATCGGTCACGGTCAGTCCGACTGATGAATCGGAGGCCTCGGTGGCGAGGGTCAAGGTCCCGCTGCCCTGCTCTGTCTGCGCTGGGAGATATCCTCGATTATTTCTAGAGGTCGCCGCCGACCTCGATGACCCAGTGGGCATCCTCGACGATGTTCTCGACCTCGACCCAGGCGGTGTACCGGCCCTCCTCCATATCGAACAGGTGAAGATAGCCGTAGACATTGGTGTTGCCGACGATATCGTCACCCATAAAGACCTCGACATCGTCGATGCCGTATCCGTCCTCGTCGGTGACTCGCAGTCGAACATCGTTCTCCAGCTCGTCTTGATCATGGGCGAAGACCTCGACGGTGAAGACAATGGTCGGCTCTGGCTCACCTTCGATGGTGAAGGTCACCGCATACTCGTTGTCATCGGGGTCGATGGTAACCGCCACGTAAGTGCCCGGTTCCCAGTCCTGTGTGTGGAAGTAGTAGACTCCGTAGTAATTGGTGTATCCGAGCAGCTCGTCGCCGATGTAGATGGGGGCCTCGTTGATGCCCCGACCCTCTTCGTCCTTCACGAACAGTTGTACATAGTTGCTGTGAACATTGACCGTGAAGACCCAGGGGGACGGTTCTGGCTCACCATCGACGTAGAACTCGGTCACGGCCTCGAAGACCTCGCCATCTGG
>CAYSUX010000304.1:0-2801 GCA_964434315.1 uncultured archaeon
GGTACCATTGGGCGCCGTTGTTGATTATATGGCTTAGGTTGGCCCAGGTCTCAAGGTTGTTGATGTTGGTGGGACAGCCCCAGAGACCCGACTCGGCAGGGAAGGGAGGTCTCTGGCGGGGTTCTCCCGGCTTCCCCTCGATGGAGGCGATAAGGGCGGTCTCCTCGCCGCAGACGAAGGCGCCGGCTCCCTTGTAGATATCAATTTCAAAATCAAAGCCCGAGCCCAGGATATTCTCACCTAGCAAGCCATATTCTTTGGCCTGTTCGATAGCCAAAGCGAGGGTCTGGGCGGCCAGTGGATATTCATCCCGAACATAGAAGTAACCATGGCTGGCGCCGATGGCATAGGCACCGATAGCCATGCCTTCTATGATACTGTGGGGGTTGCCTTCCAGCAGACCGCGGTCCATGTAGGCGCCAGGGTCACCTTCGTCCGCGTTACAGATTATGTACTTCTGGTCTCCCTCGGCTTTGCGACAGAATTCCCATTTGAGACCTGTCGGGAATCCGGCGCCGCCACGCCCTTTCAGACCCGAGTCCTTTACGGTCTGGATGACCTGCTCGGGAGTCTGCCCGTCGAGAACCTTGGCCAGGGCGCTGTAACCTTCGATCTTGATGTAATCGGTGATCTGTTTGGGATCTAGCTTGCAATTATTCTCCAATAAGATCCTCATCTGTTCTTTGTAATATGGTAATTCGTTCTCATAGGTACTCTTCTCGCCAGTGCTTGAATCGATGTAAAGTAACCGTTCCACGGGTTTGCCCTGCTCCACCGTCGTGGAGATTATCTCATCCACATCCTCCGCCGCCAAGTTCTGATAGAGGAATCCCGGACCCTCACCCAGGCGGACGATCATGATGGGCTCGATCTGGCAAAAGCCCAGACAACCGGTACGTCTGAGTTCCACACCTTCGTTCAAGCCTCGCTTCGCCAGCCCCTCTTCAAGGGTCGTGGCCACGGTGCGGCTACCCTGGGCCTCGCCACAGGTTCCCCCGCCTATGATGATCATGGGTTTGGATCGTGGCTGTTGGAGGGAGTTACGTAGGGCCTCTAGGGCCGCCGGGTCATTGAGGGTTCCCATCTACTCACCCCCCCCGGACTCGGCCTTGGCTTGATCGGCCTGATGCTCCTCCTCCAGGGAATCGAGCAGTGTGCTGACCTTGTTGGGTGTCATATGACCATGTACGGCATCGTTGATCACGATGGCCGGACCGATGGCACAGGCGCCCACGCAGTTAACCCGCTCGATGGAGAAGAAACCCTCTTCGCTGTCGGCGATCTTGTTCCGGACGGTATCCACAAGCTGTCGGGCTCCCCTGACATGGCAGGCGGTTCCCAGGCAGGTCTTGATATGATAGATACCTTTGGGCACCAGGCTGAATGATTTGTAGAATGTGGCGACCCTGTAGATGTTGGTGAATGGGATATCAAGTTTGAAAGATATGTATTCGAGCACGTCCCGGGGAAGATACCTATATTTTGTGTTCACATCCAGCATGATCTGGATCAACGCCCCTTTTTTCGCCGCATGGTCGGCGATGAGCCGGTCGATATCCTCCTGGTCCCTTACCGCTGGTTCCTCCCGGGCTTCCGGTATCTGGGTTTCCAGGACAATGGGACAGTTATCGACGCAGTCACCGCAGCCGGTGCATTTGTCCATATCCACCGAGCGGGCCTTCTTGCGAACCTTCACTTTGAAGTTGCCCACGAAACCATCCACATCCTCGACCTCGGAGTAGGTCAGGAGATCGATATTGGGATGGCGGGCCACATCCACCATCTTGGGGGTCAGGATGCAGGCCGAACAGTCCATGGTGGGGAAGGTCTTGTCCAGTTGGGCCATCTTGCCGCCGATGCTGGGGGTCTTCTCCACCAGGGTCACCGGGAGGCCCATGTCGGCGATGTCCAGCGCGGTCTGGATACCGGCGATACCGCCGCCCATGACCAGGGCCTTCTTGGTCACCGGGACCTCCTTCTCCTCCAGGGCCTGCAGCAGAGCGGCCTTGGCGACCCCGCCCTTGACGATGGCCGTGGCCTTGAGGGTCCCCTGGTCCTTGTCCTTGTGGACCCAGGAGCATTGTTCCCGGATGTTGGCCATCTCTAAGCAGTACTTGTTCAGTCCCGCCTCCTCGACGGCGGCTCTGAAGGTCGGTTCGTGCATCAGGGGGGAACAGGAAGCGACAACCACCCGGTCGATACCGAGCTCCCGGATATCCTTCTTGATCATCTCCTGACCCGGGTCCGAGCACATGTACTTGTAGACCCGGCTGATCTTCACGCCCGGGAACCGGGACGCGGTCTGGGCGACCCTGTCGCAATCGACGGTCGCCGCGATGTTGATACCACACTCGCAAACGTAGACTCCGATCCGCATTCTATGCACCTCCGGCCTCGATGATGCCCAGAAGCTGGGCCATGACCTGGGTATCCTTGTAATGGTTCATCGTGATGGCGGACGAGGGACAGGCGGCTCCGCAGGTCCCGCAGCCCTTGCACAACACCTGCTTGATCTCCATGACCCCCTCCTCCTGGTTGAACTCGGGGGCCGAGTAGGGGCAGAGGTTCTCGCACAGGCGACAACCGGCGCAGACCTCCTCGTCCACGACGGCGAAGATGGGCTCGACGCTGACAGTGCCCTGGGCCAGGGGGATGCAGGCCTGGACCGCGGCGCCACAGGCCTGGGCCACCGTATCGGGGATGTCCTTGGGACCCTGGCAGCAACCGGATAGATAGATACCGTCGGTAAAGGTCTCGATGGGCTTCAACTTGGGATGGGCCTCCATGTAGAAGGTATCGGG
>CAYSUX010000305.1:0-2751 GCA_964434315.1 uncultured archaeon
ACTCGAGTCTAAGCGTCCCGAACGCTCAAGGATGCCAAGCTACCCCACGGGCCCGTAATGGCCGCCGCCATTCGTCCCGGGCATAAAAAGGCAATCGCCCTGAGCTGAGTTTTGAGCCCTGGCCGGGGTCCGATTATCCGGACACGAACTCGGGCCGGCTAACGCTCGGGTTGGCGGCTGGCGGAATGTTTTCCCCCTCAAGTTCTGCTAGGCTGGTTGGTCGTCCCGGGCTGATGGTTGGGATACATCATCATCGGTCTGCTGTCACAACTGTCGGTACCCGATCCATAGCATACAGCACAGGCCATAGTACACAGTGCGCAGCCTATAGCACAGCCCATAGTGCAGCGCGCAGCCTACTATTATATCCCACCCACCTAACCCCTTTTGTGCCCTACGTTCCCGCTGTTCCATTCTACCACCAGTATTTCGATTTCTCCTGCGGTCCGGCCTCCCTGATGATGGCCCTGGGAGCGCTGAAGCCGGGATATCGGCCCAATCGTGACGAGGAGCTGGCCATATGGCGGGAAGCGACACTTATCGAGATCTACGGCACCTCCCGCTATGGTCTGGCCCTGGCGGCGGTCCGTCGTGATATGCGGGCGACGGCGGTGGGCCGTCCAGGTGTCTGCTACATGGATGCCATGGGTGACCAGCGATCCGAGGTCGATCTTGACATGATAGCCATCTTCCAGGCCGACCTGCGAGGCAAGGCCCTGGTGGAGGGTGTCCGGGAGCTGCCCGAGGACATGTCGATGGAGCTCATCGAAGACACGCTGGCCAGGGGTGGTCTGCCCATCGTTTTGACCACCACCGCGCTCTTCGACCCCGATGAGAGCGACATCCCCCACTGGGTCCTTGTCTCGGCCATCGAAGGAGAGCATCTGATCATCGAGAACCCCCTGGGGCAGGCCGGAGGCACCCGATTCAACCGGGAAGCCTGGGAGGCCAACCTGGGCTTTGGTGGCATCCGTGAGGGGCTCCTGGTCTATCTGAAGGAAGGCCACAACACCTCGGCCATCGCAGCCATCGAGGCCGGCCGTTGAGTCGGGCCCCCTCCCTCCCTCACCGGCATGGTAAAATATCGCCACCGGATTGGTCGCAGGTCACTGCTCTCGTCGGTAGGGCATGATCTGTGAGCTGGACACATGAAATCCGATCAAATCATCTCGATCCTGAACCAGAAAAGACCCTGGCCGGCCAT
Source organism: uncultured archaeon (assembly GCA_964434315.1). Lineage (GTDB taxonomy): Archaea > Thermoplasmatota > Poseidoniia > MGIII > CAYLMJ01 > CAYLMJ01. Next base: position 1,205 of record CAYSUX010000305.1, read on the forward strand.
CGCGTTGGCCTGCCTTTCCTTCGCGCTCCTGCTTATCCTGATACCGGGCGACGCCGAAGCCGAACAGGCCGACCATGTGGTCATCAGTGAATGGGCCTCGCGCGGACCGGGTGGCAGCACCGACGAGTTTCTCGAGCTTTACAACCCGACCAATGAATCCGTGGATGTCAGCGGATGGGCCGTCTGGACCTTCAATGCCTCGTCCCTTTTCTGCCCCGAATGGTGCAAGCGGGCCGAGTTCCCGGGCGCCAAGGACAGCGAAACCCTGGTGATCCCACCCAAGCGTTTCCTGCTGGTGGGCGACAGTTGCGGCAGTTACACCGGCCCCATTCCCGATGTCTGGTTCGTTTGTACGGTTGGATTCAAGGACGACAACGGGACGGTGCGGCTCGTCGCGGACAACGATGGGACCAACACCACCGTTGACACCGTTTCCTGGGAGGCCTATCCGGACCCCGGGGGCGCCAGGCGCTGGGCCGAAGGCTATCCCACCCAGGGTCGAGGTTACAGGGATGATTCCAAGAGCGTGGTCCGCAAGGCCTCTTCCGGCTCAACCAAGAATACCATGGCCCGGAGTGGCGCCGAATATATCATCGGCAATGGCTGGGATAGTAATAATAATTACGATGACTTCTTTGTTGCGGATATTCGTCACCCCCAGGGTCTCTCGTTCATGGAACCTCCTGTCCACAACCTTGTTTCGGACACTTATCATAGCAGTTTTCAGAATGCTGTAGATACAGCCGGCAATGAGGATTCGTTCTATGTGAACGGTCCAACCTATCGAGAGTGTGTCGAATTTCATTCCTGGGGTTGCAGCAGATACGAAAACCGACATGTCGATCTTTACGGGGACGCGATCATCGACGGCAAGAACCTGACTGTCGTCGATTCCGCTCTCAACCTGGTGGGTGATCTGTCATTGGTAAATGGCACGACATTGACCCTGGACCCAACCGTCTGGAACATGGAAGGCAATATCTACATTGACAGCGGCTCCACTCTGATCCTGGACAACACCGTATTGCGGATGAGTAGCGGCTATAACGGGGAATTTAAAATACAGGTAAACGAGACCGGCAGGCTCATCGTGATGAATGGTTCCGTCATCCGTAGCGAGACCGACAAGTATTACGATCTTCAGGTCTTCGGTCGTATCGAGGTCACCGATTCCACCATCGAGGACATGACCCGCATTCTGTTCGATGGTTCGGATGAGGCCTCTATCCTTGACCATGTCCTCATCAGGGATTGGGACCGGTACGGATTGCAGCTCAACAACACCAATCTTACCGTTGTAAGCTCGACCTTCACCTCGGCCGGAACCCATTTCGGTCTGGACAACGGTTCGCACCTTTACATGGTGAATACGACCTTCGCCAAGAACGAGGTCGAGGTCGTTGATGATCAAAGCGATCTTACCGTCCGGTGGTATCTTGACATCTTCGCTCACGAATCCGGCGGGAACCCGGTGGGTAACGCCACCGTGAAGATGATCGACCAGACCCTGGAGCTGACCGACCTGGGTAATACCGATGGCAACGGTT
>CAYSUX010000306.1:0-2733 GCA_964434315.1 uncultured archaeon
GTTCGATAGTTTTAAATATAATGGTGGACATCCTGGGGCCATGGTGAGTCCCGGGTGTCAGGGTCCATATTACCGAGTGTTTCTACTCATTACGATTTTCCCCCTCCTTTTTGGATTGGCTATCGCTGATGAAGCATCAGGGCTCTTTGCGAACCCTGGTCAACATAAATCCGCTTACCAGGGTACCACCATCGAATATCAGGTTTACTTCTTCAATGATTTTGATTTTCCTCGCATAGATGTCAGGCTTGAGATTCTGGATGATGAATTGGGTGGTGAGCTCGATATCTACGAGTTCACCCTCGATTTTCGACAAGACCGATGGGTGACATTGACCCTTCAGATCCCAGATAATTTTCCACTGGGGGACCATGATACGATTATCGATGTGGAAACCCAGACCGACACCTCTGGGGGGTATTCTCATGAACGAATTATCCATTTAAGAACGAAAATCATCGCTCCGGAAATCAAAACGAAAACGAATTTGCCAATTAGCACGATTTTGATCGTAGCACTCGGTGGCCTTGGGCTCTGGAGCTATCTCAGGCCCTGGTACTCACCATTGCGTTATATCCCGTTGGTTTGGATCTGGGGAACTGTATATTTGGATAAAGATGGGATTCTGGCTAACCCGATCCGCATGACCGTATTCGACACCGTAAGGGAGATCCCCGGGATTTCGATAGTGAGGATTGAAGAAAAGACCGGCTTCTCCAAGGGCGCTATCCGATACGCCCTGGATCGGCTTATCGAATTTGAATTGATCAAACGGGGTGATTACAACCAGTTTTATTCGCTTGGGTCTGATAGGCCGCAAAGCCCTTTAGACCGGCTCCCCCAAACGGATCAGACGATTCTTTACGAGATTCGTGAGAATCATCTGAAAAGCCAGAAGGAACTCGCCTCGCGATTGAAAATGGCCAGCTCAACAGTCGGCAACCGTCTATATAAATTAGTGAAGCGAGGATATTTACGACCTAAATATTGGGGGAGAACGGTTACCTATGAAATATTGGATCCAAGCGCGTAACTAAATTATCGCCTGTCTGATTCTTTTCCTATTCGCTAGTCGGTATTATCGAGATCTCAGAGAACCTTGCCATCCAGCCTACTCTGGCGCCTGAGCCTGCTCCATTCCCCCGACACAATCCCTATATCCCACCCCACCTTTCCCCATTCGATGAAGCGAAGCTGGAAGTCAGTGGCGACCCTCGGGATGCTTGTCCTGTTCGTCCTGGTCTTTACCCTCGCATTGACGGCAAGGGAAGGCAAGGCGGCCGCCACCATCATTGTGGCCAAGGAGGGCGGCAGCCCCGCCTGCGGTTATGGACGCTAGCACCACCACAGCGGCCTCATGCAGCAGCGTGCGGGCCTGGCGGTCTTGAAGCCAGTAGGGGTTCAAGTCCGAGACAATGCAAAGCATTGGCAATCGGCGGCTATGCACGTAGGGGGCGACCCGCAGTCATGTGTAGCGTAGGAGGTCGGGGTGTTACTGAATGGCTGGTTAGCGTGACGAGTTAAGTCTTGTATTATTTAATCAATACCTAATTCAGATATTGCCCAACAATTAAAACATTCAAATTTACCGGGTTTTGGTAGTTTGAAGCTTGTCCTACATATTGGACACTCCGCTGATATCAAACCGCTTTTCAGTTTTTTGTAATTTTTTACTTTGTGAATCGCCACCTCACCAAGATTTTCCCGAAATTTAATACTCCCATCTTCATATAACTTGCCAATTATCTTACATTCCGGACATCGAAACCTTCCTGCTTGACGAATTATCAAATCCCGTAAGCAACCTCTACACTCCACTATTGCGGCTTTCATTCTGTTTATTTTATTATCTGATTCTGGATTTTCCACCCCTTCCAAGCTATTATGTTCCATGATAGTTCAATACTTATCAAGTAAAAAAACTTTATGCTGTCACAAATACCTGCCTCTCACTAACGCCTCTCCTCCCCTCTATCGTCGAGAGACTTTTATGACGGTTCGACTATTGTAACGGTCCCGTCAAACGCCAAGGACTGGTTCTACCCCTGCTACCCCAACTCCATCTCTATCCTCTCCTCAACGCTGTTGCCCGGATGATCTATCGCCGTGACCACTACGGTAATAGCACCGACCTGCCCACTCGCCTCATCTACCTTCTCGCCAATGTTCCCCATCGCCGTGTAGCTCCAGATGTCGTCCTTGAGCATCTTGGCCGGCCCCCGCTCCAGTAGGTCGCCGTTCCCGTCCATCAGGGTAACCATGACCTCCCTGACCTGGATGACGTTGTCGATCACAATGTTCAGTCTGTCGCCCGCCTGCCCCTTGTATCCTCGGGAGTCAACCTTGCGTATCCCCGGCGGGCGGAAGAAGTCTGAGACCGCCAGGGTGTTGGCGGCCTTGCCCTGCTCCCGGGCAGGTTGGGCATACAGCTCCTGGGCGGGATGGTCGGTGGCGGTGGCCAGCCGGGCATACTCCATGGCGTCCCTGAACCGTTCGTTGTGGGCCTTCTGCTTCTCTGACCGGTGTAGCGGGGCCACCGGGATGGAGGTGATGACGATCTTGTCCCGGTAGTGTTTGACCACCACCTCTCCCACCTTCCCGCTCATCTCGCCGATCACCGGCATTCTTCGTATCTTGGCCATGGTCGAACTCCTGTCGGGTTAGCTTGTACCATGCTTGTACCATGCATCGACTATAATAACATTCTTGTATGTTCCAAGGTCACTCTAAGGT
>CAYSUX010000307.1:0-2658 GCA_964434315.1 uncultured archaeon
CCCAGAGCATGAGCTTCATCGCCACCTGGGGTGTCTCCTTTCCCAGGTTCAGCAGGAGTTCCTTCTTCGTAATCTTCACTCCGATAGTGGTAAGGTAGGTGTCGTCGAACTTGTCGATGACGAACCGTCGAACCAGACTTGTTTTGCCGACTGCCAGATCACCCAACAGACAGACCTTCTTGGCAAGTTGCAACAAAGCCATGAGATGATGCGCCTCTGATTTGTGACCGCCAATAACATAAGACCTATAAAAGTTCCCACGATGAACCTGGTTTACTAACCTCCGCTCAGAGGGGGATAGAGGGCGATGGTGTCCCGGTCACAAAGAATGTCGTCCGGAGTCAGGTAATCGCCCTCCCGGGCCTGGAGCACATGGTCGAGCATTTGGCTCAGATCGGGCCATTCCGCCTTCAGCTCTTTCAACAGGATGGCGACAGTGGCCCTGGCCGGAAGGGTGACAAGCGTCTCATCCATCCCAAAGGCCTCCTTCAGACTGGCAAAGAGTCTGACGGTCACCGTGATGGCTCCGGTGTCGTGCTCGGTGTCACATCCGGTGCCTTGTCCGGTATCTTGTCCGGTGTCGTGCTCGATGTATGTTCCGGTGTCACATCCGTCAATGGCAATCACTCTCGTGTCCGAATCCTTCATCTCGCTCCCCAATCCGGTATTCACTTCCCTCTCGAGTCCGGTATTCACTTCCCTCTCGGACCTGATCTCTGATCTGGGCATTGGTCGGCACATGAACCGGCCAAACCTCTCTCCTCCTAAAGCTTTAGAGCCTCGACCGCATCCAATGGCCGTGTCAAGCCTCACCTACGTCCTGGATACCGGAGCCTTCCTGGGCCGCAGCCATCCCGAGGACGGCCCTCTGCTGACCACCGAGGCGGTGTTGGCCGAGGTGCGACCGGCAGCCGCCTTGCGCTACATCGAACAGTTGCGGGCCCTGGAGCGCCTTGCCATCGTCGAGCCCTCACCTGAAGCCATGGCCAGGGTCACCGCAAAGGCGAAGGAGACCGGCGACGCTCCCGGACTGTCGGCCACCGACCTGGGTCTCCTGGCCCTGGCCATCGACAATAGAGCCATCCTGGTCACCAGCGACCACCGGATGCAGAACGTCGCCAAGGCCCTGGATCTTCCATTCAGTCCCACCACCGAGGGTGCCATCCGCAGGCAATGGCGATGGACCCAGCGGTGCACCGGCTGTCGCAAGCGTTTTGATAAAAATGAGGCGCCCAGGGACAACGAGTGCCCTATCTGCGGCCAGCCACTGAGAAGCGTTCGAGCGCGGTAGCCGCTCTCTGCCTGCTGAAGCCATCGATGGGCCCGCCATGTCCATAGCCGCCGATTGCCAATGCTTCGCATTGTCTCGGACTTGAACCCCTACGGGCTTCAAGACCACCAGGCCCGTACGCTGCTATGCCGGAGGCGGGACCGCCATGCTTGCTATGGCCGTCACAAGACCCTTTTGCTTGCTTGCCGATGACAGAGTAGCCTTCTCTCACTGCAAAAAAATAGGGGTGAGCCGCGTCACAAGGCCCTCCCGCTTGCTTGCCGATGATAGATGGCCCACCTGCCTGCAAGTTCCAAGTTCCTTACGGGTTACAGGGAACATTCAAAACAGGTGACTGGAAGGAGGTGCCAGATGCGCTCCAGAACGGATGGTGGGAATGGTCCGCTGTAACCCAAGATTGAAAATGCTACCCATTCTATTTAATTTCTTTGGTCACATGACGAAAAAAGTGTAATTAAGCTGCACAATATTTATTAACTATGGGAAAAGTTAATGACTATCAAAGAATAGCATCAACAAAATGGGGAAATATCATCTACGTTGCTATTGAAATTGATAATATCATCTCAACATGTAGGAATGCTGCACAATATTTTTAAACAATGGTAAAAGATACTGCGTTCACATCTGAATATCGAATATCACAGTCTCATGGTTCCGGGTCCTTTGCGACCAACCTTCCTTCATGGGAGCTGACAAGTTCCTCCACCTCATCGGCGCTATCCAGTACCACCCGTTTGCGAACCAGCATATTGTGCCAACTGGTCAGTACGATTACCTCGTGGGGTCGCTCCCTGTCAACCTCGAAGCCGGCCAGCCTTTCCCGGTCCAGGCGGGCTCCGTCCAGCCAGAGACTGCCGTCGCCAAACAGGGCCAGGGTGCGAGGATAGGCGATGTAGAGGATCACCAGGACCAGGAGTGAGATATCCAGCATGACTATCCACAGGTCCAGACCGAGGCGGATATCGGCAATGGCCAGACCGCCCAGGACCCCTGGAAAGAGCCCGGTGTTCAATCCCTGACGGCTCAACTCACCTTTCATCGATGTCCGGGTCTGCCAGACCATCCTGTCGGTTCCGGTCTTACCGGGCCGGGGCAAGGGACGAAGTACCTTTACAAGGTCAACAGCGAGAATGACCAGGATGAGCAACTTGAAGGCGCTCGAGGCTGTGGAGTAATCCAGGTCCATGGGAGAGCAGGTTCAACAGAACCCGGCTATTTGCCTTTGGGCCATCCAGAAAGGAATATCCTCGTGTCGCGTCAATTTTCAAATGTCGGGTGAACCTCCCCGCTATCATTGTGATGTGATATTATATCGATCGATGGATGGATAGATGGATGGATGGATGGATCGATCGACCGATCGA
>CAYSUX010000308.1:0-2631 GCA_964434315.1 uncultured archaeon
GCGAGGGTCCAGGCGAGGGTCCAGGGTAAGGGCAAGCCGCCTCCGGAACCGGCGTGACCTCCTTCGCCATCGCCACCGCCACCAAAGAGCCTGAAAAAGCGTAGCGTGAAGGAACCTTTAAATCAACATCGACCTTGGCAGCGACGGTGCGGCAATGCGCATATTTGCTCTATTTGTAGGCCTAGTCATGGTAACCGTCAGCCTTACCGGCAGTCTGATTCCCGAGGTCTCGGCCTCGTCGCTCGCACCCCGGGTCGACCGAGGTAGCGCCCCCGAAGGCTTCGGCCCCGACAGCAACTACACCTTCCCCTTCGACCCCTATTTTGACGACTACCGAGGTTACAACGAGACTTATGAGGAGATGGCCCGGATCGCCGCCAACTATCCGGAGATCGCTCGACTTTACGATCTGACCGAGAACGTCCAAGCTGGGCAGACATGGAAATATCACAAGATATGGGGTATAAAGATATCTGACGGTGTCGCCGATGAGACACCCTATTACGATGATCCTGATGAAGAGACGCTCCTCATAGTCGGGAATCATCACGCCAATGAATGGATGTCCATCCAGGTTCCCCTGTACTACATCTATTACCTGACCGAGTTCTATGGTGCGGACCCCACCGACAACGATTATGATGGCAAGGTCAACGAGGACCCTCTGGATGGTGTCGATAACGATGGCGATGGAGAGCCAGGTGGCCGGGTTAATGAGGCTGGTATGGCCATGTTCGATGGCATCGATAATGATGAGGATGGCATCATCGACGAGGGTATCGACGAGGATCCCATCGAAGCCCGTGTGACCTATCTTGTGGATTACCGTGAGATCTGGGTAGTACCGATGATGAATCCCGATGGTTACGAATATGATTTTGAGACCTGGGATGGAGGTTATGGTTGGCGTAAGAATATGCGCGACAACGACAACAGTGATCGTTTCGAAGAGAACAGGGATGGCGTTGATATCAATCGTAACTACCCTCTGGAATGGTCCCATAACACCCAGCGCTCGGTGGTCACCGAGGGAGGGGTAGAATACACCCTGGATGACGACAACCCCGGTTCTGTCACTTATCACGGACCCCAGGATGATTATGATCAGGATGGAGATTGCCCACCAATCTACTGTATCGACGGAGTGCCCCGGAACGAGGTTCTGGATCCCGACGGTGTGGACGAGGACCCTGAGGATGTGGACCACATCGATGATGATGGTGATGGTCTGGTCGACGAGGATCGTGATGGTGGATTCACCGAGCCCGAGACCCAATCCATGCTAGAATTGATGTGGCGCCTGGATATCTACCAGGACTACGAACCTGGCACCTGGCCAACCTGGGAGGAGTGCCTGGATAAACCTTCCGGGTGTAGCGAGAAACATGATGGGTTGCATAATGTGATCAACTCCATCTCATACCATTCGAGTGGAGAGTATTTCATTTGGCCCTGGGGTTTCAAAGGAGAGGAGGCGCCTGACGAGGAATTGCTCATCGACTTGGTCGATGAGTTGATGAACTGGACAGATTACCGTGAATGGGACCTCTACGGAACCTCTGGTGAGTTCACCGACTGGCTTTACGCCAACCATGGTATCATGGCCTACACCATCGAGTTGAACCGTAACGCTCAAGGGGGTCAGCATGCCTATCCTGAGTATATCAAACCAACGAGCCGACTACATCTACTATCCAACATGGAGCTCACTCAGAGCGCTGACCAGGCACGAATCGCCAAACAGGGAAAATATCCCTCACTGGTAGCGACCGGTTTCCCGATTCTTGAGCATAAGCAGCCCCACAAACAGTTCTACGCCCATGATGATTACGAGATAATCGTGAACGTTAAGAACAAGGACAATCTAGTGAGAGATTCCCTGACCCTGCATTATCAGATCGAGGGCAAGCAATGGATAGAGGTCCAGATGCGAGAGGTGAACGAGTTCGACGCCACCGGAGATAGGGGGACTTTCAGGTCTGTGATACCAGAGGTAGAAGAATCCAACATCATCAAGTACTACGTCCAAGGCCGAGACATAAGGGGCGCTGATGTCTATGCCGGTTACGGTCCCTCTTCCCCCTATATATTCTGGGTGGACGACGTGGTCGGCTTTGGCGACGCGATCTTGGACGCCCTGGCCGTGGGGGCGATGATGGTCATCATGTACGGCGCCGTCTGGGGTGGGCTCTACTACTTTGTAGGCATCGCGGCCGAGGCTGATCGGGTCAAGCTCGAAAAGCCTGATGGCTGGGACGATTGATCGAGGTATTCGAGCATGGCACATCTCATTCGACAGGAGAGCGGCGAAGAGAGCGAGGGCGGCGAAGGTGGCGGTGAGGTCTTCAGCGGCAGGACAGGACTGGTCCTGGCCACCATCGGCGCGGCTGTGGGCACCGGCAATATCTGGCGCTTTCCCAGGGAGGCGGCGGCCAACGGCGGCGGCTCCTTCATGATCGGCTGGCTCGTCTTCCTGTTCCTCTGGTCCATCCCCCTCATCATCGCCGAGTATGCCATGGGCAAGAAGACCCGGCTGGGCACCATGGGTACCATGCGGGACTTCGCGGGCAAGAAGAACACCTGGATGGGCATGTGGATGATCTGGGTGGGCTGTGCCGTGGGCTTCTACTA
>CAYSUX010000309.1:0-2580 GCA_964434315.1 uncultured archaeon
GGGCGCAAACGGCCTGGACCAGCAGAGATAGAGCTGTTCCGGAACGTGTGCCCCCAAAAGGGCGCAAACGGCCAAGAGCGGGGGACCGTCCCCTGCTCGAACTCTTTTTTTTATGTGACGTGCATGCCCGGTTCGATGATATTCGACCTTGATGAGGCGCTGACCGATTGGCTGACCGAGGACCTGGGTCCCGGCGGTCTGGAACAGTGGGGCGGCGATGTCACCTCCCGGGCCATGCTAACCGGGGATCTGAACTGCCGGGGCAGGATCACAACCGGGGCTCCCTGTACTGTCTCGGGTCTGGTCCCGGTGAGACGACTTTTCGAAAGGGCAGGGGTCCGGGTGAAGCCGGGAACCGATGAGGAGGAACTGGTCGACGGCGTCACCCTTGAGACCGGCGCGACGATCGTGGAACTGACAGGGCAAGCGCGGGGCATCCTCGCAGTGGAGCGATTGGCCCTGAACCTGCTGGCCCGATCGTCGGGCATAGCCACGGGGACGGCCCTTGTGGTGTCCAAGGTCCGGGCGATCAATGACGATATCGAGGTGGCAGCCACCCGCAAGACCGCGCCAGGCCTGCGCCACCTGGAGAAAGAAGCGGTGGTGGCCGGGGGAGCGGTGCCTCACCGGATGGGCCTCTTCGACGCCTTCCTGGTGAAGGATAACCATCTGGCCCTGATGGAAGGTGATGGACCTGGGCGGGTAATGGCGGCCGTAGCGGCATGTCGGGCCCGCTCTAGGGATCTGATGCTGGAGGTGGAGGCCGACACCGTCGAACAGGCCCTGGCCGCCGCCGAGGCCGGGGCCGACTGGGTACTACTGGACAACTTCTCCCCCGGGGACCTGGCCAAGGTATCGAGAATGGTAAGGCAACGGTACCCGGAAACCCGGTTGGAGGCCTCGGGGGGCATTACCCTGCAGAATGTGGAGCTGTTCGCTCCCTGGGTGGACAGGGTCTCCCTGGGCTGGCTTACCCAGTCGGCTCCCGCGATCCCAATGAGCTTGCATGTCAGACCTCTCCAGTGATCTTGCAGTTAAGCCCGGAGTTGACCGCCCCACCCCGCTACGGCTGGTGGTCCTGCATCTGGACCAGGACGACCCCCGCAAATGCTCGGCCCGCAAACTGGCCCGCTTCGGTATGGTCGAGCTGGTCGGTCAGATCCGTCAGGTCCCCTACCAAGCCCTCATCCTCGACCCCTTTGCCGATGATGAACTGGCGCCCCATCATGGCGCGGCCGCAGCGATGAGGGGCGTGGTGGCTGTGGATTGCTCCTGGGAGCATGCCCGAAAGGTCTTCAACGGTTTGCGAGCCCGGGGGGGATTCAGGGTCAGATTACCCAGCTATCTGGCTGCCAATCCCATCAACTACGGAAGGCCCGACCGATTGACCACCGTGGAGGCCCTGGCGGCAACCTTGGCCCTGCTGGGTCACAGGGAACAGGCCGTGGGACTGCTCAACAAGTTCAAATGGGGTCCCCAGTTCATATCCTTAAACCAAATCTTTTAACTTGTAGTAACACTTTTTGAATTCCATGTTGTTCCTAATCCTTGGAGCCCTCGGTCTTGAGAACAACCGGGCCGGCAAGGAGCTCGCGGTCCATCTATCCCATACGATCAAGCCCAAGACCTTCCATCGCCGGCTACCCTCGATCATCCAGAAAATGGCAGTGGATCCCAACATCGGTAACACCCAGCGTGAAGAACTCGGCAAATTGGCCAATACCAAACTGCCCAAGGACCTGATCAACCAGACCTCGGTCTATTTCCAGGAACGGCTCGGGAATTTCGGCGTCAGCCCGCCTGCAGCCTCCCAGTTGTTTTTGAACCTGGAACTGGAAATACTGGGAATCCTCGTTGACAAAGGGACAGTTGTCCAGCCGGTGGCACGCAAGGCGACCAAGAAGAAATGGCCGGGATCATACCAGGTCGAGGCTCTGAGCAAGGATTGGAAGACCAGCCTGGAGCAGCGAGGCTACGAGGTTGCCAGGCGGATACAGCTTCTACGCGACGAGAGCTCAATCCAGCTCAAGGACCGACCAGCCGGTGACGGCCCGGATACTGAAGAGATGGATAATCAGGTCACGGGTACCGAAAGCTCGGCGCTTTCAGGGCTATCCGAACTGCCCAGGCAGACCGATCCGGCGCCATCGCTGGAGCCTCTGCAACCCCTGGAGCCTGCTTCCGGGTCTGCTCCCTTTGGCGAGCCTGAAGAGTCCGATAGCTCGGATGGTCTTCCGGAACTAGAAGAGCTCACTCCGGCACCCCTGGTCCAGGAAACGTCCGAACCTGAGCCGGTTCCCGTATCGCGATCCGGTGTGAAAAGCCCCGCGACCCCCTTACGTGTATTTCCGGGTAAGAACTACAAGCTCTTCATCGGCGGCAAAGGCATTCCCATCGCCGAATTCGCCGAGCAGGAACCAGGCAGCGCGATGGTGACCACCGATGGGCAGCTCCCGATCCTGGACGAATGGCTGGAACGTGATGACCCAGCAGTTCTCTACATCATCGAGAAGAGCGGCAAGGAGACCATACCGTTGCAGGGTTGCCATATCGTCAACCGAAGGATAATCTACGAGCTGG
>CAYSUX010000310.1:0-2571 GCA_964434315.1 uncultured archaeon
TCAGGACGACCACCGGGGTGTCGGGAGATCGCCGGCCGATCCGCTCCAGAGGCGCGAAACCGACGCTGTCGGGAAGATGTAGATCGAGCAGGATGACATCGATTTCCTGATCCTTCAGGACCTCCAGACCCTTCTCGAGGTGTCCGACGTAGGTCCCCTGAAAGGCAAGACCGTTCTTTTTCGATAGCATTCCCTGTATCAGCTCGATGTCCCGGGGATCGTTATCGATGATCAGGATGTCGAGAACGATCTCGACAGGCTCCTCGATATCCGCCATGGTCCGACCATCATCCATCTTGATCTTGGCAATCATCACACATTACCCTGTCTGCCGGTGTCCCTGCCCGAATCGTGGCTGATGAGGACCTGGTCGAGCATCCAGAGCGCATTGTTCGCATGAGGTCGAACATGGTCTGACCCGTCGAGATATCATCCTCTGGTGAACCAGCGTAACCATGGGGCATGAAACCAACCCGAATCGATTATTTTGCGAGCATATTAATCTTAGGAAAATTTTTCTTTACCAAGAACCCGCCCATGGCAGGCCTCAAGGAAACTCGGATTTCGTTAATCAGGCACAGAAAGCCACCTTGTGGCAAATTGGGATAGGATCGATCCAGGCTTACGCCAGGAGTTCGTATCGCCGCCTATCCCCACTCTTGGTACCCTGTCGATCCATGTAGGTCTGACATTCTTGAAAAATTACAGTGGGAGAGGGTCATTCTGTACATCTGTCTGGGCGCATGAATATGTTTGTACAGGAATGACCATCACCCTGTGTATCCAATCCAGTCTTTCATAGTATTTAAATTGTTTAACATGCAACATGCTAGCAATACGTCCACGACACCCCAACACACCCGCAATACGTCCGCAACACATCTGCAACATCCACGTAACCTGCCCGCCGCCCACAATACCCAAGGTGTCGCACTCCATGGCTTTGCACCTATCGTTCAATGGCCTACGCCTAATGTCCACACCAGCACTTACCCCGAACGGCATAGGCGGGCGGGCTTGGCAGATTGGGCGGGCGGGCATAGGCGGGGGGCAAGCAAGTGGGCAGTTGGGAAGGCGGGCAGGCAGATAGGGAAGTAGGGAAGTAGGGAAGTGGGGAAGTAGGGAAGTGGGGAAGTAGGTAGGTAGGTCGGCCGGTTTGTATGGTTGCCGACCGCAACACCGCTGTTTTTCGATCCTGTCGGCCCGGGTTCGGCAGCTCAATCCTCGTTAGAGAAACTGGCCAGCTTGGGCAGCTCGATACCCTTCTCGACCTTGGCCGAGCACTCCTTGCAGATCCTTTTTTCCGAGACCCAGCAGGCCGAGCAGTACCAGTCAGAACAGTGCTCGCACTGGACCAGATATTCCCTGGCCTGGGATTGGCGTTTGGAGTCGCCCTTGAGCTTCTCCAGCATACCCGGCTCCTGGTCCCCCTTGGCGGCGGTCCCGGCAGCCCCGGCCACACCTTTGACCATCAGGATGGGATTTCCGGTCAGCACCCCGGCGCCACCGACGATGGCATCCTTGATGAACCGCTTCCACTTCCCCAGCTCCAGGGGACCCAGCTCTGAATGGCAGTCATTGCAGATGAACCAGATGAGCTCCTTCATCAGTTTCTTCTCGACCCTGGTCTCGGGTTCGCTCCAGCGAGAACTCAGCTTGCCTGCCGTGCGTCGGGCCCTGTCGGTGGTCTCCCGGGTCAGTTCGGCAGCCTGGGTCGTGGCCCGGTCACCGGCCGAGGCGATATCATCCTGAAGCGCATCGCTTCTGTCACCCAGCTCGTCGGTGGTCTCCTGGGCCGTTTCGAGGGTCTTCTTCTTCAGGTCGTCGAGCCCTTTGAACATGGACCGGGATAGGGTACCTGGCTTAAACGCTACCCTTTTTTATTCAGGGCACCGGGAGCCTTGTACTCCTTGCCGAAACGGTGGACGAATTCCTCCTGCACCCGGGTCTCGATGGCCCGCTGGGAGCGGACCCGCCTGACCTCATCGATCGCCGATCTCGCGTCCAGTCCCTTGGATATCAGGTAGCAGGCGACCACCAGTCCGGCCCGGCCCAGGCCACCAACGCAATGGACCAGGAGGTTGCCACCTTCCAGCAGGGCCCGGTCCATCCAATCGACCAGTTCAGTGATGTGGTGCAGGGTGGGTATCTGCTGATCCTTGATCGGGAAGTGGCCGGTAACGAAGCCGCCTTCCTCGTAATCCTTGAGGAGATCGTCCACACCGTAATGGGCGAACTCGTCGCCCATGATGAGAGTGACCACATGGGTGATGCCCTTCTCGTGCATCGTATCCATGTCCTCCTTGATCGAGCGGTCGTAATCCCTGCGTCCGGGCAAGAGGGTAATCCCAACCTTCCCGGGTTTGATCTTCTCGTGGTCAACGAACCGGATCCTTAGCGGCCCTCTGTCCCTGATCCGTCGGGCGATCTTCTTGGCGACGCAACCCACCGTGTAGAGCGCCCATTTCTTCTGCCAATCATCGGCCTCCAGGAAGGAAAATGTATGGCCGGCGTACCTGAGTTGTCCGATGAGCAGTTGCAGGGTGTTGCGGTCCTCGTGGATGAGGATCC
>CAYSUX010000311.1:0-2568 GCA_964434315.1 uncultured archaeon
GATCCCTATAAGTATATTCGATAAAAATGTTTTTCGGTCAACGAACGGTCAAATGTCCTGGAATTATTTCGCTTCACGATCTCACCTCGTCATTGTCCAGATCTTCGATCATCTGGACATAGTTCCCGATATAGACATCTTGGAGTCGTTTGTAAAATGCCTGTTCAGGAGTTTCCCGGTTATCGAAGTCTAGACTCATGTGAGGGGTGAGGGGTGAGGGAAGAAACAGTTATACTATTGACCAAAGCACGGTCACGAAAAGTTACAGTTCAGTGGCTCCAGAGTGGGATGCGCGAGTCGTAGCCGGCGAGCCTAAGGCCGGTAAGGGCGGCTATATCGTAGGTGAGCGCGTAGAGGTCCTCGGTGGACAGACCCTCGAGAGAGCTGTGGCCGCAAAGACCCACAAGGCGGGCCACCTCGTCGGCCAGCACCCTGATCTCGTTTGCTTCATATTCCCCGGTCAGGTAGATGATATCGACGCCCATGGCCAGCAGCTTGACATGGTCAGCGGTCTCTCTGGTCAGGGGCGGTCCGGCGGCCACCATCAGCTTGGGTTGCTCGGCCCGATCGCCTCCCAGCTCGTCCAGGGCTCGTAAGGCCGGAGGGATAGCGGCGCTCAACGGCAGGCCCCGGCCGATGCGGGAGTCGAGCAGAACCCCGTCGGCGCCGGCCTTCAGGGCTATCTTCATGTCATCATAGACATCACCGCAGGCCATCCGCACCCAGACCGGCACCTTGTGGCGGGTGGCCTCCCTGAGTAGATTCAGGTTGTTTCGCAGGTCCTTGGGACCTTCCATGGCCAGTGAACGCACCGCCGGGCCCCTGGGGGTCAGGTCCAACTCCGCGCCCTTGCAGGTCCCGAAGAGCGCAGGATCGAGCCAGCCGCCGGAGGTCACACGCTTGACGATCAAGGGGGCGTTCTCACCGCCCCAGAGAAAGGGGGTATCGAGCTTCAGGGGATCGCCCTGGAGGAGCTTGCCACCAAAGTTCACCGAAATGTCGATGGAGTCCAGCTCCATGGAGATGGGTTTTCGCCGCAGGACAGCCGGTCGCAATGCGATGTCAGCCAGATACGAGTTCATTTGGTCCCCTCCTCCGGCTGGATGGAGCCATTATCCTTGGCCTTGGCCTTGGCCTCGGTCTCATTATCGGCCTTCGCTTCACTCCTGACCTTGCCCTTGGCTTTGACCTTGGTTTTGATCTCATCCTTGGCCTTCCCCTTATCATTGTCAAAGTCCATATCCTTCTTCTTGATCTTGGCCTTTTCATCCTTCTTTGGCTTTGGCTTTGGTCTGGTCACCTTGGCCTTGGCCTTGACCTTTCTGGAAGGGGGTTTGGGTATCTCGTACATGGTAGCCGAGACCGCGGCGCCCAGGGGGTCCCGGGGTGGGGATTCCATCTCGGCCTCCATCGGTCCTTCATCGTCATCGTCGTCGGCGCCAGCTTCCCCATCCATGCCGTCATCATCGTCATCGTCATCGTCATCATCATGGACGGCGTCGAGTATCTCATCATCGTCATCGAATTCCCCGTCATCGTCCCCTTCGATATCATCGTCAAATTCCTCATCATCGTCCTCTATCATCTCGGCCAGGGCTTCAGAATACTCCTCGGCTTCCTGTATCTCGGGGATGAGCTGGTTGAAGGATATCCCGCCGGCCTCGATGGCATAGCCTCCCAGCAACCGGGCAAGCTCCTGGCGCTGGGCGGGAGTGGGGCGGCTGACCTTCACATGCTCTTCCACCAGGGGTATGGCTCCGGCCAGATAGACGGTGCCGCCGGTCATGCCCTGGCCGAACTGGGCCCCGACATTACCGGTGATGATGACCTGCCCGCCGGCCATTCCCGCACAGGCGCTGGCCGCGGCGTTGCCGTCGATTATCAGGGTGCCCTTGTCCATCAGCATGGCGGCTCCCTCGGCCACATCGCCTCGCACGACCACCGTACCATCCTGCAGGTTGTGGGCCAGACCCCTTCCGGCATTGCCATTGATGACCAACTCTCCGCCATTCATGGAGTCGGCTGCAAAGCGGCCCACACCGCCCTCGACCACCATCTTGGCCCCGTTGTTGTAGGCCCCGAAGAAATCACCGGTCCGGCTACGGCGGCCCTCACCGTCGGTACAGGTGAAGGTCAGGCGTTTGCCGGTCGGCATGGCCAGGGCCAGATAGTCGTGCTGGTCGATCTGGGCGATGTCCAGGCTATCCTCCTTTGAGAGGTGTTGATGAAGTTGGGAATTGATGTCAGCGGCGGTGGAAGGCAGATCCGAGACCATGAGCACTACCGACCAGGGAGAGGGGGTTGGGGATATAGAGCTTTAGCCCGGACTGTCACGCCCAGCCGTCTAAGCCCATATGCGCCTCTGGGGTCCCCTTTTGCCTTCCGGGCTCCAGGGGACCGAAATAACTCGATTGTGTCGAGGGAGCCTGAACGAATAAATGGATGAGGGAAAAAGCCTTAGGGTCCCGGCCGCACCACCCGGACCCTCGACCGTGCGGGCTAGGCTAGGGGTTCAAGTGGGCTTTCCCAGCGAAGTGAGGGCTTCCTTTCCTAATAAATGGGCGTGAA
>CAYSUX010000312.1:0-2548 GCA_964434315.1 uncultured archaeon
GCCACTGACCTGCCAGGCAACACCACCGAGGCCACGATGGAAGAGCATCTGGTGAACTATGGTGACGAGCCGGCAGAGGCCGAGGCCGCAGCCGGAGCCGCGGCAGCCGCGGCAGCCGCAGGCTGAGTCGTTCCAGGCGACCACAAAGCAGCGACAGAGCAGCGACTACAAGCGACTACGGCCGGGCAGACCAGTGACGCCCGGCCAGTGATACGACCACGACAAACGGGCCGCAGGGCATAGGGTCCGCCATTACCCATGCTCCCCCTGCGGTCCACCTTATTTATCTGGGCAGCACACCCCTGAATGACCATTTGGATAGGAAATCGGGATCGAAATCGTCCCCGAATCTGTAACTGCCAAACTCGATTTCCACCCAACTAGACTCGTCCAGTCAAGAACGACATCTGTATGCTCGAAATCATATCGATGGAACAACAGTACCTGGGGTCGCTCAAAAGCGCCTGAATCAGTTTGTTAAGATCCAGGTAGACGTCTAGGGTTTGCCATCATGGAAGGCTGTCTCTAGGACCTACGTTCACTTCGTGGACAAACTAGGAGGATTGGTGAGTTTCAACAATTATTTTGTCCGATAGAAGACATCTGATCCCATGGTTTTTTCAGTGGGTTTATAAATTAGTGATATGGTAAAATTATTAATTGAATTATAACTTTCAAATGGAGAATTTGTTTCATTTCCATAACAAATATAGCCATCTCCGGGTCCTAATACATTGTCATAGTCATTATCATTAAAGTAAATACCTTCTCCTAAACCAAAATAACTAGTATTTTTCAATAAATGAGTTTCTTTTTTAATTAATTCAATATTATTGCTGTCATTTATTAGAACAATTGTTTCGTTGAATAAAATATCAATTTCAGTTTTTATAATATACGTTGTCCAATTATTTTCAGATAATTCATTACCAGCAAGTATCACCTTTGGGGTTATTTTACATTTGGGTTAGTATTCTTATCATTTTCAGATTGAATACAACCAGTTGAAAAAATAGAAAATATAATTATCAACGCTATGGTTTTTCTTGTTCTTGAAATTCCGTACATAATTATCATAACCTATATTGAAAAATAAAAAATAATATAAAAAACTTTTCATTCGGTTATCAATCTATTTGAAGGTGATAATCACATTTGTGCTGCATGTTGAAGTCTTCCAGGGACCGCTGTAGGTGAGTTAGTAAATTATTATTTACGTAATGTAATGGCCTCGGTGGGTGTTGCAGGGTCTTGACCGTCACATTTAGCGAACCGTCACAAAAGTCTCCCGACGATAGCTGGGAGATCACCGTCACTGAGAGGCAGGGATCTGGAACGGCCCCTCAGCCTGACGTGAATCTAGTATGAGACCTGGATCCCCGAAATATTTCGCAAATAACACACCTGCTTTATAGCTCGCTGACCCCTGGCCGGACAGGCGAAGCTTGCCGTTCACACCCGGGAAGCTTGACCAGAAACCAGAACTCCATGGTGCTCTCATGAATGTCAGCCAGGTCATGATAACCAAGATAGTAACCCTGAAACCCGGTCAGACCCTCCAGGAGGCCACCCGGATCCTCGCCAAGGCGGGCATATCGGGGGCTCCGGTGGTTGATGACGATTCGAATGTGGTGGGTATCCTCTCCGAAGCCGATATCATGGCCCGCCTGCAACGCGAGGGACAAGAATGGGACATGCTCTTTCTCCCTTCGACCATCAGCACCATGGGCGTGACCGTGGATTTCATCAAGGCCAGCAAGTCGGATGATGTTCGCGCCCTGTTCGAGAAGATGGAGACCGAGACGGTGGCCGGCGCCATGACCGAGGATCCGGTCACCATAGGTCCCGAGGCAGAGTTGCTGGAGGCCATCCGGTTGATGATCAACAAACAGATCAACCGGCTCCCGGTGATCGGCGAAGGCAAGTTGGTGGGCCTCATCACCCGTGGCGATGTCCTGAAGGGATTGGCCCAGGGCTAAAGATTGGCCGGGGGCCGGGGCTGGCTATCAGCAGATCCTGGGCAATTGCTCACCGGATAGCATGTCAACTATCCGTGAGCCACCGATCTTGGATCTCTGGACGACCTGACCCGGATGTTGCTTCACGATCCGGCCGATGGCGCATGCCTGCTCGCCACCCGGGACGGCCCGCATGGCCTCCAGCACGGCTTCCACCGAATCGGCCGGGACAAAGGCGGCAAAACGCCCCTCGTTGGCCACGTAGAGAGGGTCGAAACCCAGTATCTCGCAGGCCCCCTGGACCTCCTCTGGCACCGGGATATCAGCCTCGATGATCTCGATACCTACCCGGGCCGTGGCGGCTATCTCGTTGAGCCCGCTGGCCAGTCCCCCGCGGGTCAGGTCCCGCAGGCAGTGGATCGGTTCACCGGTGTCCAGCATGGCCTTCACCAGGGGCCAGAGCGGGGCCGTATCCGACTGGATGGTGGTCTCGAACTCCAGGCCTTCGCGCACCGAGATTATCGCAACACCATGGGCGCCGATATCGCCCGATATCAGCACCGCGTCACCTGTTCGAACCGACGTGGGAT
>CAYSUX010000313.1:0-2545 GCA_964434315.1 uncultured archaeon
CCAGCAGCTGCTCGAACTGGCAGGCCACCTGGGAGGTGTGGCAGTGGAAGACCGGTGTATAACCCGGGGCGATGACCGAGGGGTGATCCAGCACCATGATCTGGGCCTTGAACTTGCGAGCCACCTTGGGGGGATTGTCGACCGGTCCGGCCACGTCACCCCGGCGGATATCCTTCTTGCCGATACCGCGGACATTGAAGCCCACGTTATCACCGGCCGAGGCCTTGGGGACCTCTTCGTGGTGCATCTCGATGGACTTTACCTCGCCGCCCTTACCGCCCTGGTGGGCCGAGGGTTTGAAGGTGATCTTGTCACCCGGCTTCAAGAGCCCGGTCTCGATACGACCCACCGGTACGGCACCGATCCCGGAGATGTTGTAGACATCCTGGATGGGCAGGCGCAGGGGCAGATTGGTGGCACCCTTGGGTAGCGTCAGGTTGTTCAGGCAATCCAGCAGTGTGGGTCCCTTGTACCATGACATCTTCTCGGACTTCTTGGCAATATTGTCGCCGGTCAGTGCGGCATAGGGTACGAACTGGAGCTTATCATCCCTGAAACCAACCATCTTGGTCAGGGTCTTGACCTCCTTGAGCACCTTGTTGAACTGCTCCTCCGAATAGCCCGGTTGGGTTACGTCCATCTTGTTCAGGCCAACGATGACCTGATCGACACCCAGCACCTTGGCCAGGAAGATGTGTTCCTTGGTCTGGGCCATGATGCCCTCAGGTGCGGCCACCGTCAGCACGGCTGCATCGGCCTGGGAAGTACCCGTGATCATGTTCTTGATGAAATCCCTGTGCCCAGGGGCATCGATGATCGTAAAGTAGTACTTGTCGCTGTCAAAACGTTTGTGCGCCACATCAATGGTCACGCCACGTTCACGCTCTTCTTTGAGGCCATCCATGACGTAGGCGAACTCGAAACCACCCTTACCGCGCTCTTCCGCTTCCTTCCGGTACTTCTCGATGATGTGGGGTGAGATAGACCCGGAATCGAGCAGCAGGCGGCCTACGGTGGTGGATTTGCCGTGGTCGATGTGACCAATGAATACAATGTTCATGTGCGGTTTTTCAGCCATAGGCTAGCCTCCATCGGCTCTATAGCGACGGCACCATGTGGAAGGGGTTATTTATATTATATACCCTCGGCAACCCCCGGCGGCAAAATGGCGATTATCCGGTGAGAGAATATCGTTGACTATAAAGCCAAAACACCCAAAACCAAAGGAAAAACACAAGGGGTCATTCCCAGGGTTGACTGACCTGTGTTGCCACGATGGAAGGAAATAGGGAAAAAGAAAGGGAGCCGGACCCTTTCCTGAAGAGGGGTCGGCTCCCAAGTTCGGATAGGTTACTTGGTCCTCGGTCTATACGTAGCCCTGGTCCATCATGGCATTGGCCACCTTGATGAACCCCGCGGCGTTTGCACCGAGCACCAGGTTGGTCGCGTCGCCACCATAGCGCTCGCCGGCGGCGGCACAAGCGGTATGGATGCTGGTCATGATGGCGTCCAGCTTCTGGTCGACCTGCTCCCGGGTCCAGTCGTCGAAGGCGGCGTTCTGGGTCATCTCCAGGGCCGAGACGGCGACCCCGCCGGCGTTGGCGGCCTTGGCCGGTCCGTAGGCGATCTTGTGCTCCATGTAGAGCTCGATGGCCTCGGGTGTGGAAGGCATGTTGGCGCCCTCGGAGACGGCGATGCAGCCGTTGTCCATCAGGGTCTGGGCGTCGGCCTTCTCGATCTCGTTCTGGGTCGCACTGGGCAGCGCGATCTCACACTTGACCTCCCAGGGGCGCTTGCCAGCGAAGTAGGTGGCGCCTGCGAACTGGTCCACGTACTCCTTGATGCGGCCTCGGCGCACATTCTTCAGGTCCATGACCCAGGCCAGCTTCTCGCGATTGATGCCCTCGGAGTCGTAAATGTAACCGCCCGAGTCGGAGAGGGTGACCGGGATCCCGCCATAGTCCAGGATCTTCTCGGTACAGTACTGTGCGACATTGCCGCTACCGGAGACCGTGCACACCTTGTTCTTGATGGAGTCGCCACGGGCGGTGAGCATCTCGCGCAGGAAGTAGACCTGCCCGTACCCTGTGGCCTCGGGCCGGATGAGGGAACCGCCCCAGTCCAGACCCTTGCCGGTCAGCACGCCTTCGAACTTGCGGGTCAGGCGCTTGTACTGACCGAACATGAAGCCGATCTCACGGCCGCCGACACCGATGTCCCCGGCGGGAACGTCGATCCGGGCGCCGATGTGGCGTTGCAACTCGGTCATGAAGGACTGGCAGAAGCGCATGACCTCGTTGTCCGACCTGCCCTTTGGGTCGAAATCGGAACCGCCCTTGCCGCCACCGATGGGGCGGGTCGTCAGGGCGTTCTTGAGGATCTGCTCGAATCCTAGGAACTTGATGATACCAAGATTGACACTGGGGTGGAAGCGTAATCCGCCCTTGTAGGGTCCGATAGCACTGTTGAACTCAACACGCATGCCTCGATTGACCTGGACATCGCCTTTGTCGTCAACCCAAGGACCTCGGAACATGACGACCCG
>CAYSUX010000314.1:0-2519 GCA_964434315.1 uncultured archaeon
CCTTATCTGGACCTTTGAGACCAATGGTGATGTGGAATCCTCCCCTGCGGTCATCGACGGTCATCTGTTCATCGGTTCGGATGGCGGGGTGTTCTACTGTCTCGAGGCAGACACAGGCCTTCCGGTCTGGACCTTCGCCACCGACAGTGAGATTCGTTCCTCGCCGGCGGTCATCGACGGTCAGGTCCTCTTTGGCTCCTACGATGGCAGGCTGTTCGACCTTGACGCACTCACTGGTGAGCATCAGTGGAACTTCTCGGTGGGTGGATGGGTCCATACCTCGCCCGCTATCCGGGATTCCATCGTGGTCTTCGGGGCCTGTGATGAGGAGGTTCACGGACTGGACCTGTCTACCGGGGTCGAACTCTGGAATTTCACGGCCCAGAGCTATGTTCCATCATCTCCGGTGATCTCCGGGGATCAAGTCTACTTCGGCTCCTACGATCAGAGACTCTATGCCCTGAACCTGACCAATGGTGAGCACCTGTGGAACTTCTCCACCGGTGGCGGGGTCTTCTCATCCCCGGCGCTCATCGATGACCAGGTGCTGGTCGGCTCCGACAATGGGGTCTTCTTTGCCCTTGACCGGGAATCCGGAACCCAGCTTTGGAACCTGTCGGTGGGTGATAAGATATCCTCATCCCCGGCGATAGCGGGCGACCTTGTCATCTTCGGCGCTGACGACGGGGTCCTGTACACCGTGGATCGAACCAACGGCTCTGTCATCGGGATGTTCCAGACCCCCGGCCCGCTATCCTCCTCCCCGGCCCTGTCAGGCGGGCGGCTCTATATCGGATGCGAGGATGGTAGTTTCCATGCCATCGGCGGGTTCATCACTTCCCATGTCAACCATGAGGTGGTTGCCGGTAGCGTGGAACTGGAAGGCCTCGTACCCGATAACGATAGTAGCGTGATACTGGCCGGGATCAGTATCGATGATGGTGGATGGGAGGATGTCGATGCCGACGGGAGCTGGTCCTATGTCTGGGACACGACCGGGGTTGCCGATGGCGATCATACCCTGGCGGTCCGGTTGTCCAACGGAACCGGTCATCTCTACCGACAATCGATCACCCTGGCGGTTGAGAACGAGCAGGGAGACTTGAACGAACCACAGGACGATCCGGATGACTCGATACCGGTGGCCCCGGCGATGCTGATCGTCGGCTTAATGTTCGTGGTCCTGGCCGTTGTCTGGACCATCGCTTCAAGGAGGAAGTGAAAGTAGTTCATGCGATATCACTAAGTTCATACGATATCCCTCAGTCCATGCGATATCCCTATAATCATCATATCATTGAGTTCATTTGGTATTCGCCGATCATGGTGTGACCATGTCCAAGATCAAGATATCCTGCGCTTTGCTGACCTTGGCGCTTCTGGCCAGCTCGTTACTGATCAGCATCCCGGAACCCGGGAACCCGGAGGATGCTCCGCCATCCGAGGTCACGAACGGCCCTGAGTCATACCTGGACCCGGCCTTCCAGAGCCCCCGGGGCGGCAGGGGTGATGATGATTGGCCCATGCACCTGAGGGCTCCGAACCACAATTCCTTTACCGACACACCGGGGCCGGCCTCGGCCAATGTCCTGTGGTACAACGCCACCGGCGGCAGCCGACTCTACAGCTCACCGGCGGTGGTAGACGGTATGGTCTACATCGGCAGCCGCAACGGCAGCAGCTCCGAACACGACTTCATGAACGCCTACTATGCCTCCAACGGCACCCTGGCCTGGCGATTCGAGACCATCGAGAAGGTGAACGGCAATTACGGGCTCACCTCGTCACCGGCGGTGGCCAACGGGCTCATATTCTTCGGCGCCGACCGTCTGTACTGCCTCTGGGCCGATAACGGGACCATGAAATGGAACATCGACACCGATAACGAATACTGGGGCGACGGCACCCCCACGGTGGCCAACGGCAAGGTCTTCATCGGCTCTGCGGATCGCCACCTCTACTGCCTGGACCAGGCGACCGGCGATATCATCTGGACCTTCAGGATAAAGGACTCGGGCTCAAGGAACTACGGGGTCTACACCGCCCCGGCGGTTGTGGACGGCAAGGTCTACCTGACCGCCTCGGACCATTATGTCTATCTCATCAACGAGACCCAACCCACCACCACGGCGGTGGCCAGCCATTCGTTCCATGCCAGCTTCACGATATACTCCTCCCCTCTGGTGGTCAACGACCGGGTCTATTTCGGCGACGGCTACACCCAGCCCGAGGAATACAACCGCTTCTACTGTCTCAATGCCACGACCCTTCAGCAGGTATGGGAGTTCTATCCGGGGGCCAAGACCGGTTTCTTCTCATCGCCGGCCTACCTGAACGGGACCATCTACACCTCCTCCACCGATGGCAACTTCTACGCCCTGGACGCCGAGGGCAGCGGGGGCACCACCAGCGTGGTATGGAAGCACAGCCTGGGCGGCGGTTCATGGTCCTCACCGGTCATCGCCGCCGATCGGCTCTATGTGGGCTCCAAGAGCAATTACCTCTACTGTTTCAATGTA
>CAYSUX010000315.1:0-2505 GCA_964434315.1 uncultured archaeon
AATTCTTTCCTTTAACACCACTATTTTTTCCCGGATGTCACACCTTGCGCTCTCGACGTTGGTGGTCCCCGGTCCGGTTGACCGGCTTGAAGATAATCGACCCGTGCTCACAGGCTCTGTCCATAGTTATTTAGTCAGTCAGTCAGTGAGCGAGCGAGCTTGCAGCCTGTCCTTGTTACTGGCTCTCATCTCATGTTTGTCCAGTGGAAGCTATTGTGTTGTGTTTGGACTGGAACGGATGCAGTGGCCCCGGTCTCCCTCAGGTTCATGAGGACATATTCATCGCGAGATAATTCGATCCGATAGGGATACCATCGTGGCCTGTGGACCATCACGCCTGGCGGTCGCCGGGTGCGGCTGACACATCCTCGGCTAGCCCGGCCGATCGGAGGTTCGGCTCATTCATCGGACGTTGAACTGACCGGATGACCGGTGACGGGATGATTCAATGATCTGGTGAAGGGTTGATCCAATGATCGGGTGACCAAACTTCGAACTATCGCCTTCGATCCTCGACCCCCGCCGTTCATAGGGTGATGGTAGGTGCCTATCGGTGAGAGTTGCAGGATAGACGATATCGACGGTTCGGATGGTTGCTACGGTTTCAATCGGCCTGACTGGTTGTATTGTATCTAAAGGTTAAGTGTGGGTAGGATGAACTTGACCGCTTTACGGCCCTTGAAAAAACGCGAGACCTTGGTCTTGTTCTTCTTGCGTTTCCGGGGTATGTCGTGGGTCAAGGCCAGATGGGACATCATTTTGGTATTGTTACCTGCCATGGTAATCACTTGATCCTGGGTTGTCCGGATAGATATATTGCCTTGACTGACACAGCTTTACCTTTCACTGTTGGTCCTTTCCCTCTCCTGGTGGCCCTTTCCCTCTCCTGGTGGCCCTTTCCCCCTCCTGTTGGTCCTTTCCCTCCTGTTAGCCCGGAGTGGCAGGGTTCTAAATGGTCCGAACGCTTCTCGATTTCGTCAAACATATCTATGCACAATGACACTTATTTCCCTGTATCTTTCGAAGCTTGCCGGTTCCATCACTTTTTCCACTGAAAAAATGAGTTATTGACCCGGTTAATAGGTACAGGGACACGGGGGTGCAATGCCCTTTTCCTATCCGGGAAAATCCCCTCGAATGTTTACATTTTACACAATGACTATATAACGCCCACCTTTTCCGGTCAAACCCATGATTCGGCTGGGACCTGCGGGCATACCCCTATCCTGTAAAGGCAGGAATATCCGTGATGGCTTGGAGGACATCCATACAATGGGCCTGCATGCCATGGAAATTCAGATGGTGCGCGGCAACGCGGTTGATGAACTCCCCACCTTTCCCGAGTTGAAGTTCGTTGCCGAATCCCTGGACGTGGCCGTCTCCATCCACACCCCCTACTATATCGATCTGCTGGGATCGGAATACATGATCAACAAATCCATGGAGTTGATCAACTATGCCGGGTATGTGGGCAATCAGATCGGCGCGGGCCATGTGGTCACCCATCTGGGCCCATATGGGGGACATACGCCCCAGGAGGCAATGGAGACGATCATCCCCCGGCTGCGTGAACTGAGGGACAACTACCTGATCAACCGCGCAATACCCCACATCGGCCTGGAGACCGCGGGTCGAAAGGATGTCTTTGGCTCTTTGAGGGAGGTCGTCGAGGTCTGTTCCCGGGTTCACAATATCATGCCGGTGCTGAACTGGGCCCATATGCACGCCCGGGG
The DNA here is from genome assembly GCA_964434315.1 of uncultured archaeon. Taxonomy (GTDB): domain Archaea; phylum Thermoplasmatota; class Poseidoniia; order MGIII; family CAYLMJ01; genus CAYLMJ01. The sequence goes on from CAYSUX010000315.1 coordinate 1,734, forward strand.
CAATCGCTGGTTCAACCAACGGGAGAATTACAAGAAGGTCCTGGATTTCATCGAAGACCAACTGGGGGTCAAGCGGTTCTATACCCATTTCTCCGGGGTCGCCTATTACAAGTCGGGCCAGGAACGCCATTACACCCCGATCAAGCGTGGTGACATGAAGTTCGAGCATCTGGCCGAGGTGGTTCTGGAGAACGACTACAAGATCACCTTCATCTCCGATTCCCCCCTTCTCGAACACGACGCCATGTACATGAAGGTCATCCTGGAACGGGTCGAGGTGCGCAGGCAGGAGAAGATGGCGCGCATCAAGGCCGCACAGCAGATGAAGGAGACTCGCCGTGTCTCAATATCATGAGGCTGCCAACTACCTGACCTCAGCGGCCCAGAGAGCACTACTGAATATCGATGAGGCCCAGGTCGAGCGTTTCCTGAAGTTACTGCGCGAAGGTCGCCGGGCCTTCACCTACGGGGTGGGCCGTTCATCCATGGTCGTCCGTTCATTCGCCATGCGATTGAACCATCTGGGCTGTCGGGTCTACACCATCGGGGAGACCATCACGCCAGCCATTCATTCCGACGATACGGTGCTGCTACTATCGGGGTCGGGTACCACCGATTTCGTCATCCGGACCGGCCATACCATCGCCGAGAAGATCGGGGCCACCATCCTGGCGGTGACTGGCAATCCCAGGTCACCCCTGGTCGATCTGGCCAAGGAATGCGTCATCCTGGATGATGGTGTCACGGACCACAATGCCCGCCTGGCCCCCCT
>CAYSUX010000316.1:0-2489 GCA_964434315.1 uncultured archaeon
ACGGCGACGTCCTCGCTGAGCCCCTCGGCCTGCCCGGCGGCGATGAGGGCCTCGTTATCCACGCCGTTCTGACAGGAGACCACCAGGGTCTCGGGACCCACTAGCCCGGGTATGGCTTCATCGACCGAGGCTTCATCGATCGAGGTCTCTTTCAGACCCTTAAGAGCCTGGACCGAATGGAAGCTCTTCACGCAGAGCAGGACCACATCGGCATACCCCTCCAGAAGAGCGGCAGCACGGGTCGGTGAGTCGCAGACGGCTATCCGGCCGGGGCCGGGTTCGGGGGCGATCTCGACGGTGGAAGGAGCTACGTAGTTACTTTTAATGACCAGATGAGAGCTTGCCCTGAGGCTTTCATAGCGAGCTTTGGTGTCAAGTAGAACCACCAGATTGCCCTCGGCCTCCGGCCCGTCCATAGCCTCCGGCCCGCCTTCGGCCTGCTCGCCCACGGCTCCCTCCTTGCTCGCGGCCCGCCTCCCTGACGAGGCCAGAAGGCAGCCCAACAATGAGCCCACGGCCCCGGCGCCCACGATGGCGATGCGCATGGCCCGGCTAAGGCGGGGGGCGGAAAAGGCTTGCCGGTTCCCGGTTCCTGATGGGCTAGCCCAGTTTGATGCTGGCTATGAGCTATGATATCATCTGTGATGTCGTATTTGAGTTCGAAATAATATTCGTCGTCGGCGGGATGGTCAGCCTGACAATGAAGAGGTCATCCCGGTGAAACGCGGTACCAGGCTCTCGTTTGTGCCGCTTCTGACAATGAAGAGGTCACCCCGGTGAAACGCGGTACCAGAATCGTTTATTTAGGCTTCAATACCTGGCGGCGGCGATACAGAGCATAGACCAAGGTGCCCCGATGACGTATGCCATCCTGATCACAGAGTGCCTGCAGAATGATTTTGTCAAGCCTCTGCGCAGATTCGATCCCCTGCCCAACTTCCTCCATATCGGCCACGATGAGGCCCGGCGGCTCATGGGCGAGAGTCCCACCGAAGGACCGGTTGCCAAGGTGATGACCTGGGCCTACTCCCAGTCTCCAGAGGACCTGACCTTGATCCATGTCAAGGACAGCCACTCTCTGGACGATGAAGACCAGGATGAGCATATCCGCCTGTTCAAGCCCCATTGCATGGTGGGTACCGAGGGGGCCGAGTTCGCCTTTCCGATCCACGATCCCGACCGGCCGGTGAAGATCATCGACTCGGTCAGCCTGAACGACTTTGTCGGAACCGACCTGGCCGAGACCCTGGAGGCGTTCCGGGGGAAGAAGGTCAAGGTGGGATTGATGGGGGGTCTGGACCGAGGCCAAGATATTCTTTCTGGCCTACGAGCTCCACACCCGTTATCCCGACATGGAGGTGACCCTGTGCCCGGCTCTGGCCGCCAGTTCCTCCAGGTCCCAGCACTACTTCGCCCTGGAGCAGATGGAGAAGTTGCTGGGGGTCAGGATCATCCCCTCCATCGGAGAGTTCATCGATTTCCTGAGCCCGACCGACACCGACTTCACCTTGCCGACCCAATGGTACCGGGACCTTCCCGAGATGAACTTCGAGACCGAGCACGAGGTCTCGGACATCGATAAGGGACTTATTCGTTATCTCTACCGCGACTGCTCCAAGGTGGTGCTCTTCGAACTATCCGGCGGCTACTCAGGCAACATGGTGCTGGCCGCCGAGAGCATCGACCTGAACGGCCACCTGCAGGTCCCCCATGTGGTGAAGCTGGGTCCCATCGGGCCCATGGGCCAGGAGCGGATGGTCTTCGAGCAGCTCGAAGGCGTGCTGGGCAACAACGCCCCCAGCATCGTGGACTTCGCCGATTATGGTGAACGGGGTGCCCTGAAGTATCGGTACACTGCCATGGGTGGCGGATTCTCCACCACATTCCAGAAGCTCTACTGCTCGGGTCTGGAAGACGAGAAGATCGAGACCTATCTGAGGGCCGTCTTCGAGGACCAACTGGGTCGGCTATATCGCGCCGGCCAGAGAGAGCGCATCAATCTGCTGGAGTATTACCAGATAAACCCCGAATACGCTCCCCGGATGAGACACAAGGTGGAGAAGGTCTATGGCGGTCCGGCTGATGGCGAGATGCTGACCCTACCCACGGGCAAGCGTTTCCCAAATCCCTGCCACTTCTACGAGAACGAGCTCCCGGAGCTGATGCCCAAGGCCAATCGCCCCTCCTATCAATCCTTCATCCACGGCGACCTCAACGGCGCCAATATCATCATCGACGATTTCGAGAATGTCTGGATCATCGATTTCTTCAGTGCCCACCGGGGTCATGTGTTGCGGGACCTGATCAAGCTGGAGAACGACCTGCTGTACATCTACACCCCGGTCAAGGATAAGAAGGACCTGGAGGAGGCCACCCGGCTGACAGACCTGCTACTGGGCGTGGAGGACCTGGGCCGCTTGTTGCCGCCGGTGGAGGAGACCGGACTGACCAACCCGGAGATGATCCGGACCTACCGGACCATCGGTCTG
>CAYSUX010000317.1:0-2475 GCA_964434315.1 uncultured archaeon
AACATGTCGAGCATCCGGTGGGTGACCGCGAAGCCACCCACGACGTTGATGGTGGCGAAGATCAGAGCCGCCATCCCCAGTATCGTGGAGATTGCCAGTTCGTTATTATGAGCGGCCACGATGGCTCCGATAATGGTGATCCCGGAGATGGCGTTGGCACCGGACATCAAAGGAGTGTGCAGGGTGGCCGGCACCTTGGTAATGATCTCAAAGCCCACGAATATCGCGAGCACGAAAACGGTCAGTAACATCACAATGTCAACCATGTTTATCCCTCCCCCGGGGGTTCAGGGTCTGAATCGATCCCGGGCTTGGTTTCGGGTATGGGTTCCAGGCCCAGGGCTTCCCTTACCCGGTTGTTGACAACCTCTCCACCATGGGTAACCATGGTCTCGGCCTCGATCTCGTCATCGGAGTGGCTTTCCAGCTTGCCATCTTTCAGCAGATGGGTCAAAAGGGTGACAATGTTCTTGGAGTACATCTGGCTGGCATGATAGGCCACCGACGATGAAATGTTCACCGGGCCGAGGATCGTCACACCATGGACCTCGACGGTCTCCCCGGCTCTGGTGAGTTCGCAGTTGCCACCTCGCTCGGCGGCCAGATCCACGATCACGGAACCGGGCTTCATGGCCTTCACCATCTCCGTGGTGACCAGTATGGGAGCCTTCTTGCCAGGGATGGCGGCGGTGGTGATGACAATGTCGTTTTCGGCGATTACCTGCAACATCATCTCCCGCTGCTTTCGCAGGAACTCCTCGCTCTGTTCCCTGGCATAGCCGCCCTTGTCCTCGGCACCCTCGGTCTCCAGTTCCAGCTCGATGAACTTGCCTCCGACGCTCTCAACCTGTTCCTTGACAACCGGTCGGACATCGTAGGCCGAGACCACCGCGCCCAGCCGTTTGGCGGTGGCGATGGCCTGGAGACCTGCCACGCCGGCGCCCATCACGAAGACCCTGGCCGGGGCGATGGTGCCGGCGGCGGTCATCATCATGGGGAACATCTTGGGAAGTTGCGCGGCAGCCAGAAGGACGATCTTGTACCCGGCGATGTTGGCCATGGATGAGAGAGCGTCCATGCTCTGGGCTCGGGTGATACGGGGAATGAGCTCCATGGCGTAGGATATCACTCCGGTCCGGGCCAGGGTCCTGGCATGTTCGGCCTCGGCCAGGGGTTCGAGGTAACCTATGACGGCCTGACCTTTCTGGAAGAGCTCCAGGTCCGGTTTGCCATCCTCGGGGTTCGTGCCGAATCCCCTGACCTGCAGGATGATATCTGCGGACCGTATCAGCTCTCTGCGATCGTTGACTATCTTGGCGCCCTTTCCTTCATACTCGGCATCGGTGTAACCGGCCACCAGGCCAGCGCCGGCCTCGATCCGAACCTCGTGCTCGGCCTTGGTCAGCTCGGGCACATTGGCCGGTACAAGCGCGACACGCTTCTCGCCAGGAAAGGTCTCTTTGGGTACTGCGATGATCATGGATACTCCCGGGCCATCGGCTAAATTTTGGATAATACAATCTACTTATAAACGCTACACATGCCAAATGAAAGGTTATATTTATATATTCGACTTGTTAATATTCCGCTGCCGACCCTTTATATTGTTAGTCAGCAACCCATGACTGAAATGCAGAGCCAGACGATGTTCCAGATCACTATCCTAAAGACAAGATTCGTCTCATTTCCCATAAACGTCTCAAATCCGGTTTTCAACCGATAACCTAAACCAATCAGGAAGTTTTGCATCATGTTTAAAATCATCAGACACCAGTGGCTTGTGCCCAACATCTTCGAGATCGAAGTTGAAGCTCCGGCTGTGGCAAAAAAGGCCCAGGCTGGACGATTCGTCCTGGTCATGTCGGATGAGTCGGGTGAGCGGATCCCCTTGACCATTGCCGACTGGGATGCCGACAGGGGGACCATAACCCTGGTCATCATGGTGGTGGGAACGACCACCAAGAAATTATCAAGGATGAAGGTCGGTGACGGGCTGTATGCCTTTGTCGGACCCTTCGGTGAAGCCTCGAAAATCGAGGATTTCGGTACCGTTGTGATGGTCGCCGGCGGCGTCGGTACCGCACCAATCTATCCCATCGCCAGGAGCCTCAAACAGAAAGGTAACCGTATCATCACCATCCAGGGAGCAAGGTCCAAGGACCTGCTCTTCTGGGAAGATCGGTTGGGCTCGGTCAGCGACGAACACATCATCACCACCGATGACGGCTCGGTAGGTCGCAAGGCCCTGGTCACCGAACCTTTGAAGGAACTGCTTGAAAAGGATGAGCGCAAAAACATCGGTCGTGTCTTTGCCATTGGCCCGGCTATAATGATGAAATTCTGCTCATTGACCAGCAAGCCGTTCGGTGTCAGGACCATTGTCAGCTTGAACACGACCATGGTCGACGGTACCGGGATGTGCGGCGGCTGCAGGGTGACCATCGCCGGCGAGACCCGCTTCGCATGTGTTCATGG
>CAYSUX010000318.1:0-2439 GCA_964434315.1 uncultured archaeon
CCTGCTGGGTCTGTCTGATTTCAGGGGCAAGGGTGCCGTGAGGGTGCTGACCTTCACCTTCTATGGCTTCCCCCCGGTCGTGGCGGGTCTCCTGGTCTTCATGCTGCTATCCCGGGACGGCCCCCTGGGAGAGTGGGGATGGCTCTTCACGGTCAAGGCCATGGTCCTCTCCCAGTTGGTGCTGGTCGTCCCCCTGATCACCGGTTTGACCATGACCGCCGTCGACGGGCTCGACCCGGCGTTGAAGGAAACGGCGTTGAGCCTGGGCGCCAATCGCCGCCAGTATATGACCACCCTGGCTCTGGAGGCTCGCATCGGTATCCTGGCCTCGGTCATGGTGGGCTTCGGCAGGGCCATCGCCGAGGTGGGCGGCGTCATGATCGTGGGTGGCAATATCAAGTTCCATACCCGTACCCTGACGACAGCCATCGTCCAGGAGGTCAGGATGGGCAACCTGGATTATGCCGTGAGCCTTGGGGCGCTGCTCATGTTATTGGCCCTGGGCATCTATCTTCTGCTATTCTGCCTTCAGGAGGCCGGTCGCGAATGAGCGAGACGCTGTGGGTGTTGGGGGGGCTGCGCACGTGGTTGGGTGTTGTGGTGGCCCGGGAGGCGGGGGACCTGAGGGTCCCGACCGGGATGATAACGGCCCTGGTGGGCCCGTCCGGAGCCGGCAAGACGACCCTGCTGAAGATCGCGGACCTGCTGCTCGAGCCCGATGCCGGGGAGGTCAGGTTCGCCGGCAGGCGGGTCCGGGTCCGGGGCAATGGCAATGGCAATGGTCTGAAGGCGCGGCGGCAGATGGGCATGGTCAGGCAGAAGCCGGTGGTGTTCAACTCCTCGGTGGCCAGCAATGTGGCCCTGGGTCTGGGGTACCGGGGAGTACCATCCGAGGAGCAAGGACAGAGGGTGGATGAGGCCCTGAGGATGGTCGAGCTGACCAGGGCTAAGGAACGTCATGCCCCCAGGCTTTCAGGCGGCCAGGCCCAGCGGGTGGCCTTTGCCAGGGCCGTTGTCATGGAGCCGCGATTGCTGCTACTGGACGAGTTCACGGCCAACCTGGACCCGCGCAATGTCACCATCCTGGAACGGGCGGTCAAGGCCTACATTGCCAAGGAACCCGGGGAGCGGGGAGCCCTGATCGTCACCCACAACATCTTCCAGGCCCGGCGATTGTGTGAAAAGGTGGCGGTGATAGTTGATGGTCGCATCGTGGAGGCCGGACCCTGCCGGAGGCTCTTTGGTAATGCCCGCACCGAGGAGGCCCGGAGCTTTCTCGAAGGGGAGATGGTCTGGTGAAAAAAACGGGTGGCGCCGACCTCCGGGAAAAGAGGCCGGCACCGGATACAGGACACTGTGGTTATGGCATACCAGGGGTTTGTAGAGTGCATCTAGAATCGTCAGGTCATCACACCGGGGATGGGAGAAGGGACCCGTAGGTTCACACGGGTCCCATTCCCGGGAGTCATTGTATGGAGCTGTTGAATCCAAGGTGTGAATGGAGCTAAGTTGTGGATAGTGCTATGGTGTGGATGGAGTGCCTGCTGAGCGGAAAAGAGGTAGGATGAGAAGCCGGGATATGAGCCAGGATGGACTCACGCTTGTGCTTGTGGATTATGACTTCTCATCCGATTTTCATACACAGGAGGGGGCGCTAATCCCCCCTCACTGCGATCTTGGTTTTGTTTTCGTGTTCAAAGGGCTCTACACGTTCAGGGGTATGATGGTACCCTGGATGGAGTAGAAGCCGGTGGGCAGTGCGTCCTCGAGAGCGAACTCGATGCACAGGACGTTGATGCCGAAGGCGTTGGGGCCGGCGCCGTCATCGACCGCGAACTTCCACTGGTTGTAGTTGATGCGGACAGCGGAGTGGTCGTCGTCACCGGACAGTTCGGTAACATCGACGGTCATACCATCGGGGATGTCGATGGTGAGCAGGCAGACGGTCCAGTCGCTGTTTCCGGCGTGGTTCTCGACCACCATCTCGAAAGCGACCAGATCACCGTTGTTGGCTTCGAAGTGGGCGCCCCAGGTCATGCCGTCGTCATCGACGGTGCCCAGGAACTCGTCCTCGTCACCGGCACCGGTGGGTGCCTGTACACGGATAGCCTGGCTAACCGCGATTGTCGTAGTTCCGTTTACTTGATCTTTCAGCACGAGGCCGGTCGCGGCGCCAGCGCCGACCACCACAAGGGCAGCCAGCAGCATCCAGGCCGGAAGTTTCTTGCCAAAGAGATTGAGATTGCGTCCCATGTTAGTTACCTCCTAAGGTTAGTATCCAAGTTGGTTAATTCAGACGTTCAGGGGTATGATGGTACCCTGGATGGAGTAGAAGCCGGTGGGCAGAGCGTCCTCGAGAGCGAACTCGATGGTGAGGGTGTTGGTGCCGAAGGCGTTGGGGCCGGCGCCGTCATCGACCGCGAACTTCCACTGGTTGTA
>CAYSUX010000319.1:0-2431 GCA_964434315.1 uncultured archaeon
GGGACATGGGATGCGATGGCAACACCCTGATGGCTCGTCTGTTCAGGGCTGCGGCGAGGGGTCCACAATACCAGTCCGCCTCCCGGGCTCACGCTATTGCCGCGCTCCTTGCGAACTCGAGCTTTGAGCCCACCAAGCTCGAGCAACTGCTTGCGGGCGGCCCTGGCCATCCGGTCCGCCACATGGTCGGGCAGGCCTCCGGTGTAAGCCACTCCCTCGATACTGTTCAAGGCAGGCTTGGTGGATGTCGTTTGGGCTGCCGGTCCGGCCCGCCTGCCTTGAGCGATGATGAAAGGTAACGGGGCCAGGGGGGTTTCGGCTTTGTCAAGCTTCAGAGTCACGGCCCCGCCGCCCCTGGGAAAGTAGCCCCGTCTGTGGGTGATGAGCTCGGCCTTCAAGCCTGCGCTTCGCAGGGTGCCAAGAAAGACCCGGTCCCAGTAGTCCACAGGTGGCGACCATTGGACATCGGTGCCACCTTCGACCTGGAGGATCACCGACCCCGGCTTTATTCCCGGCCCAGGCCCCGGTCTCGATTCCGGCCCCGGTTCCGGTTCCGATTCCGGCAGATGATCTTGTCGCCTTGACGCCTCAAGTGGTTCCCTGACTGCCCCATCGTCCCGCTGCCGACCGATGCCGGTAAGGTAACCGGCCGCCGCCATGGCCACCGGCAGGGCGGCCTGGAGTACCAGGGTCACGGCGCCGGCGGTGCCCACCTTGAAGCGGTATTTCCCGGGAGTGGGTATGCCGGGAATGAACACCAACTCCCTCGATCCTGGCTTGACCCCCGTGGTCCGGGCTTTGCAGAGGGCGGCTGCCGCTGTCACAGCGGCCAGATGCTGGGCCGCCAATCCCGGTTTGGCCCGATTGGCCCGGATGTTCTCGACTCGCACCGGAAGGCCGGTGATACCGCTCAGGGCCACCGATAATCGAAGCAATTGCCCGCCGCCCTCGCCATGGCTGCCGTCCAGGGTCAGCATCCTACCATCCACCTCGCCTTAGGTCGTCGTCGTACCCGGCATGTATGGCAGTGAGGTAGTTGGTAATGGCGGGCCAGGCGAGCCAGGCGCCATCGTCTCCTATTGAGTCGGCAGGCCGGGCGGCGCTGAGGGTGATGGGGCATGGAGGGCTTCGGGGACCCGGCTTGTCAGGGTTCCATCCCGGGTTGCCCGTAGTGCCCGGGGTGCCCCGGTCTTGGTCCGGGCTGCTGTCGTTCACCGCGCCTTCCATCGTTATTCTCGATCCATCAGGTCCTGCTGGCCATACCAGCGGAACATCTTGCGGCCCGGCTTCACCAGCTCCTGGGTCGCTCTTATCTCATCCTCGGTGAGCAGATCCAGGGCCAGCTTCAGCGACATCAGGGGCATGGAGAAATCATCGTCGAAGATGAAGGTGGAGACCCGGGGGTTGATCTCCATCAGGTAATCGCCCTTGTAGCAGATATCCACGCAATAGCTCAGTCGGATATGGTCGAGCACCTCGGGCTGGATAACCTCCAGCCAGTCCTCCTTCTCCAGCATGGTGAAGCCCATGGCCAGGCCGGAGGCGAACTGGAGCCGGTGTTTCACGGTGCCCATCAGCATCCGGCCGTTGTCGGCGATGACATCGATCTTCAGCTCCTCACCGGGCAGGAACTCCATGACCATCGTGGGCGGTATCCGGCCCCCGGTCCTATCGCAGATGTCCTTGAGGCCCGCCAGGCTGATGTGTCGGGCATAGGGGCGATTGAAGAAGAGCTGGTCGACCAGGGTCTTGGGGTCCTCGGTCAGGGTCCGCACACCCCTGGAGCCCTTGCTGGCCGGGGGTTTGATGACCACCGGTTCGTCTGGATAGCCCAGTTCACGGGCATAGTCTTCCAGGGATTCGTAATCGGTGACCAGCCTGTAGCGGGGTACCTTGGCCCCGGGCTTGCCTGAAAGCCACCGGTACATCTCGTACTTGTTGTGGGACAAGGCCACCCACTCATGTTCGGAACCCAGCACCGGAATGCCGTTCAGGCAGCGGTCCTGGTCCATCGCCCGGGTCAGCACATACATCTCGGCCGAGGTCATAGGGAAGATGATGTCCACATCCCACTTGCTCGCCTGCCTCCCCACAGCATCGATGAACTCCGGATTGGCCTGGGGCATGGCCACTTTGTCAGTACCGGCCGGTCCCGCCCCCTCGGTTCCCAGCTCCTCCCGGGTGGCCCAGGGTCCGACAGCGAAATCGTCGCACAGGTACTTGTCGATGGAATAGGGCTTGGCGTCCATCCCGAATATCTCGATACCCGGCTCGTGCTTGTAGAGGTCCGAAATCAGGGCCTGAGCCCCGGGGCAGCCGACGCCTGTCAGAAGGACTTTCATGGAAACGACCGACCGGTAGCTTGGTAATTGACCTTTTCGGACCGGGGGTCAGTGAACAGGTCCAGAGGTCCTGAGGTCCGGGCGTGGGC
>CAYSUX010000320.1:0-2424 GCA_964434315.1 uncultured archaeon
TCGGTCGTCGCTTTTTATCTTATCCAGGGTCTCGCGGCCAACCTTTCCGGACATAAAGAGATACATCAGGATGAGAACGGGCCTCACGGCCTTCTGTTCAAGACGGTGCAGAGACGGAAAAATCGGCATGCGTGTCGTCTCAACGAGATATATAAACAGTATAATTATCCAATCATATAGTTATCATTCTTGAGACTTCCTTTTTAATGGCATGCTCGACGGAATTGAAAGGACAAACCCCTCATGGGCAAGAAGTTATGGGGGTTGAGGGAGTCAGGATCAGGTGGAAGGTCGACCATCGACAACCACAGCAGGCCATGGGCGTCGGGTCGTAACTCTTATTAGAAACCGACCGGGTCGGGAGGAGGTGGCAAAAGACACACACCGGTGCCGGATGTGCGGCAAGTGCTGCAGTTATGAGATACCGGTCACATTGCTGGATATCAACCGTATCGCGCAGCATTTTCATGTGAACGACAGGGATGTGTTTGAAAGGTATGTTCAGATGAAACCCTCAATGACTTCTTCCCTGTTCATGATAGCCAAGAAGGAGAACCGGGAATGTGTTTTTCTCGATGATAAGAAGCGATGCTCCATCCACGAGGCAAAGCCGGGGGCCTGCCTTTTCTTTGTTTGCGTCCCAGAAGAGACCGCCGATGAAGGTCGAAGAACGATGTCCATTGCTCATGGGTCATGTAACGAGCAGCTACCCCTGATGTGGGAACACAAGGTATCTGCCCAGATAACGAAAAGATACATCGAGCTACACAATGTCGACTGGGACCAGACCGACTATTTCAGGGCTCTGGCGAACATCAACGACAACATCGTCACCAGGGATACGCAGAAATTCAAGATAGGAAGGATGTCCGACGGAAACGTTCGATCGCTCATCTATGATTGTTCCAAATGCAAGGAAAAAGGAGAATGCAGTCCCGAGACGCCGGTGACACTGGATGACATTACGCGAATAGCGCAGCACCTGAACCTCGACAAGGCCCGGTTCTTCAAGGCTTACCTGGACGAAGAACCAAGCCGGATGACCGGTGGATTGAAGATGAAACGGGAGGCTCATTGCGTCTTCTTCCAGGCTGACAGCGAATGCCCGTTGAAGGATGTCAGACCCATGCACTGCCAGTTCACCATCTGCCCCAAGCATATGGACTCGGCCGAGATAACGGATGTCCTGTTCCTGGGCTCGGGAACCATCGAGCAGCAGTTTCGCCACCAGGTCGCCCTGGCCTATACCCGCGAATATGTCCAGGAACAGGGTACCGGCTACAACAAGGCCCGGTTCAAACGCTACCTGGCCATGATGGATAACGCGGTGATGGACAAGGATGCCAGGGACAAGTTCGCCATCGATGTCTCCCCTTACCGCTATATCGACGATACTCTGTTCCTGAAGGAAACCGAATGATGGGACCGCGGAGTTGGAGCTGCCGGTCCATCGATCCATCGGCAACTCCCGGTGGCGGATAAAAGAGTAAAAGAGCTTAAGATAACTACTGTTAGATATTAGATAACAAACGTTATATACCATTGTTATGTAACGTATGTAATATGTCTCCCCCACCGACGCAGTTCACTCGCCAGGATGTCCTATCGGCAGCCTTCGAGGTGGCCCGGGCGGAAGGGCTCAAGGAGCTCTCGGCGCGCAAGATCGCCGATAGGCTGGGCTCTTCCACGGCTCCGGTCTACAGCAGCTTCACCTCCATGGCCGAACTGGAGCGGGAGGTCATCGTCAAGGCCCGCGACCTGCTGGTCGATTACACCAAACGATCCTACACCGAACAGATATTCCTGAACATGGGCATGGGCCTGACCATCTTCTCCAGGGAGCAGAAACTACTTTTCAGGGCCCTTTTTCTGGAAGAGACCCGGTACCAGGAGATCATCGAGGAGTTCGGCGCGAGGATGCAGGAGCAGATGAAGCTGGACGAGACCTATGACGCTCTGAGCGATGAGGCCCGCTCGCGCCTTTTGCACAAGATGTGGATCTTCACCCATGGGCTGGCCTCCCTGATCTGCGTCGGTTTGGTCCGTGATGATTCCAACCAACAAATCCAGGACCTATTGACGGAAGTCGGCTCCGAGATCATCGTGGCCACCTTTCTGAAAGCCCAAGGCAATCCATCCCCCATGAAGAGACAATCCATCCCCCATGAAGAAAAGGTGATACCATGAGCAGTTACATGATCGACGCTATGAACATACACAAGACCTACGATACCGGCAAGGTGCAGGTAAAGGCCCTGAGGGGTATCGAACTCAAGGTAGGCAAAGGTGAGATGGTGGGCATCATGGGTCCCAGCGGCTGTGGCAAGACCACCATGCTCAACTGTCTGAGCGGTCTGGATGACCTCACCGAAGGCCAGGTCCACATCGAGGGGCGACTGCTCAACAACCTGACCAATGACGAGA
>CAYSUX010000321.1:0-2415 GCA_964434315.1 uncultured archaeon
TATCGCCATCCCACCTGGGTGATGACCGATGGCGAGATGGGACACCTGTGGGAGAAGGTGGTGATCCCCGACTAGTATGAGATGACCATCATCGACAGGGTGCCGGCCACCATCGAAAAGGATAAGTTCATCCCGTTCACCAACTCCCAGACCCGGGATTCCAAGGTACCCGATTTTCCGACCTTCGGCACGGGCTATCGTACCTATGTCACCGGTCTGACCCACAACGAGAAGGGTCTGCCGGCCACCGACAAGCAGGCCGATCACGAACTCCTGCTGACCCGCCTGATCACCAAGATAACCGACGATCGTGAGGAGCTGGTGATGGTGGAAGAGACCGAGATGGAGGACGCGAAGATAGCTTTCGTCACCTATGGGGCTTCGGCCCGACCGGCCGAGACCGCGGTGACCATGGCCCGGAAGAAGGGTATCAAGGCCGGGTTACTGCGTTTGCAACTGGTCTGGCCCTTCCCCAGGGAGGTGGTGAACCGGGTCTCGAAACAGGTTGACACCATAATCGTGCCCGAGATGAGCCTGGGTCAGATCGTCCATCCCATCACCGAGTACGCCGACGCCGATTGCAAGATCATCTCTGCACCCAAGGTGGGAGGCGAGATGCACCTGCCCAACGAACTCTTCGCCTACCTCGAAAAGGAGGGGAAATGATGAGTGAGAAAAGATCCACACAAGCGGTCCGTGAGAAGTATATGCGTACGGAGATGTTCCCCACCATCTTCTGCAATGGCTGTGGACATGGGGTGGCCATGGATTATGTATTCCATGCCATCGATGAGCTGAAGCTGGACCTGGACAAGCTGGTCGTCGCCTCCGGCATCGGCTGCTCCTCCCGCATCCCCGGCTATATCAACGCCGACGGGCTACACACCACTCACGGCCGTTCCCTGGCCTTCGCCACCGGTATCAAGGGAGCCAACACCGATCTGGAGGTCATCGTTTTCACCGGCGATGGCGACTGCGTGGGTATCGGCGGCAACCACTTCATCCACGCCGCCCGCCGTAACATCGACATGACCGTCATCCTGCTGAACAACTACATCTACGGCATGACCGGAGGCCAACAGGCCCCCACGGCCCCCATCGGCAGCTTCGCCTCCACCGCCCCGTATGGTGTCATCGAGCAGCCCTTCAATGTCTGCGAGGTGGCCAAGGCCCTGGGCGCGGCCTATGTGGCCCGCTGGCCGGTCTCCTATCCCTCACAGCCCATCAAGTCGATCAAGGATGCCATCGCTCACGAGGGATTCTCCCTGGTGGAGATGATGTCGCCCTGCCCCACGGCCTTTGGTCGACGAAACCGGAAGGGAGACCTTCACAAGCTCTGGAAATGGTATGATGACAAGTACATCCCCATCGAGGATTATGAACGTATCATGGAGTTCGGCACCCAAAAGGAGAAGGAGGCTGCCAGTGAGATGATCCTCATCGGGGTCTTTCAGGACGAGCACAAGCCGGGCTTCTTTGTCAAGTACGCGGAACTGATCGAGAATCTGATGAAAAAGGACGATCTCAAATGGGGAGGTGGCTAATGAAACGTGAACTGCGCATCGCCGGTTTCGGCGGACAGGGGGTCATCCTGGCCGGATTCATCATCGGCAAGGCGGCCTGTGTCTACTCCGATTACAACGCGGTGCAGAGTCAGTCCTACGGACCCGAGGCACGAGGCGGCGCGGCCCGCTCCGAGGTCATCGTCTCAGACGAGAAGATCGGCTATCCGCGACCCACCGGCGTGGACCTCTTCGTGGCCATGGCCCAGGAGGCCTTCAACACCTACGGCGTGGACATCACCAAGGAAACGATAGTGATCGTCGATCCCGACCTGGTCCCTGATCACGATATCGGCCAGCCGGTTTACAAGGTCCAGGCCCAGAAGATCGCCGAGGATCTGGGCAACAGGGTCGTCACCAACATCGCCATGGTGGGTGCCGTGGCTGGGATCTACGATGTTCCCCCGGCCGACGCCTTGAAAAAGGCAGTGGAGGTCAGTGTGCCGGCGCGATTCATCAAGCTGAACCAGATGGCCTTCGACCAAGGACTTGAGGCGGGTAAGAATGCAAGACCAGAGTGACCAGTTCGATCACTATTACGAGGATCTGCCCCTCGAGGATGATTACTTCCTTGAGAATCCGGAGGAGACCATCCAGAAACGGGAAGGCTCAGAACTGGACCCCGAGATGCGCCTGATCGCCGAGATGGCCTTTCGCAGGTCCAAGCAGATCCTGGATAGCGACGTGCTCATCGTGGGAGCCGGCATCACCGGTATGCAGGCCGCGCTGGACATCGCCGACAAGGGGTACCGGGTCATCCTGGTGGACAAGACCGCCACCATCGGCGGCAACATGGTAAAGCTGGACAAGACCTTCCCCACCAACGACTGCTCCATCTGCACCGCCGCCCCCA
>CAYSUX010000322.1:0-2402 GCA_964434315.1 uncultured archaeon
CCGGAATGGTAGTGACAGTCGCCGGGATGGCAACCCGATACCAGCACGCCGTCAGCCCCTTCCTGAAAGGACTTGAGCACGAACTGGGGATTTACCCGGCCCGAGCACATGACCTTGATGACCCGGATATTGGAAGGGTATTGCAGCCGGGAGGTACCGGCCAGGTCGGCTCCGGTGTAGCTGCACCAGTTACAGAGAAAGCCCACGATCTTGGGTTCGAAATCGCTCATCAGACCACCTCCTGCAGGGCGCCCCTGATCATCGAGATGATCTGATGGTCGTTGAAGCCTCCCTGCTGGATGGCTCCCGAGCGGCAGGTGGCCACGCAGAGACCGCAACCCTTGCA
The DNA here is from genome assembly GCA_964434315.1 of uncultured archaeon. GTDB lineage: Archaea > Thermoplasmatota > Poseidoniia > MGIII > CAYLMJ01 > CAYLMJ01. The sequence continues at coordinate 347 of CAYSUX010000322.1, forward strand.
GAGGGCGGTGATGACCCGGGCCGCCTGATCATCCTCCTCCATAACAATGGCCGTGTAGGGGCAGGCCGCGACACACAGGCCACAGCCGCTGCACATATCGGCGTTCACTAAGGAGGTTATACCCTCCAGTACCAGCCTTTGCTTCAGGATCGGGATGGCGGCCCGTGAGGCCGCGCCTTCGGCCTGGGCGATGGTGTCGGCCAGGTTCTTGGGGAAGTGGGCCGAACCCGAGAAGTAGAGCCCCTCGGTGGCGAAGTCCAGGGGCCTGATCTTGGCATGGGCCTCGATGAAGAAGCCTCCCGGACCGGTGGGTACTTTGAGAAGTTCCATCAGCTTGTTGGTGGATCGGTCCCCCTCGGTCTGGGCGGTGAGCACCACCAGGTCGGCGGGTAGCTCCAGTTCGTTGCCGTAGACCTGATCCGTGACAGTTAGCTTGACCTTGCCTTCACTGTCGGTGGTGACCTGGGGCGGTTTTTCGATGGAGTATCTAACGATCTTGACCTTGTCATCCTCGATGACCCTGGCGAAGTACTCCTCCTCCTGGGTGCCGAAGACACGGATATCCCGGTACAGGATGTAGATGTCCGAGTCGGGATAGCGTTCCTTGATGAGCCTGGCGTTCTTGATCGATACACCACAGCCGATACGGCAACACCAGGGACGTTCCTCGTCCATGGCGCCGGCACAGTTGATCATCACCACCATCTTGGGTTCTTTCAGGGTGTCGTTGGTTAACCGGCCTTCCAGTTCGGTCTGGGTCATGACCCTGGGATCGTCACCGTAACCATATTGGCCGGTGAGGTCGATCTCGTTGAAACCGGTGGAGAGGATGGCGGTGCCGAACTCGAGCTTCCTGGCCCCGTCGGGAGTCTGGATCGAGCCTTCGAAGTTACCCACGAAACCCGTGACCTCGTCGAGCTTGGAATCGGTGAGGACCGTGATGTATCCGGAGTCCACGACCTTCTCGATGATGGGGCGCAGGATGTCGCTGGCTTTCACATCGGAGGGGAACAGGCTGTGAAGCTTCCTCAGGGTGCCTCCCAGTTCTTTCTCCCGCTCGATGATTGTGGACTCTATCTTCATATCGGCCAGGGCCAACGCCGACTTCATGCCTGACAGGCCTCCGCCGATGATGAGCACCGCCGGGGTCACATCCACTTCCTCCTCGGGGAGGGGCACCAGCAGGGTCGTTTTGGCCACTGCCATACGGATCAGGTCCTTGGCCTTGCGGGTGGCTTCGGGACGGTCGTGGGAGTGGACCCAGGAACAGTGTTGGCGGATGTTGGCGAACTCGAACAGGTACTTGTTGAGGCCGGCCTCCACCAGGGTGTCCTGGAACAGAGGCCCATGGGTTATGGGAGAGCAGGCCGCCACGATGACCCGGTTGAATCCCTCTTTCTTGATCTTCTTGGTGATCTCTTTGATACTATCCTCGGCACAGGCGAACATGACATCGGTGGCGTAGTTGACACCTGGCAAGCTGCCGGCATACGAGGCCGCCTCCACGGTGTCAAGGTAACCATGGATGTTCTTGCCGCAATGGCAGACAAAGACCCCGATGCTGGGGCTCTCGTCGCTCACATCCCTCTGGGTGGGGATCGGTTCAGGCACGACCTGGTCCCGATCGATGACCGATTCCAGGGCCCGGGCCGCGGCGGCGCTGCCCATGGCTACGCTGTCGGGGATGTCCTTGGGGCCCGATATGCAGCCGGCCAGGAAAACCCCCTTGCGTGAGGACTCGATGGGGTCGGACAGGATGGATGAGGGTTCGAAGAAGCCATATTCGTCCACCCCGATACCCAGGGCTTTGGCCAGCCGGGGGTTGTCCCGTGAAGGCATGATGGCTGTTGAGAGGACCAGCAGGTCCACCACTTGCTCCCTGACCTCCCTGGTATGGGTGTCCAGATAGCGCACTGTGATGGTCTTGTCCTCGTTCTGGTAGACCGACGAGGGGCGTCCCCGGACATACTCGACACCCAGGTCCTTGGCGTTGTTGTAATTTTGCTGAATTTCCTTGCCATAGGCTCTCAGGTCCTTGTAGAAGATGGTGACCTCG
>CAYSUX010000323.1:0-2392 GCA_964434315.1 uncultured archaeon
GAAGATAATCGAGGAGACCCACTCGCTGGCCCTGACCCCCGAACTGCGTGAGCGGATGGGCACGGCCGCGGTGACCGCCGCCCGGGCTGTGGGCTACACCAACGCCGGAACCGTCGAGTTCATCTACTCCAACGGGGAGTTCTTCTTCCTGGAGATGAACACACGACTCCAGGTGGAGCATCCCATCACCGAGGCCGTTTGCGGCGTGGACCTGGTCAAATGGCAGTTCAGGATAGCCGCCGGTCAGAAGCTGACCCTGAAACAGGAGGACCTCCGGCAGCGTGGTCACGCCATCGAATGCCGTATCTACGCCGAGGACCCGGAGCAGGATTTCCTGCCTGCCGGCGGTCGTCTTCACAATGTCAAGCCCCCTCACGGCATCAACGTGCGCAACGATATGGGTGTGGAGACCGGTTACGAGGTCTCGACCTACTATGACCCCATGCTGGCCAAGCTCATCGTCTGGGATGAGGACCGCCCCTCGGCCCTGGACAAGATGGGATGGGCCCTGGACCGATATGTGGTCCTGGGCACCGCCACCAATATCCCCTTTCTCAGGGAGGTCATGAACCATCCCGCATTCGTCAAGGGCGATATCACCACCCACTTCATTCCCGACCACTTCGCCGACTACACCTACCGGGGCCTGGACGTGCCGGTGGAGGCCCTGCTGGCCGCCGCCCTGGCCGATTCGGTGGCTGCCCGAAGGACCCGGGAAGACAGTGTATCGGGTGAGGATGCCGGGAAGACAGATGCCTTCACCCCGTGGCGCAGAGCCGGGGGATGGAGAATAGGTCAGAAAAAGAAAGAATGAGAATGGATGGGCCGATATCTGGCCCAGCATGGCTGTGCCGGCCCGCCTAGGCCACATATGTGGTCGAGCCCAGCAAAGCTGTGCTCGTCCATGTGCGCGCAATGCGCGTGCCAATGACCTCCGACTCCGGTGGTGCACCGAAGACATGCCCCCCGAGGGAGCGCGAACGGCCTTCACTCCCTGGAAGCGAAGCGGGCCGGAGGTTGGCGTATCGGGTAGAAGCAGGAGGCGTGAGGCTTCATATCGATAGATCTGAACGTTCAATAAACAAACCAGACACCAGACGCAATCTTTATGGCAGATGAGGGGATGATATTTACATGGCCCCGAAGACGCCTGGACGACCCGGCAATTTCTCCAAGAACCTTCATTGGTTCAACACCCACCTGAAGGAGATAGTCGAAAAGTACGGTGAAGGTTTCGTTCTGGTTCATGATGAGAAGGTTCTGGACCATGATCCCAATTTTCGCAATCTTTCAAAAAGGTACACAAAGAGATTCGGTCACCTTCCGGGATGCTATATCGAATACGCCACCAACAAACCTCGAATAATGATATGAACGATTGGAACCCGACGAGGATATCGGGGGTATAGGTGGCTCGGTTCCCTCCGGCATAATTCCGGATGCCACATTAGAGTTTGAGGGCCATCAACCCATCAGCTTGCCAGTCCATATTCTCAAGTATCCTCTTGAGGAATTATCAGAATCAGAGTACAATCATGTAATGGAGATCCCCTCACTGCTGGGCCTGGATGTCATCAATCAATTCGACCTTTTCTACTCATATTCGAAAGGGAAGGTTACATTAAAACCTTCCTAGATATCACTCAATCTCAACGAAGAGATCTTGTACGATAGATAGAATGATATCGCGATTGTCTTCATTAACAGGTTCTACAGCAACATCATGAATAGTGTCCTTACATCTCGAAGAAATATCAATATGAATGTGTCTCTGTGGTGAAAATCCCAATCTGTCGCGAAGGGGCTTTCTGGTTCACCTCATTCATTGTGAATACACCATGTGAGTACAGTTCTGGCTTGAGACCTTTGGAAACTGTCCATTGCCGACACAAGGGGGCTCAACCATATAAGGCCCCTTGTCATCTTCGGCCCCTCCTTTCCTCGCTATCTCCCCTCCCAATCCTATCGGTGACCCACCATGACCGACCACTACTACCGTCGCGGCGACCGCACCTACACCGTCCGCCTCGACCGCCAGAGTTCCGAATTCACCGCCGACGTGGAAGGCAGCCACCTGGCGGGTCGCTGGCAGGAGCTGCGGCCCGGCTACTTCGAGATCGAGCTGCCCGATCGCTCGTTCAGGTGCTTTGTGGCCGCCGAGGGGGATTCCAGATACCTCTTTCACGAGGGAGCGGTCTACAGCCTGAGCAGCTACGACCCCCGGGAGGAGGCCCGGACCCGCCGGCGGGGCGGCGGGGCAGGCGGTGCGGCTGGCGGTGGGACCGGTTCGGGTGAACACCTCTGTCCCCTGGCCGGCAAGGTCCTGAAGCTCATCGCCAAGGAGGGTGCCACGGTGAACGCCGGCGACCCGCTGATGATCGTGGAGGCCATG
>CAYSUX010000324.1:0-2390 GCA_964434315.1 uncultured archaeon
AGATCGGCTCGGGCCTGGTGGGGGTCATGTACATCCTGGACGAGCCCTCCATCGGCCTGCACCAGCGGGACAACCAGCGGCTCATCCGTATGCTCCGGAGGCTCAGGGACCTGGGCAACACCCTCATCGTGGTGGAGCATGACGAGCAGATGATGCTGGAAGCCGACCAACTCGTTGATCTGGGACCCGGCGCCGGCATCCATGGCGGTGAGGTCGTGGCCCAGGGGTCACCTGGACTGGTCATGGCCGAGCCCGGCTCTCTCACCGGGCGCTATTTGCGGGGCCAGCTCTCCATCCCCCTTCCCGAGGGTCGTCGGGTCGGCAGTGGTAAGGCACTTGTAGTTACGGGGGCCGCGACCAACAACCTGAAGGATCTGACGGTCAACTTCCCACTGGGCAAGTTCATCTGTGTCACCGGTGTTTCCGGCTCGGGCAAGTCGAGCCTGGTCGATGAGATCCTGTTCAAGGCCCTGACCCGCCATTTCCACAATTCCAGGGAGGCTCCCGGCCCCCACACAGGTCTGTACGGGATAAAGCATCTGGACAAGGTCATCATCATCGACCAGAATCCCATCGGCCGTACTCCCAGGTCCAATCCCACCACCTACATCGGTGCCTTCGGCCCCATCCGCGATCTGTTCGCCAGGACCGATGAGGCTCGCATCCGGGGTTACAAGCCGGGCCGTTTCTCATTCAATGTCAAGGGTGGCCGTTGCGAGACCTGCCAGGGCGGGGGCCTGTTGAAGATCGAGATGAACTTCCTGCCCGATGTCTACATTCCCTGCGAGCAGTGCAGGGCTCGCCGTTACAACCGGGAGACCCTGGAGGTCCATTTCAAAGGCAAGAATATCTACGAAGTCCTGGAGATGACCGTCGAGGAGGCCACCGAGTTCTTCGCCGCCCACAGGGCCATCCATCGCAAGCTATCGACCCTCAACGATGTGGGTCTGGGCTACATCAAACTGGGTCAACCGGCGACAACCCTTTCGGGTGGTGAGGCCCAACGGGTGAAACTGGCCGCCGAGCTTTCCAAGGTGGCCACCGGCCGTACCCTCTACCTGCTGGACGAACCCACCACCGGCCTCCATTTCGAGGATATCAAGAAGTTGCTGGCGGTCCTGGGTCGCCTGGTGGACGCCGGCAACACCGTCATCGTCATCGAACATAATCTGGATGTCATCAAGACCGCCGACCATCTTATCGATCTTGGCCCCGAGGGTGGCGACGAGGGTGGTCACCTCGTGACCCAGGGCACTCCCGAGGAGGTGGCGGCCAATAGTGCAAGTTATACCGGACAGTTCCTGGCCAAGGTACTGCCCGACCTCAAGCCCCGGCCGGTAATCTCCTGGAAGGAACCGCAACTAAGTGGCGCGAGGGGGAAGGGCGGAGGCAGGCGAGGACGACCGAGGAAAGGCCAAAGCTAATGGTAGATCAACCAGTGCCCAGTGCCAAAAACTACAAATTGTAGCCAGCCATCTGATTAGAAGCAATCAACGGTGGATGCTCGACAAAGTCAGATCGGGATAATGGGGTTTACGGTACCATGTCACCGGGAATTGAACCGACCGATTAAAATGAATCGGTCACAGTCCGATTGGATTTAGTCTATCGACAAGGTATTCAGGATCTCGGGTTAAAAGTTCAGATAATATCGTGCGCTATTCACTCTTCTTCACGACGACGACGGGTGAAGCCGAAGATGAGCATCACACTGGCCACGGGGATGGCGATGGTGGAGAATTCGGGGATCGGATCATTACGATCATCTAGGTTCTGAACCTGCATATCGCCCCAGTCCTCGGCATCGTCCCAGGATACCAGATGGATATAGATCTGTTCGGGACTTGCGGCAAGATCATCGACCGCTATCTCCATCTCCGAACCGGTGGCAGCGGCATCGACCTCATCCAGGGAACTCCATTTCCATTCGCTGGGGGAGGCTCCGATGAATTCCAGCTTATCGGCTCTGGTTATAACACCCATCAGACCTTTGAGCTCCACCATGATATCAGCGCCAATTGTCATACCCTCGGCGCTGTAACCGGTATCGGATCGAGAATCCGTATCTATGAATATGTATATGGCATCTTTACCGGAAAGAGCTGGTATCTCAACCTGTTCCTGGGGTCCACTGGGAATCGTGCCACTACCATCACCCGATCCGGGTTTGGACTTGGCGTCGGCGGAGGGGATGGCGATACCATTCAGGATGTCGCCTTCGACCCGCAGATAGAAGTATGAAGTGTCGGAGTCAGAGGGGCTGATCGCCGCCTGTTCTACCAGGTCAACCGCAGGGTTGGCCACTGGGGTCTCATCGGTATCAACCGTCTTGTCGATGCCGTCCCAGTCGCCGAAGGCGCCGTCGATGACGATATCGGTGGTCGGGCTCG
>CAYSUX010000325.1:0-2341 GCA_964434315.1 uncultured archaeon
CGGTGAAGAACATCTTTCCCTCCGAGTCGCTGCCCACCGCATAGGGGCCGATCAGTTCGGCCAGGCCGGCCTGTCCCGGGGTGACCAGGTAATCGGGGTTGGCTGACAGAAGACCCGGGTCCAGGATCCCGTCACCATCATCGACCAGTATGGCCTCCGGGACCGAGCCGCTCCAGTCAGTGAAGGCGTTGTCATTGTAACTGGTCAAACCATGGGTCAGGGACCCGTCGAAGAACCAGTGGTCGGAAGTGAAACTGGCAAAATCAGCATAGCCGGTCGCCTTTATGATATCGGACCGGTCCAGGGTTGTATTGGTCGTGTAGATGAGAGCCTCATCCTGGGAGTGGACACCGGTGTGACTGGCGTCGGACCAGTAGAGCAGGGGTGTCACATCATAGGTGTAGGAGCTTTGGCCCCACATCGAGAGTTGAACAACGATGTTCTCACGACCGGCGTTGACTATCGGCAGATCATACCAGATAAGGTCTCCGTTGTTGCTCTCGATATGAACCGCCCATTCGGTCCCGTCATCGTTGACCGATACGAAGGCCTCGTCGAAGTCTCCATGTACATCGGTCGGGCCGAATGTCGTGTGATCGATGAGGATCGCCTGGGAGACCGCTATCGTCGTGGTCCCGTCCAGAGCATCCTTCAATATCAGCCCGGTGGCTGCTCCGGCTCCGAGCAGGATCAACATTGTGATCATCATCCAGGCAGGCATTCGATGAGAGCCCACTTTGATAGTTTTATCTTTAAAAGTACAGCGTTTTGGCATATTGGCACACCTCGTGATCGGGAGTAATCCCACCGACGGATGGACTGAAGCAATATTAAAAAGTGTGTTTTGCAATGCGAATACGCCCAACCATACCTATTAAGTTTAACCTGAAACCTGACCGCATTTTGAACGAGGCCAGCCGATATTGGAATTCCCCGGTGTTCAACAAATCGATCCCCGATATGCCTGCCTGCCTGCCTGCCTGACCTGCGTCGCGTTGCAGTCAAGATGGACGCTATCTTTCGCTTTCGTGGCCGGTCGGTCGGTCGGTCGGTCGGACTGCGGTCCCAAGAACTCACAAATAACCGGTTACGATAACCTGGTCGCCATACGATGGTACCCAAGCCGGGAGATTGGTCAATGAGCCCCTCCGACGACATCCTCGATGCCGAACCCATTGAAGCCGAAGGTGAACCGGCCGAAGCCGACCGAGCCGAAGCGAAACCGGCCGTGGCCCCGGAGGCCCCGGAGGCCCCAGGGGTCGCAGACACCGTAGCACCACAGACCGAAGCAATGGGCGGGCCTGCCCCGATACATGATGAGGGGTCGATCAGGACCCGCTGGGATTCCCGTACCGGTATGCTGCTGGCACTGGTGGGCTCGGCGGTGGGCATCGGCAACCTGGTCCGCTTTCCCTACCTGGTGGCCACATTCGGCGGCGGCACCTTCATTCTCATCTACCTGCTCTCCACCATCTTCCTGGCCACACCCATGCTGGTGGTCACCCTGGCCGCCGGACGGTCCCACCGCGCCGATGCCAAGGGGGTCTATGCCAAACTGGGCCTGGGAAAGCTCGGGAACAACCTGGGTTACCTGCTCATCGTGGGTATGTTGCTGAACACCATCTTCCTCTTCATCGTCGCCTCCTGGGGCATGGGCTATATCATGTTCGCCGCCACCGAGGGCTACGATGGTCAGGCCACAGGCGACTACTTCGACAGCTTTCTGGACTCCGGCCTGCCCTACCTCTTCTACCTCATCGTCCTCATCGCCGGTACCTATGTCGTCGCCAAGGGCGTGGGCAAGGGCATCGAGGCCGCCTGCAAGCCCATGATGGCCGGCCTGGTGTTGCTGCTCATCCTGGTCCTGATCAAGGCCATGACCTTCGAGGGTCCCGAAGGCCATGCCACCGATTTCATCGGCAAGGCCTTCGCCTTCCGGGCCGACGCCCTGGGCGAGCCAAAGCTCTGGCTCTTTGCCATCGGCCATGCCTTCTTCTCGTTATCGGTGGGCGGCGGCATCATGATCACCTACGGCTCCTACCTGGACCGGGACGAGGACATCCTGCTATCCGGGGCCAAGATCGTCGCCGCCGATGTGGGGGTGGCCCTGCTGGCCGGGTTGGCAATACTGCCCGCCTCCCTGGCGATGGGTCATGAATGGGAGACCGGCGAGCAATCGGTATCGATCACCTTCGAGACCCTGCCCCGGATATTCCTAGATATGCCCGGCGGAGCCTTCCTGGGAGCCGTATTCTTCATCCTGGTGGTCATAGGAGCCCTGACATCGGTCTTTTCGAGCATCGTGGGGGTTGTGGCCTGGCTGATCAGCGAAAAGGGCTGG
>CAYSUX010000326.1:0-2290 GCA_964434315.1 uncultured archaeon
GCACCAGGGGCGGGGCGCTGGCCGACCTGGCCATCCTGGTCATCGACATCAACGAGGGCTTCAAGCCCCAGACCCTGGAATCCCTGCAGATACTGCGCAAATCAAAGACCCCTTTCATCGTCGCCGTGAACAAGATCGACCGGGTCAGTGGCTGGACCAGCCGGTCTGAACCCTATGTGCTCAACGCCGCCAATCAATCCAAGCGGGCCATGGCCAACTTCGATGAGAAGTTCTACAAGCTGGTGGGTCAGTTCGCCGAGGAGGGCTTCAGTGTCGCCCAGTACAACAAGGTCTCCGATTTCACCCGTACCATCGCCCTGGTGCCGGTCAGCGCCAAGGAGACCGGAGAGGGCCTGCCCGACCTGCTGATGGTCATGATGGGCATGGCCCAGCGCTACCTGCGGGATCGACTCTACCTGAACCCCGGACCGGCTGAGGGCACGGTCATCGAGGTGACCGAGGAGCGGGGCCTGGGCAAGACCCTGGACGTGATCATCCACAACGGCCTGCTGGAGCGGGGTGACACGATACTCGTCGGCGCCACCCCGGAGCCCATCGTCTCCAGGGTCAAGACCATCCTGCGCCCCCGGCCCCTGGACCAGGAACGGTCACGGGATCCCTTCACCCAGGCCCGGGAGGTGGGCGCCGCGGCCGGGGTCAAGATCGTGGCCCCCCACCTGGAAGGGGTCGTATCCGGCTCACCGTTCCACAGTGTTCATCCCGGCCAGGACATAGCCGACGCCCTGGTACAGTTGGCCGAGGAGATGAAGCCGAACGTCAGCCTGGACGAGGAGGGCGTGATCATCAAGGCCGACGCTGTGGGCTCGCTGGAGGCCCTGGCCTACGAGCTTGAAGCGCTCAAGGTTGAGATAATGGCAGCCGGCGTGGGCGAGGTATCCCATCGCGATGTCGTGACCGCCTCCACGGCTCCCATGCTACGCAAGGCGATCCTGGCCTTCAATGTCAAGGTCCTGCCCGACGCCCGCCGGGAGCTGGATGACGCGGGTGTGAAGCTCTTCGAATCCTCGGTGGTCTACCGGTTGGTGGAAGAATACCAGGAATGGTACACCAGGGAGAAGGAGGCAGCCGATAACGCCATGCGGGAGACCGTGGTCCATCCCGGCAAGTTCCTGTTGCTCGAGGACCATGTCTTTCGCCAGAAGGATCCCGCCGTGGTGGGGGTCCGGGTGTTGGCCGGTCGTCTGCTCGTGGGCCAGCGGGTGCTCAAGAGCGATGGCCGGGTGGTGGGCCGCATCCGTTCCATGCGCACCGGTGAGAAGGCGCTCAAGGAGGCCAAGCAGGGCGATGAGGTGGCTGTGGCCATCACCAATGTCACGGTCGGCCGCCAGATCCAGGAGAACGAGACCCTGTTCGTCAATCTCGGCGAGAGGGATGCCCGCAAGCTCTTCTCAGGCAAGTTCGAGCTGAACCCCGACGAGGAGGACGTGCTCCACGAGGTGGCCAAGATCAAGCGCAAGACCGATGGCCCTTTCTGGGGACGATAGGATTTTTACGACTCCTTACCACAGAGTCACCGAGAGCACAGAGACGACACAGAGATCGGAGTGATCAGGTCAATCCGAGGCCATTACATCACATTACAATACAACACAACAATCAATAATCGATAATCTAACTGTTACATTGATCTCTCGACGATAGCGGGGGCGGTGTAGTTACCAAGAGGTGCGACATCGTGACGAATTCTGATATCCTTAACATACCAAAAGACAAGATAATGGAATGGAATGAATATCGGCCCATTCTAGAAATCTCTATGTCAAGATATCGATTAAAAAAAAGGAGGGGTGGCGAACAGATGTCCGCCACCGTTTTCACCACAGGGATAGCCTGTTTGTGTTTGTTTTGTTGTTTATCAAGGTGTTGGGTCTACCAGCACATGGGAGCCGGTGGAGCTGTGGCCGTTGTTGTTGATGGCGTCCAGGGTGTTCTGGAACGAGGTGAAGTTGTGGCGGTTTCCGTCAGTCAGCCAGGATATGGCCTCGTCGTAGATCTGCTGGACGGTCATCCCGTTGTAGGCGTCACCCGGGTTCACGTAGGTCATATCGCCCATATCGGAGTACTTCAACATGTTCATGTGCAGGGCCATGAGTTGGTTCCTGAATAGGCTCCGGCAGTCGCCCTTGCAACTGGGTTCCTTCTTCGAACCCGCGCCATCGAAGAGCCATTTGGCCTCCTCGTCGTTGTCGATCTGGTAGTTGCCATCCGGCGTCTCCTCATCCACTGACATGGGATTGTTGGGTAGCTGATCGTAGGCCGCGTCGCGCGG
>CAYSUX010000327.1:0-2285 GCA_964434315.1 uncultured archaeon
GCGAAGTCGAGCAGGTCGATGGGCTTGTCATCGGGAGGTTCCAAGGTCACGGTCCTCCAATATCGAAGGACAATTAAAACCTAGGGGAAAGGATGGTATCGCTCCCGACCCGGCTCACAAGACCATTTTGGCATTTTGGCTGTTGATAATCAGGCAGGATATCGATAATAGAACCGAAACAATATCTATCTTGATCCGGAGGGGATGCACCATCACCGGAATCAGGCCAGATATCGGACAACTGGCGGCCGCCGGCGACATGGCCGGGTTGATCGCCGCTCTCAACCATCCCAGCGAGCGGATACGCCGTGACGCCGCGGCAGCGCTCAGGGTGCTGGGGTCCACCATGACCCTCCAGCCGATGTCGCAGGACCGCGCCGACATGCCCATCTGGGCTGTCGATGATGTCTCCAGGACCATCCACTAGATCGACAATGAACGAGCGTTGAGGATCCTGGTGGAACTGCTGGACGACGATTCCACCGAGGTACGGATAAGGGCCATCGCGGCGCTGGGGAAACTGGGTGAACCCAGGGCTCTCGATCATCTCTTCGAGGCCTACCTGCACGGCGACCACCGCCTTCGCAAACATGTGGTCCGGGCCCTGGACGACCTGGGTGACGAGGGGGCCGTTCTGGCCCGGTTACGCTCCTACCGGCACCGGGAACGGCAACTACGAACGGGTTCCATCGGAAAGGGCGACACCATCCGATGAACAACGATTTTCAAAAGTAATACCCACGTAAAAAGTTATAATATCCATCTCCCCCTAGATTGTATCGATCCCGGGAGAGTTTGCCATGCCCCTTTTCAAGCCCAAAGTCAAACAGATGGTGGCCAGCGGCGATGTCGACGCCCTCATGGAGGCCATGAACCACCGCAACCCCCAGGTCCGCCAGGAAGCCATGCGGGCCCTGACCAATATGGGTCCCGACATCTCGATGGAGCCATTGTTGCTGGCGATGAACAATGAGTTTGATGACATCAGGGAAGAAACAGCCTGGACCATGGGTGAGGTCGGGGATGAGAGGGCAGTGGACGCCCTGATCGAGATGCTGGACGATGAATCGGTGGAGGTGAGGGTCAAGGCCATCGAGGCATTGGGCAAGCTGGGTGATTCCACTGCTCTGGGAGCTTTGATGGAGGCCTTTTTGCACGATGTCCACGAGGTCCAGATGAAGGCCATCGAGGCCATGGGAGAGCTGGGCGATCCTGAGGCGAACCACGCATTGATGCAGGCTTTCAGACACAAGAACTTCGAGATACGCCAGGTTGCCACCGAGGCACTCAAGAAGGTCAATTGATACTGATAGATATGGCGGTCCATTGTCCCTGGTCCTTGGGATACGATAGAAGAGTGTTTACCGTTTGGGACCGAACTGTGGTGTTCCGGCAATTTCAACCCCAGAACGGGATTTCCAGGTGTGGTATTGACAGCAACAACTCATAATACATCATGAATAATATATGTTCATAATATCAATCTGTGGAATGCGCAATGGCCAACATCGATCAAGAACTGGAACAACTGGTAGCAGCCGGTGATATCGCAGCGCTCATCAAGGCCCTGGAGCATGATGATACCCGCATTCGGGAGGAGGCAGTCAACGCTCTGGGAAAGATCGAGGACGGCGTGGTCGTGGAACCCTTGCTCCATGCCGCCAAGGACCCCCGGAGCAGTATCCGTGAGAAGGTAGCCTGGACCCTGGGCGAGGTGGGAGACGCCCGGGCGCTAAAACCCCTCATCGAGCTATTATCAGATAGGGTGGAGGATGTGCGGCTGAACGCTGCCAGGGCCCTGGGCCAGTTGGGTGACCTGCGGGCTATCCCGGCTCTGACATCCGCTTTCAACACCGATCGCCACCGGATCCGCCTGGGCGCCATCAAGGCCCTCGGTGAAATCAACGACCCGGCCACGACCCACGTCCTGATGAAGGCCTCCCGGGACTCGGACTTCGATATCCGCCAGGCCGCCTTCCAGGCCATAAGGGATATGGACAACCAGTAGGAATCTGGTCCGTCCCACTTCGGTCCCGATAGATGCTCCGGTCCGGTCATCCTGGCTTTATCTTTGGACCCTTTGGCTGTAGACCCGTTGGTCAAGCTATGGACTGGCAAACCGGCTCACGGCCTCGCCGGGTCACAAAGATCCCATTGACCCACCGTCAACCCTCTTCCTGTCAGCAAGACTATCTATCCGGCCCTTCAAGGCCCTGTTCCTTCAGGGTCTCCGGTCTGGGCATCCCGTTCTCGTCCCAGCCCCGAAGGGCAAAGATCTCTTCGAC
>CAYSUX010000328.1:0-2233 GCA_964434315.1 uncultured archaeon
CTCTTCTTCCTGCTCTACATCGAGATCGCCTTCGCCTCCATCAAGTACGACAACTTCGTGGTCCAGTTTCGACCCGCCGAACAGGCTCGCTCGGTCCTGACCGAGGAGCAGCGCCGGACCATCACCCGCAGACTCGACGGCCTGCTCTTCAAGTTCCTCTTCCTGCTGGCCTTCGTGCTCTTTCTCACCTTCAGCCTGGCGGGAGCGATGCTCAAGCTCCACGAGCAGCTCGCCAAGGGGTCGGGGCCCATCGCCGACTCGGTGGAGCTTGGCTCCATCTACGGCATCGTCTTCACGGCCCTGCTCACCTTCGCCATCCTGGGTATCGGTCGAATGTTCCTGAGCATCGAGAGGGAAAATGACAACTCCGTCGATTGACGGGAGGACAAGCCCATCGAATGACGGAGGCGTGTGACTACATGTCGTTCATCGGCTGTATGTTCTTCGACTGATCAAGAACCTATCCGCCGACCTCTTTCTTGGCCTTCTCGAACTCGGCGGTGAACTCCCGCTTCAGCTTCTCCAGCTCGGCCTGGGTGCGGGCCTCCACGAACATGCGGATGATGGGCTGGGTGTTCGATGGTCGTAGCAGGGCCCAACCCTGGTCGAAGAAGACCTTGGCCCCGTCGGTGGTGTCCACCTCGTAGCCCCGGGCGGCGAAGTCCCGGTTCAGATGGTCCAGCACCGCGAACTTGATCTCGTCGGCGCAATCGAACTGGGTCTCGATATAGGGGAAGGAGGCTATCTCGTCGGCCAGCTCGCTGAGTTTCCGGCCGCCGGAGTTGACTATCTCGGCCAGCTTGGCGGCCACGATGTTGGGGTCGTCGAAGGTGTATTCCCCGATCCCGGGGGCGAAGTAGTGGGCCGATATCTCGAAGGCGAAGGGAGAGCCCAGCTCCTTCATGTGCTCGCAGACGAAGACATCCCCGACCCGGGTCCGAACCACCTTGCCACCGGCCTTCTCTATCTCGTCCTCCACCACCATGGAGCAGGGCACGTTGACGACGATGGGAGCCCCGGGCCGCTTTGCGAGGATCTCACGGGCCAGGATGATGCCCGCCTTCTCGGCCTGGAGCACCCGGCCTTTATCGTCCACGAATACACAGCGGTCTCCGTCGCCGTCATAGCCCACGCCCATATCGGCTCCCTCGGCCCTCAGCTTCTCGACCAGGGGCCCCAGGGTTTTTGCGGTCGGGTTGGAGGGGCGGTTGGGGAAGGTCCCGTCAGGCTCCTCGTTGATGGCCGTCACTCCGGCTCCCAGGTCCCGAAAGATATCCTGGCTGACCACGGTGGCGGCGCCGTTGCCCGGGTCCAGGGCCACCTTTAGGCCCTCCAGCGAGCCGACGCATTTTGCCACATGCTCACGGTAGGCTGACAGGACCTCCCGGGTGTCGATTCGCTTGATGAGCCCCAGACTATCCCAGCTCTGTCGCGTAAGCTGTGGACCAAAGAACATTTCCTTGATTACGACATTGCCCTCGGTGTAGCCGGTGCCGTCGGGGTGGCGAAAGCGGATGCCGTTGTAGGGCGCCGGGTTGTGGGAGGCGGTGATGTAGGTCCCTCCGGCGAAATCTCCCTTCCAGGTCCAGAAGTTCGAGGCCGGTATGGGCACCAGTCCCAGGTCCTCGACGGTGACGCCGGCGCCGGCCAGTCCCGCGGCCACGGACCCGGCCATCACCTGGGACGAGGTACGAGCGTCGCGACCGATGGTCACCCGGCCCTCATGGCCCAGATAGGCGCCAAAGACGCCTCCGACCCGGGTGGCGGTCTCGGCTGTCAGCTCCTCATTGAAGATGCCGCGTACATCGTAGGCGCGAAAGATGGCAGGCTTTACCAGTGTGGCCCGGGTCAGGCTAAGGACCTCGGTATCCGAAGGGGTCATGGCCGATGGAGTATCGGGGCCTATTTGAGAGTAGCGAAGTGGGTGGACGGGCCAGATGGCGTAACTACAATTCGTTACTTGAGTCGGACTGCTCCTCTTCGGGTTCGGGTTCAGATCCAGGCACTGGTTCTGGTTTGTAAGTCTCCGCCCTTGAGGGTTTTACCCTGCTCTTGTCCGGACGATAGGGATCGGATGCCGCAGGTCCCCGATGTCCGAATAGCATGTCATCGGACAATGAGGATTCGCCTCCCAGTTCGATCATCCGTTGTACATAGAGCTCTCGCAGCTTCATCTGGTGCTTCCACCAGACCTTCCAGTTGTACATGGCCACCTCCATGTCGAAGCGGTAGA
>CAYSUX010000329.1:0-2207 GCA_964434315.1 uncultured archaeon
AAGTTCTCCAGGCAAGTCGTTCGTCGGTTAGGTTCCCTGCTGATCGTTCGTCGGCCAGGTCCCCCGAAGGCCCGCAGGGCCGAAGCGGGGGCCAGTCTTCGCATATGGATTGGGCGCGACAATCCCCAGGCTTAAATACCAATGCAAACCTGGCCGCCCCTATCAGGGACTGGCAATCGGTCAGGCCCGAACCCCATTATCTCGTGATTCCATGAAACGTAGCTCCCGTGTCTGGAAGAAGGCTGGACAGCAACGCTGGAAATGGCGCAAGAAGAAGATGCGCCGCCGCAAGCGTGAGCGCCGCCTCAAGAAAGGCTAGACCGATTTTCAGCGGGTACCTTTGTATCGGTTCTAGCAGCCCAGCCTGGGGGCTTGTTCCCATTACCAGTTAGTCTCGGTGCTCACGATCAGTTCGTAATTTAAAATTGTGGCATCAGGATCCTTTGACCGGATAGTTTGGTCCATCCGTTGGAATACGTTTCGGTTTGGATTGGATGGCGTGTCGCGTGTCCAATGTTTTAAGCAGGGTCGGCTCTACGGGTAAGCTATGCCGGTCATCAACTTCTATTTTTCGGACTTCGCGCGCCTGTCGGGTCTCGATCTGACCCAGGAGGAATTCCTGAACATCATACCCCAGATCGGAGCCGATGTGGACCGGGTCGAGGGAGAGGAACTATCCATCGAGTTCTTTCCCAACCGGCCCGACCTCTATTCGGTGGAAGGCGTGGCCAGGGCGATGCGAGCCTTCACCGGCAAGGAGCCGGGGTTGCGTGACTATCCGGTCGGCCCTGCGCAGATGGAGCTGGTCGTCGACCCCTCCGTGGTCGCCGTGCGCCCGTTCATCGTCAGTGGCGCGGTCAGAGGGGTCGAGCTGGACGAGGACGCCATCATCGCCATGATGGAGCTACAGGAGAAGCTTCACCTGACCCTGGGTCGCAAAAGGTCGAAGGTCTCCATCGGGGTCCACGACATGGACGGGCTTTCACCGCCCTTCCTGTACACAGCGATGAAGCCCCATGATATCTCCTTTGTCCCGTTGCAGGAGACCCGGGAGATGGACCTGGCCCGGATCCTGACCGAACACCCCAAGGGCATCGATCACGCTCACCTGCTCGAAGGTTTCGACCGCTATCCGATGATCTTCGACGCAAACCAGCAGGTACTCTCCTTTCCCCCCATCATCAACGGCACCCTCACCACCGTCACCGACGAGACCACCAACATCCTGCTCGATGTCACCGGCCTGGACCTGGCCGCCGTTACCCAGGCTCTGAACATCGTCGCCTGCGCCCTGGCCGAAAGAGGCGGCACCATCGAGGCCGTGAAGGTGACCTACCCCAGGGAAAAGACCCTGGGCGATATCTCGGGCCAGGAGTTGACGACCCCGGACCTGGAACCCCGGACCTGGAAGGTCGGGATCGGGTACATCAATGATCTGCTGGGCTGGGAATCCGAACCCGAGAGGCAAAAAGAAGCCTTCCTGCGAATGGGTCTGGGCGTGGACATCGTCGATAACAACAACATCAAGGTACATGTACCGGCATATCGCTGGGACATCCTCCACAAGGTCGATCTGGTGGAGGAGGCTGCCATCGGCATGGGTTATCTCAACTCTCCCGAGCGATTGCCCGGGTCCATGACCTTCGGTTCCAGGCGTGAGATCCAGGAGCGAGCCGAGAGCGCCAGGGAGATCATGGTGGGCCTGGGTTTCCAGGAGGTCATGACCCTCTCCCTGAGCGGAGCCAAGGCCCAGTTCGAACGAATGGGACGGGATCCTGGGGATATCGAACCGGGCGTGACCCGGATGGCAAACCCCATCGGCCGGGAATACAGCCTGCTTCGCACCTCCCTGGTCCCGGGACTCATCGAGGTCCTGGCCGCCAATACCCACCGGGAACTGCCCCAGAGGCTCTTCGAGGTGGGTGAGGTGGTCATCGACCATCAAAACCGACAGCGGGTCGCTTTTGTAGAACTGGAGCCCAGGGCCAACTTCAGCCGGGCCAAGGGGCTGGTCCAGGCGCTCCAGGGCAAACTGGGCCATGACATCCAACTGGAAAGTGCAAAACAGCCCGGTTTCATCCCCGGTCGCTGTGCCAGGGTGATGACTGATAACGAACGCAGACTGGGGCATTTCGGTGAGATGGCCCCCGGAACCATCGTGGCCTGGGACCTGGCCCATCCGCTCATCGCCGGCGAGTTCGAGCTCT
>CAYSUX010000330.1:0-2198 GCA_964434315.1 uncultured archaeon
GCGGGTGATGGGGTCGATGGTCACGCGCTTGGTCTGGCGGGCCTGCTCTTCGATAGTGGTCGGCTTGGGCTTCCCACCCCCGGATTTCCGGGTCTCCCAGGCGCTGACCTTGGAGCGCATTTTCCGGTCAGCGGTCTCGGTGAACTTGTACTTCCCGAGCATGAAGCCGACGGTCCGCTTCTCGGTTTCCGTAATAACACCGGCATCGACGATCAGTTCGAAGAGTTCATCGATGTCATCATCGGTGACGGCACCTTGCTTGGCCACAATAGCCTGGACCTTCTCGAGTAAAGCCCGGTCGTATTTGACGCCATTTTCTATGTAATAGTACTCGTCGGTCATCATTTCACCTCCTTCTTGGGAAGGGCCTTGTTGATTATCGCCATGGGCAGGCTGAAACGATAGAAGGTCCCCAGGGGGTCTGCTACCTGATCCATCAGTTCCTCGACCTTGTCAAAGGCCTCTTCCTCGCCCTCGACACCCATGACCGAGGCCAGGGCCGAGAGCATCTTGAGACCCTGGTCGTCGACCTGCTCGGGTTTGCCCTGGCAACCGCGGCAGGGCATGTTGGCGTCCATGCAGGGGGCGCCACACCCTCCCCGGGTGGCCGGACCCATGCAGATTATGCCCTGCTCCAGCAGACACTTGTCGGGATCGGCGTCGAAAAGATGAGGCCGTTTGATCTCCTTGATGTCCTTCTCGCCCTTCTCGCGCTCGCACTCATCACAGACCGACTTATCGGCGGCGATGGTAGCGCCCTTGGGGGGCAGCTCACCGGTCTTTGCGAAGTTGGCGGCCACGCCGACCAGATCCAGGATGCGCTCCACGGTCGGCGGGCATCCCGGGAGGAAATAATCCACGTCGATGACCTGGTGAAGGGGCTTGACATCCTCGTATAGGGTCGGGAGGGTCAGGGTCTCCCCGGTGACGTCGTCCACCCATTTGGGTTGCGGTCGCGTCCCGGCTTGGTTGGTGGTGGATACAGTGTCGTGATAGGCAGTCTGGAGGATCTCCTCCCGGTTAGTGCTGTTGGCCAGCCCGGGTACACCCCCGGTGCAGGCGCAGGAACCGAAGGCCACCACGACCTTCGCCTTGTCCCTGAAGAGCTTGGCGTGTTCCTCCTGTTCGGTGGTGCGCACACCGCCATTGATCATGGCGATGTCCAGGAACTTGTCGGGCATGGCCTTGATATCGGAGTATTTGCCGTCTAGGGCCACGGGCCAGAAGAAGATGTCCATGAGCTCGACGACATCCAGGATCTTCTCGTCAACATCCACCACGGCCACATCACAGCCGCCGCAACTGGCAAGCCAGTGCAGGGCCACTTTCAGTTTTTCGGCCATATTATACACCTCCGTTGTTCTTGAATGGTCCAAGCTTCCGGATCTGCTCGGTGATCTCATTGGCAACCTG
Source organism: uncultured archaeon (assembly GCA_964434315.1). Lineage (GTDB taxonomy): Archaea > Thermoplasmatota > Poseidoniia > MGIII > CAYLMJ01 > CAYLMJ01. Next base: position 1,414 of record CAYSUX010000330.1, read on the forward strand.
GCGGAACTTCTCGGGTTCGGAAGCCGAGATCCATTCCAGACGCACTCGCTCGTCCTCGATGCCGAGTTGTCCCAGCATCTTCTTCAACAGGGTATGGCGCCGAAGGGCCTTGTAGTTGCCTTCCTTGTAATGACAGTCGCCGGGGTGGCAGCCGCAGATCAGTACACCGTCGGCCCCTTTCTGCAGGGCGGTCAGCACGAACTGGGGATCAACACGACCACTGCACATGGTTCGGATGAGCTTGACGTTCGGGGCGTACTTGGCCCGGGACACACCTGCCGTATCGGCGGCGATGTAGGTACACCAGTTGCAAACGAACGCCACGATGTTGGGCTCGAAACCTTCGCTCATGCGAGCACCTCCTGTAGCTCGTCCATGATCTGATCGTTCTCGAACAGTTTCTGACTGGCCGCCCCACTGGGACAACCCGCTACACAGACGCCGCAGCCCTTACAGAGTACCTCGGTAACCACCGAGATCTTCTTCTCGGCATCGTGCTCGATGGCCGAGTAGGGACAGAGTGAGACACACACCTGACAGCCGGAACAGAGATCTTCGTCGATATAGGATAGATTTGGCTCAAGGGTGATGTAACCCTTGGCGGTCAAGGCGATGGCCTCGGCCGCCGCGGCCTCGGCCTGGGCCACGGTTTCGGGGATATCCTTGGGTCCCTGACAGGCGCCGGCGATGTAGACCCCGTCCTCCATCGATGCAACCGGCGCCAACGTGGGGTGCTTCTCCATGAAAAAGCCCGCGGTCGAGCAGGCCATGTTGCACAAGCCGCC
>CAYSUX010000331.1:0-2194 GCA_964434315.1 uncultured archaeon
CCTGCTCACCGAGTTCTACGCCACCCCGGTTCCCGAGGACACCGGGGATCTCATGTACCTCGGAACACCCCTGATATTCAACGCCCTGGATGGGCTGAGCCAGGCACTGCTGCCCTCCACCGGCGATTACCTGATCCATCCGGTGGCCTTCGCCGGTTGGGCCGGTTTCCTGGTCACGGCCCTGAACCTCCTGCCCGCCGGTCAGCTCGACGGTGGTCACATCTCCCGGGCCCTCCTGGGCGAGAAGGCCCACTACGCCTCGATGGGCGCCATGTTACTCATGCTGTGGCTGGGGCTGTTCGGCCTACCCATGTTCGGCGTACCCGAGTACCAGGGTTGGCGGGTCTTCGCGCTCATCATCATGGTCCTGGGCCTCCACCATCCGCCTCCCCTGGAGGATGTCACCGAACTGGACAACAAGCGGGTGGCCCTGGGCGGCTTCGCGGTGTTCATGCTGGTCACCTCCTTTGTCGCGGCTCCCCTGATAATGGGCGAGTCACCCTACGATTTCGCTCTGCGTCTCGAGGACCCGGAATCCAGGACCCAGAGTTACGACGAGTTCAACCTCACGGCCGTGAACAACACCCTCGATTTCACGGTCTTTGTGAACAACACCGGCGAGGCCTGGGACAATTTCTCAGCCAATGTGTCGTTGAAGAAGGAGCCCGAGAACTGGACCGTGTTGATAACGGCCATGAACGGTAGCCTGCTCAACCAGACAGAACGGGAGAAGCTGGCCGACGACGGTATACGGCTCGAGCCCGACCAGGCCCTGACCCTGACCATCGAACTGACCCGCGAGAGTGTCAATGCCACCTCTCCTTGCGAGGTCACCCTGAAGGTCACATCCCGAAAGGGTGAAACAAAACAGACCCTGGGATTGACCGCCATCGTGCTGGAAGTGCCTGCCGAAGAGGAAGAAGGCGGTAGGTCATGAGGGTCCTGGAAGGACGGGCCTATCTGCCGGGCAAGGGCCTGCTGAACTGCTGTGTCGGCTGGGAGAACGAGAGGCTGACCCGGGTGGCCAAGGTGCTCCACGGCGACGAGGAACACCGGCGATTGTACCACGACCGGCTCATCCTGCCGGCGGCCACCGACCTTCATGTCCACTTTCGCGAACCGGGCCAGACCCACAAGGAGGATTTCCGGACCGGGAGCGCCGGGGCGGCCTGCGGCGGGGTCACCACCGTGGTGGACATGCCCAACACCACGCCACCCACCGATACCCTGTCCCGCCTGGCCCGCAAGCTGGAGCTGGCAGGGGATTCGACCCATGTGGACTTCGGTCTGTGGGCCATGGGCCGGACCGACACGATCCGGGACGAGCACTGGACCGCTCTCGATCAGGCGGTCACCGGCTGGAAGGTCTACCCCTACGGGACCACGTCCCGGGAGTTCGAGGCCACCATCGCCGGACTTCTGGAAGCCGGTCAGAGAACGGTGATGGTCCATGCCGAGCATCCGGGGCATCTGGGCGCCGGTGAGCGGGTCCGCCGCCTGCAGGAGCACACCGACAACCGGTCCGAGGCCGAGCGCAGGGCCATCGAGCTTCTGGCGCCCCACGACCATGAGCGACTCCATATCGCCCATCTTAGCACCACAGAATCGGTGAACCTGCTCTCCCGGCCACCCACCGCCGGGGCCGAGGCCGGGGCCTGGCAGGCCACCTGCGAGGTAACACCCCACCATCTACTGCTGGCCACCAAGATGGAGTGGCTGGGACTCTACGGCAAGGTCGACCCTCCGCTACGGGATAGATCCGACAACGCCGCGCTCTGGAAGGGTCTGAACCGGGGGCTCATCGACCTCGTGGCCTCCGATCACGCGCCCCACACGCCCGAGGAGAAGGAATCGGACGCGCCCCTGTCCGGCATGCCCGGGGTCGAGACCCTGGTCCCCCTGATGCTACAGGCGGTGCGGGACCGGCGCTGGGGTCTGGACCGGGCCGTGCAAGCCCTCTGTGTCGCGCCCGCCGCCCGCCTGGGTCTGGAGGGGCACAAAGGCAAGCTCGAGGAAGGCAAGCTCGCCGATATGATGGTGGTCAACCTCAAGGAGCCAACAAAGATCCGGGCCGATGAGCTGCACTCACGTTGCGGCTGGACCGCATTCGAGGGATGGACGGGCTGCTTTCCGGAGGCGGTCTGGTGCCGGGGTCGGCTGGTGTCCGAAGAGCGAGAGATCATCGGGCATCCCG
>CAYSUX010000332.1:0-2173 GCA_964434315.1 uncultured archaeon
AACCCGCCTCGCCACCTCATCCACCACGTCCGCCAGTGGCCATTGCTCCTGCTCCTGGCTGGCCATGTTACGCAGGGTGACCTCGGGAGGCTCCAGGGCCATGTCCCGGGGGCCGATGAGGATGGCCCAGGGCGCGCCGGTGGAATCGGCGTAGCCCAGTTGCCCGCGCAGGTCCCGGTTCTGTAGCTCGCACTCGGCGCGCATACCGGCGGCGCGTAGGCCGGTCACCAGTTCTGTGGCCCGGCCAAGTAGCTTCTTCTGGATATGAACGACAAAGCAGTCGAGGCGAGCCTCATCCAGGGCCAGGGCCGCCAGGGCGGCCTCGTCCTGCTCCACCAGCAGGCATAGCCGGTCGAAGCCGAAGGCAAAGCCCACCGCAGGCAGCTCGGGGCCGCCGAACTCGCGTACCAGATCATCGTAGCGGCCGCCACCGCAGACCTGCTTCTCGGCGCCCAGCGAGGGATGGTCTATCTCGAAGACCGTCCGGGTGTAGTAATCCAGGCCCCGGGCGACGCCCAGCACCAGCTCGTAGTCGGCAAGGCCGTAGCGGGCCAGCCATTGGGTCAGCTCCCTCAACTCGGCCAGGGCAGGGGCGGCGGGTGTATCGGCCAGCAGCTCCATGCCTCCGGCGATGATGGCGGCGGGTGGTCCGCGTAGGGTCAGGATGGCGGTCAATCGACTCACCAGCTCGGGAGGCAATTCCGCCTTCCACAGCCATTGCTGGGTGGCCAGCCAATCACCGGGAAGGGAGTCCAGCCAGGCCTGGGCGGCCTCGGTCGAATGGACCCCGGTGGAATCGACCTTTACAGGTCCCTCGTAGCCCTGGCTTTGCTGTAATTTGGCCAGATCGGCCACTTTTCGCTTTATATAGTTCTCGTCGTTGACCGTCAGTTCGTCCTTCAGGGCGATGACCTCGCATTTCTCCTGCAATGATAGCAGGCGATCGATATCGGCGATGATGGAGTTCTGGGCAGCTTCCGAAAGCCTGGCGGCCTTTAACAGCGACCTCACGATACCGATATGGCCCACCTTGAGCCGGGCGCCTTCGAGGCCCAGGTCGGCCATGACCGCCATGGCCACGGCGATGGTCTCGGCGTCGGCGGCCAGGTTGCGGGGCCCCAGTAGCTCCACACCCGCCTGCCAGAACTCGCGATAGCGCCCCTTCTGGGGCTGGTCATAGCGAAAGCAGGACCCCAGATAGTAGAATCTGTGGGGCTTGGGCAGCAAGGGCTCCTCGGCCTCCAGGCGGCAGATGGCGGCGGTCACCTCGGGTCGCAGACCATATTCCGTGCCGGTCCCGGCCTCGCTGCCCTTGCCGCCTCCGCCGCGCTCGCATTGGCCGTCGCTACCTCCGCTACCTCCGCTACCGCCGCCCTCAGTGCTGCCCTGGTTACCCTGGCTGCCCTGGTTGCCGCTCTTGCCATGGAAGGTGAACATCCGCTCCCGGATCTCGTCGCCCGACCTGTGGGCCAGCAAGGCGAACTCCTCGAAGGTGGGGGTCATGATCTCCTGGAATCCGAAGGACTCGAAGGTCTGCCGGACCCTGGCGGCCACGGCGTTGCGCAGGGCCATCTCGCCAGGCAGGAAATCGCGGGTGCCTTTGGGACGCTGGAATCGCTCCATGGCCGGGGGAGGCTCAGGCGGGCCTAAAGGATTTGGGGTGGCAGGTCACGAGTGATGGGGGTGAGAGTTCAAACCGCCTTGAATCCCTCAACCTTTCATTATCTCAATCCTCAACCCTCAATGAAAAGTTAAATGGCCGAGTAAGATATGTCTTGCGTATGGATATTGCCATAACCAAGATGAGCTCGAAGGGTCAGGTAGTCATACCCGCCCAGATGCGCAAGGACATTGAAGCCGGGGAAAAGCTGCTCATTATTCGCGACAACGGCCATCTGCTGATGAAGAAAGCCAGTGATCTTTCCGAGCAGCTTGCCGAGGATCTGGAGTTTGCCAGGCGCACAGAGGCCGCCCTTCGGCGATGGGAACGGGGTGAGTTCACCAGCGTGGACAGTGAAACCTTCCTTGAAGAGCTGGAAGAATGGTGACCGTCGAATTCCATCCCAAGTTCAAAAAGCGGGTCAAAAAGATCAAGGACGAGTTGACCAGGGAACGGATCAAGAAAGCCGCTTCGCGGCAGATTTACTGAGTTAAGCTAGCGTCTGCTCTGGAA
>CAYSUX010000333.1:0-2172 GCA_964434315.1 uncultured archaeon
AGGTGGAGACAAACTCTCGCAGTTCCGCATACTCGGGCATTGCAGCATAAATGATGATGTTACTGTCGATCAGCATTCGCTCTCCCGGCCGGGCAAGAGCCGTTCTCTGCGCTGCTCGATCTGCCATTCTACGGCATCCTCGATGGCGATGGTCACGATGACGATATCATCGGCGGCACCGGCAGCGGTGCCGGTGACCGTGAACTTCCAGTAGTTGGGGCCGACCTGGGTGACGTCGTCGACCTCACCGGCGCCATCCTCGGTCATACTGACCGTGAGTCCCTCGGGGATGGTCATGGTCATGCCGCAAACGATGGGGTTGGCACCTTCATTGATGACCGGCAGGTTGAAAACAACGGTATCGCCGTTGTTGGCCTCAAAGTGGACCATCCAGGACATGCCGTCGTCGTCAACGGTGCCCAGAAATTCGTCACTATCGTCGCCGACCCCGGAAACGGGGGCGCCGACCCTGATAGCCTGGCTCACTGCGATGGTGGTTGTACCATCTATCTGATCCTTCAGCACTAGGCCCGTAGCTGCGCCGGCGCCCATCACTACGAGGGCGGCCAGCAGCATCCACGCTGGGATCTTCTTGCCGAAGAATTTGGTATTGGTTTTCATATTGCTCACCTTGCCTCTGGTCAAGATGTAATTCCACTCGTCAACGCCCGATCGATGGATATCGAACCGGTTGATACGTTGTCGATTTTGGACCACGCCAAGAACCAACAGCAACCATACCCTGAGGCATGGTTAGCCATTGCAGCACTGCCCGAGACAGGATGGCTCCCTCTCTCGAGTGTGTTTTCTTGCTGGAGATTGGACAAGTGGCATAGCCATCGGCCGAACCGTGAAGGCCCGGGCTGATGGTCTCCTCATCTTTATCTACCATTGAAAAAGAGCAAGCCCTGAACGGCGGGCGGTGCTGCCCCCTGGCATTGGGATGGTTCCTGGCGCTTGTGTCCAAGTGGTCTATACCTCCTCTGACCTATGCTATGTACTGGTACATGGCTTGCTTTGGCAGTACCTGCAATTACTTATGATATATAAATGTTGGGACGAAAGGACCCGTCTTATTGGAAATCCGGAGGATACCTGAAAGCGTTAGTATGGTGGAACTCAGCCGCCCACCAGGGGTATCAGGCGCAGGAATTGGACCTGAGAAACAAACTGCAGGTCGATATTGGAAGATAGGCTTTCAAGCTGTTCGCCCTCGGCCATGACGACGAATTCTCCGATGGTGAAGGCTTCGAGAGTCTTCTAAACGATATCGAACAAGGGCTCCTGCTCCCGGCAGCCCCGGCTTGGCCCATCATGTGCCTGGACCCTGATACCTAGCCGATGTAAAAGCGCTTCTGCCTTCCCGCACCTTTAGCATCGCCCTTTGCTGGCCCGCAACCGTGACATCGTTCTCGCGGGTCCGAGGTCCGATACCGAATGGGTAATTGCATAATTCAAAGACCAAAGACCCTTACCCGAACTCCTTGAACATGTCATGCTTGCGGGTCAGTTTATTGAGTTCACGGTCGAGCCTGGCCTGGAGGTTGTCCTGCTGGGCCGAGATAAGGTGACGCAGCTTGTCAGTGGCAGGCTGGGAATGGGCCCCGATGCCGGCGGAGACAACGGTCTCCAGCGAGATGGTCTGTTCGTCGGGGTCATGGCGCAGCCGGGGATAGACCTCCTGGAAGGGGAAGGGCTCACCACTGAAGAGCGGCTCCAGGGTCCGGGGGGTGAAGAGCCGCTCCTGGGCCCGGTTCGGTCTGCGCCCGCCTGGCAATCCCTCGGTGCGGGGATTGGGGAAGCGCATGCCCACTCCGATATGCTGGAAGGGGTTCTTCAGTTCGGTCTTCATCTGGTACAGGGCGACCGGTCCCTGGATGAAGGTGTCGGTATGGCCTGCCCGATCGCGACCCCGCAACAGTCTCCAGTCGTTCTCCTGCTGCTGGTACTCGTAGGCCATCTGGGCCATGAGCTCGGCCACGGGTCTGGGGGTCGGTTCCTTCTCCTCGGCGATCTCGGTGGGCTTGGCCCTGGCCCTGACCTGGCCCATGTCGATGGGGGCTTTCTGGGATTCCGCGGAAGCCATTATCCTCTTCTCATGGCAAAGGGGACCAAAAGGGTTATGGCTAATGGCTAACGGCTTGGCGATTGGCTAACGGCTTGGCTATTGGC
>CAYSUX010000334.1:0-2124 GCA_964434315.1 uncultured archaeon
GCAAAGGCTCGGAGTCGATACCTCTGCGGGCAAAGGCCCGCCTCAGGATCGGCCAGGCCACGAACTCGGTGGTGCCGGGGGCCACGGTGGTCTCGATGAGCACCAGGCAGTCGGACGATATCCGATCTCCGATGGTTCTGAGCGTCGCCTCCAGGGCGCCCATCTCCACCTCGCCGGTGCGCATGTTGCCCAGGTCATGCTTGGTATAATCACACTGGACATCCACCACAACGCAGTCGGCCAGCTTCAGGACATCGCTGTTGAAGGTGGCGATGAGGGTCTTCTTTTCCAGAACGCAGCGGGCGATCATGGGGTCCACCTCCGGGTCCTCGGCCTTGACCGGCGCCTCGCCCCGGTTGAGCAGGGGGATCTTCCAGAAACTGCGGGTGCTGGGTCGCTGGCAGCCGATGACGAACTTATTGGGCTTGCCTGTTTCTTTATCAACGGTATCGGCGACGATGGCCGCCATGACGGCGCCCACGAAGCCCACACCCATGACCACGACGATCTCCTGGCCGGCCTGCCGGGCCTGGTCCACCAGCTTCTTGATCCGTTGGAACTCGGCCTCGTAATCCTCCGGTCCGGGGATGGGGAACTCCTCACCGGCCGGACTTGCTGAATGATCTACCATATCGGACACTCCAAAAGAGGTGTTGAATTTGATTATCGCCCCTCAACGAGGGAATGGTTGGGGCCAGCAGACACCATAGTATATAAGTTGCCATAATTGGGGTCATCCACTTGAGCAAGCCCGGATCGAGTATCCGAGCCGCTCTCGCCCCGCCCGGGTCCCAGAGACCCACTGGTACCGGACCTGTCCGGACCCCAGAGCCACTCCGGACCCAGGGTCGCCGGGTACCCGAGCCATCCCCCCAGAACAACACAGGAAGTCCCAACATGACCTTCACCATCGACCTGCACAGCCATTCCACCGCCTCGGACGGCAGCCTACCTCCGGCCGAGGTGGCCGCCCTGGCCAAAGATGCCGGCCTGAGAGCCTGGGCTCTTACCGACCATGACAACGTCGATGGGCAGGCCGAGGCCGCCGCCGCCGCGGCCCGGTTAGGGGTGGAGTATGTGCCCGGGCTGGAGATATCGGCCGAGTTCCCCCGCCCCGGCTCGATGCACATCCTGGGCTACTATATCGATCACACCGACCCGGAATTCCTGACCATGTTGGAGGAATTGAAGCAGAACCGCCGTAACCGCAACCCCCGTATCGTGGCCAGGCTCCAAGAGCTGGGTCTGGATATCACCATGGAGGAGGTGCAGGCCAAAGCCGGGGGTCCCGGGGCCCAGGTGGGCCGTCCCCACTTTGCCGCCGCGCTCATCGAGAAGGGCCATGCGGCCACCACCCAGGAGGCCTTCGATATGTACCTGGCCCGGGGCAGGCCGGGCTATGCCGAGAAACGGCGATTGACCCCTCGGGAGTCCATCGAACTCATCCACAGAGCCGGCGGCCTGGCGGTCCTGGCCCACCCGTTCACCCTGGGACGCGATGAGGTGGAACTAAGGCGACTCATCCGGCAGATGAGAGGCTGGGGCCTGGATGGATTGGAGGTACATTACCCCAGGCACACTCCCGAGCAGACCGCGCTCTACCTGGCCCTGGCCGACGAGTTCGAGCTGGCGATCACCGGCGGGTCCGACTTTCACGGGGCCGCCAAGCCCGACATCCGGTTGGGCAGCGGCTATAACAACAACCTCAGCCTGGACTACGGCCTGGTGGAGGGCCTGAAGGCGCGGTTGCGGCAGTAATCACCGCCCCCACAGCCCCGGCGCCGGGTCGGGATAAGGGTCATCGGTCTTCTTCATCCACGGTGGTCGCCGGTATTCTTTTACCCCCAGAACCAGCCGCCAGTAGGCGAAGGCCTTTCGCGACAGCCCTCGCAGCCCTCGTTCCCGAACCCACTCGGCCACCCTGGCCTGGCCGCAGGCGGCAAAGAGCCATCTCAGCTCCTCCCGGGTCCCGCCCTCCAGCAGCCTCTGGATGATGACGTTGGCCGCCTTCTTCTCGGCGGGATCGAGGGTGGCCACATCGTACTCGGGGAAGAGGTGGGCGGCCGTGGCGGGGATAGTGGCAGGGATGATCGCGGACGGCGCCAAAGAGGGCTTCCGACCCAT
>CAYSUX010000335.1:0-2113 GCA_964434315.1 uncultured archaeon
TCGAGCAGGCCCGGGACTATATCTCGGTGGAACAGGCACGTAGCGGCCTCGAGCAGGGACGCGTGGCCCTCACCACCGGCAAGGTGGCCAAAGCCCGCCAACTGGTCCAGGCCAACCTGGCCCAGCTACGTCTCGACATGCGGCAGGCCGAGCCCCAGTTGGTGGTGAAGATCGACAGGGATATCCAGGCCGGATCATGGCACCGTACCGAGATGAAGGTCTCCAATGTCGGCCGGGCCCATGCCCGGGGGATCCGGATCCGGATGGAGGGAGTTGAGATCCAGCCGATACCGACGCTGGAATACCTGCGGGCCGGGGAGGAGACCTCTCTGAAAGTGGCGCTCAGGGCTCCCCAACCCGGGACCTTGCCGTTGACCGTCATCATCACCGCCGCCCGTATCTATGATAATGGTCTGGTCTCCTTTGAGCAGAACGAATGGCTTGAGGCCGCCGGTTCCGCGGCATCCTTTCAGACCCGGTGGCAGTCCGCCCCCGACCAGGCCGAAGCCCAGGTCAAATTGTTGCGGGAGACCGAGTTCTTCAGGGGTTATGTCAGGGTCAAGGTGGCGGCCCACAACCAGTCCGAGATGGTTGTCACCGACGCCGCGGTGGAACTGTTGTTCGATGAGAAGGCCTTCCGCCTGGACCATGTGGAGCCCGACTTCAGGCTTCTGGGAAGCAAGGCCATCCTGGGCAACCTGGGACCGGGACAGAAACGGACCCTGGCATTCTACCTGGACCCCCTGATCTGCACCAGCTCCCAACTTGACGGTACCCTGGCCTACAAGGATGTCCAGGGCAAACTTCACCTGACCAAGATGCGCTCCAAGCAGGCCGAGGTCATCTGCCCCATATTCTTCACCCCCGAATCGGCCAATGTGGCCACCCTGGCCAATCTGGTGGAGGAGGTCCTGGAACATTCCGATTCCAGGGTCTACAACCTGCCCCCGGCCCTCAAGCCCGCCGAGGCCTTCACCCTGGCCCGGGAGGCCATCGGTGGCCGGGAGATACAGCATGTGCGTAACTTCAGTACGGTAAATCCCTACACCGCCGAGGCCTGGTACTATGGCAAGACCAAGGTGAAGGGCTACGAACTGGTCATGCGGGTCACGGTGGACGAACTGACCAACTCCATCGAGCTCTTTACCGCCGCCCCGGCCCAGGCGCCCCTGACCGGCCTGCTGGCCGAGCTGGGTCACGACCTGCACGAGCGCATGGAAGCCAAGGGCTGGCCCATCAAACAGATAACCAATATCACCATCCGTGACAGTGTCCTGAATCGCACATCCTTGCTCTTCAGGCCGCCTGAGGATGAGAAACACGAGAACGGCGAGAACGGTGAGGACAGCGAGAACGATGAGGATGACGGGCGAACAAAGCCGGAGGCCGCTCCCGGTCTACCACCGGCCCGGGAGGTCAACCTCGACATTGCCGATTCGATCCTGAACCGTTCGGTCATCGCCCCTGAACAGGAGGGTGCCGGGGAGACCGCAAAGGTCGAGCAGGATGGTACCGACAGGTCGAGGACCAGGAAGGGCAAGAGGAGAGCCAGGCGCAGGATGAAGGACGAGAACAGCCTGGACGAGGGGTTGGAAAGACTCAGGGAGATCGAGAAGGGATTGAGGTAATGCCATGGATCGGAGGTTATCGGGCACAACCACGCGAATGGACCAAATCCCTTATATCTTAGAGCAAACTGGGCTTGGTATCGGAGCAGATCCATGGTGGATTTTGAGCGCCTGCAAGCCCTGGGGGACCTGGAGGGTCTCTGCGAGCTTCTGGACCATCAGGACCCGGAGAACCGTAGCCAGGCAGCCCGGATCCTGGGGGAGATCGGACAACCCAGGTCGGCCGCCAGGCTGGTGCGCGCCCTTGCCGATGAGGTCTGGGAAGTACGCTCAGCGGTAAAGGATGCTCTCATCTGTCTCGGAGACGCGGCCCTCCTGGAACTGGAAGCCGGACTGGACCTCTCGGATACCCAGACCCGACGCTGGATCGGTGAGACCATCTGTGCCATCGGGGGACCCGACGCCACCGGACCTATGACGCGATTGCTCAACGACCCCGATGACCCGCGGTTGCGCATCGCCGCCGTGGCAGCCCTCGGCACCAC
>CAYSUX010000336.1:0-2106 GCA_964434315.1 uncultured archaeon
GATAGTTACCTCGGCTCCCCAGTCTGACCCACTTTTAAAAAGGATTTACTTGCACAGATTGCACAGAATAAATGCACAAATAACATAGAAGGAAACAGGAAACCCGAAGCCCCGAAACCCTAATAATCCGGAAGACCTTCCATGCCGGGGATCGAAGTTGTCAGTCGATAAAAAGAAGCCCAAGGAAAGAGCCAGTCTGAAGTCTATCCTCAGCTCTCGGATAGCGATGACGTTGACCCTAGCCCTGACCGGGATAGTGGTACTGGCCCAGGTCGCTCGATTGCAGGAACCGCCCTTGATCGGTCTGGATGAGATACCCCGGTACGAGGGTCGGACAGTGACGGTCAGAGGCACGGTGACCCATACCGCCCCCACCAGTGGCGGAGGATGGTTACTGGAACTGGTGGAGGAGACGGTCCGGATAGTGGTCTTCGTCCCCTCGCTGGGCTTTCTGCCCCGCGCCGGTGACCATATCGAGGCCACAGGCCAGGTAGAGCTATACCATGGCCAGTGGGAGCTGGATTGCGAGGAAGATATGGTACGTCTGCTCGACCGTGCCTCCAGGGGGAGCATGACCCTCGAGGATCTGGCCCGGGCACCCGTGGCCTATGTGGGAGGCGACCTGATGGTCACCGGCGTGATAACTGGATCCAACCTGTCGGATGAAGGCCGGATCCTTTGCCTGGGCGACCCTGAAGGTCAGTATAACCTGACGGTCATCATCAGGGCCCCTCTCATCGAGGCGGTGGCCCTGGCCGGTATCGGTGACCGGATCGTGGTCAAGGGGGACTTCCAGTACAAGGTCACCGGTTTCGAGTATATCCTGGTTCTCGAGGATGGCGACCATGGCCTGTGGATATCGGAGTCGAAACCGGGTTGATATCACTAGACTGGTGAGCCAATGGAATTGTTCGTCGCGGTGATCATTTGCGCTCTGGCAGGCGGTATCCTCGGTTCGCTTTCGGGTGTCATCCCCGGCCTCCATGTCAACACCCTGGCCCTGCTCATGCTGGGGGCTTCGGCATCCCTCTCTCGATCACTGGCACCCATGGCCCGGGATGAGATGGACATACCCCTGTTGATGGCGGTTTTGTTGACCTCCACCGGCCTGGCCCACACCTTTGTCAACTTCATCCCTTCCACCTTTCTGGGCGCTCCGGAAGGAGAGACCGCGTTATCGGTCCTACCAGCTCACCGCATGTTGCTGATAGGCCGGGGATATCGGGCCGTGGTGCTCTCGGCCATCGGCAGCCTGGTGGCTGTGGCCTGGGTCCTGGTGCTCCTGTTGCCCCTGCGAATGATCATCGGGTCTCCCGTCGATCTATATATAAAGATCCAACCTCATATGTTCTGGGTTCTGCTGGGTATCTCGGTCCTGTTGATCCTGACCGAGACCCGTCATATCGCCTATCGCAAGGTCAGCCATAAAGGCCATACGATCCTGGCCCAGGGGCCGGCTAGCCGATGGCTGGGGCGAGGGCTCGCTGCCGGGATCTTCCTGCTTTCCGGCATCCTGGGACTGGTAACCTGGGAACTGGAGACCAGTAGCCCTCTGGGATTGCCCTCCTCGGTCCTGTTCCCGGTCTTCACAGGGCTTTTCGGTCTTGCGACATTGCTCATGTCATGGGGTGATCTGCCCGACCTTCCACCGCAACACGTTGACCCGGTGGCTGTCGGGGCCAGGGAGGCGGCCATGTCTGGAGGACTGGGCACCGTCGCGGGAGCCTCCGTGGCCCTGCTTCCAGGTGTGACCTCGGGTATCGGTACGGTCCTGGCGATGCAGGTCCACCGGCTCCGGACCGACCTTAAGGAACACCTCGGTGAGGCAAGGTCGAATCGGCTGGGTCAGGCTGCCCGGAGGTCGAAAGCCAGGGATGACGATGACGACGAGATCGATGATGAGCTGGCGGCTATCCTCGCCAGGATCGAGGATGGGACCATCATGGACGATCTTTCGCCTGATATCGAGACGATACGGATACCGGAACCGTCCCGGGCCATCGCGGACAGCGGTCAGTCGTTCCAGGGTCAAGAATGCGATGTGAATGGGGATGAAACTGGGGGGGATGAAACTGGAGATGGAGATGGAGATGGAGATGGAGATGG
>CAYSUX010000337.1:0-2105 GCA_964434315.1 uncultured archaeon
GCAGATGTTGCAGGGCGGTGTTCAATCCGATTGTGACCGCATTCTTCACACAGATCGATCTGATGGGGCCCAGGGTATTACAGCCTGCGCCGCCACACCCGATTATGGCGATGCGGACCCCCTCGGGTAGTTTCATCTCGTCAATTTGCCCGATAATGGGCTCCAATGCCTCATCCTGCGTCATTACTTGTGCCTCCGAGATAGGTGAAAGGCAGCAAAAGAGCGAGACCCATCCCCCTCCAGTGATTACCGCCTACTCCTGTACCAAGCCCTGTGGGATCTTCGGTTTGCGTGGCGAGGAGCTCTCCACGTTCTCGAATCGCTCCATGAACAATGCCTCCTCTTCCAGCAGGAACTGACTGTAATGGCGTAGGGCCGCGGTGATTATCTGGCTGGCATTGCCATATCCGTTCTCGATCATCCGCTGCAGACGGGCACGTATCTTCTGGGGCATCTTCACCGGTGTTAGGGACTCACCGGGGGAGTCGACCCGTAGTGCCATATACTCATCCAGGGCCTGCCTCACCAGATCGTTATGACTCTGGTACTTGAAGGGATGCTCCTGCATGAGCTGGGCCATATTGTCGATGATGTTCGGGTCCAGACGGACCGTCAAACGCTGGGAATTGAGAGGTTGCTTCATTAGGACTCAAACTTGATAATGTTCCCTAGTATATAAATATACCGCTAAAAGACGCAGGTTAGACAAATTATTGACTACAGCTATATATAGTATCCGCGCTGAATATCATATTTCGTCTTTTGCGAATCAGGCCGAGACCGGCGAAGCGATGAGCTCTGAAATGGTTGTTGGCGAAGGGGTTGGGGCGCCCCCGGACCCATGAGGTCAAGGGGCGGATCCCGGGTGTGGTGTGCGTTGTTCGGTTATGCTTTTTTGTGATCTGGTCCTGTGAACGAGTGGTCCCATCCCCCTCGCTCGCCTCACCGTCTACTCCTCCACCATACCTGATAGTATGGTCGCGAAAGTAGCCTGAGATGATTCGAAGACCTTGACCTTCTTTTGGTATTCCTGTTCTTCATCGAGCTTCTGCTTGGCGAATTCCAGGATGGCCTCCGAGATCAGATTATCGGGTCTATCGTAATTGCGAAATCTATCCATCGTCTCGGTCAGGCGGGTGAAGGCCTGGCCGGTCAGTTCGACCTTGAGGGTGGCCGTTTTCGGATCCAGGACCCGGGGCGCCAGGAACTCCCGGATCGAATGCCGGATCAGCTCGGTCACGGTCTGGAAACGAAACGGATGGTCCTTCAGGTAAAGGTCAACGAGGTCCATATCCTCCTTTGGCAGCCGCAAGGTGAATCGTCGCTCGGCATGGCTCATCAGGATCAAAAAGATGACCGAAAGAAGAGGCCGGTCTTGCCCGGTTCCAAGGAACTGGAAAAGGTCGATAGGATACACAAAGCTCCCATGACTCAATAGTATTAAAATATTTGGTATGATGGTGTCAATTTTCACCCATACGCACCTTATTTCTGTCCAATCGCGCCCACCCGGAATGGATTCCTGAGCGGTGAAATCCGGAACTTTTAGATGTGTATTCATAAAAAACAAAACCTTTCCCAACTCCACGAATCTCCATTCCGGTCCCATACCATTAATATACCTACCCTCCTTGGCCGCGCACCCAACAGGCTATGTCGGGAGAGTCAGATATGGCACTGGACAAAAAATCCAACTACCACTTGGTTGGTTTGGTGCTCACCCTGAAGAGGGCCGCTCACGAGCACCGGGCAGCCATCTGGCGAGACCTAGCCAAGCGATTGGAGAAGCCCGCCCGTAGCTGGCCTGTAGTGAACCTGAGCCGGCTCGAACGGTGCCTCGCCCCCGAATCCACCGCGGTGATCCCGGGCAAGGTACTGGGCGCCGGCGATATCTCCAAGCCCCTCACGGTGGCCGCTTGGTCATTCTCAGCAAGCGCTCGAACCAAGATCACAGCAGCAGGGGGCAAATGCCTGTCCCTGACCCAGCTCATGGAACTGAATCCAAGGGGTTCCAATGTAGCGATCATGGGGTGAATGAATGCACGTCATCGAAGCTACTGATTGTATCATGGGCCGGCTCGCATCTCATGTGGCCAAGCTTTTGC
>CAYSUX010000338.1:0-2093 GCA_964434315.1 uncultured archaeon
TGGGCGACAACACCAAACCGGGCCAGAACTCCTACAACATCCGTCTCACCTCCAACTCCTGGGGCCAGGGCGGCAGCGAAGATGTCTACTTCAAGGAGGACGCTCTGACCCTGCTCATCGAGAAGCTGGTCTACGAGAACAACGTGGCTGTGGTCTTCGCCGCCGGCAATGACGGCGAGACGAACCACGACGGCTCCACCATCACCACCAATCCCTGGTCATTGGTCCCAGCCTCCATCTCGGTGGCCGCCACCCAGCGGGACGGCTCCGGCATGGCCGACTTCTCCTCCCGGGGTCACCGGGACATCATGGCCTCCTGGCCAGATGTGGCCGCTCCCGGTGTCGGCATCTGGGCCACCGCGGCCAGGGGGACGTTCATCGACGCCATCACCAAGAGCCAGAACGATATGTACTACCTGGCCATCTCCGGCACCTCCATGGCCACTCCCCACATCTCGGGGGTCGTGGCCCTGCTGACCCAGGCCGCTCCCTCCCTGCGTACCTCGGATGTGGAGGAGGACAATGACGGTACCTTCGAATACCCCTCTCACGAGCGGGCCCGCATCCACGAGGCAGAGCTCATCCTGAAGCTCACTGCCGAGCCCCTGCCCGAGGGCGGTCAAGGGGTTCCCGCGGCCAATTGGACCGGGCTTGAGGGTCGTCAGCTCGACTATGCCCAGGGCTATGGTCTGGTCAATGTCACCCGGGCGGTGGGCGTGGCCCTGACCCTCCAGACCATGCGGGACAACGGCTATCCCAGCGCCAATGTCTTCCATGCCTACGAGCGCTACATGCCCACCATCACCACCGGGTATCTGGAAGATATCACCGATCGGCTGGGTACCTCCTGGCGAGGCGAATGGTCCCATTTGATGGACCGCTCCAATCCCACCAATGTCTACACCACCGACCAGTCCCATTACCTCTGGATCCCCGAGGGCGCGGTCTCGGCCGACATCACCTTCGAGTTCAACCAGGCCGACGCTACCACCCGTACCGTGACCGACCTGGACCTTTTGCTGGACAGCAACGGTGACGGTCAGCTCGACGACCTCCCGCCCCAGAACTCCATCGGCGGGGTCAAGGAGTATCATGTGGATATCACCGAGACCGGCCTGGAATGGCTCTTTGGCATCACCGGCACCGGAGGCAACATCCTCGATCCCTATGACGACTTCCCCGAGGCCCGGGCCGAGTACACGGTGGGGGTGACCCTGAACCTGGCCGACGGCGCCAACGTGACCATCGACCATTTCGACCGACGACCCGACCGGGGCCACTGGGAAATGACCGACGCTTCGACGACCGTGACCACCAAGGTCTCCATTCTAAGGTCCACCTTCGATCTGACCCGCATCGACTTCCAGGGCCTGCCCGAGCCCGGTGACGGAGATGACCAGGGCTTCTTCGCTTCCATCTCGGTGGGTTCCGGTGGTATCGCCCTAATGGCCATGGCCACCATCGCCGTCGGAGTGGTGATCGGGCGTGAATGGGGCCGTCAGGAGGCCCTGGACCGGAAGGCAAAGCAGAAGGAGTCAGAGGATATCATCGACGCCGAGCAATGAGTCTCGCTCACTGGCCTGTGACCCGAAAGCTCAGGTGATGAAGCGCGCTACCTTCCAATTCCAACTCCTCGACCCGGAACCGCACCGGCAGGAACTGCTCGATGACCCAGGCCGCCGTACGGGTGTGCCGGGTGACCTGAGCCACGGTGTAGCCCCGGCCTGGGACCTTGCCGTCGATACCGTTGTCGCTGCCGTGGCCAATGTTGTTGGTATTGACGTTGCCGCTGCCACTACTCCTACTACTGCTACTACTACTGCTGCCGCCACCGCCACTGCCACAGTGGCCATTTCCATTTCCATTGCCGCTACTGCCGGCCCGGCCATTGATATTGGCATTGCCGGTTCCATCTTCCTTCCCGCGGTCCATGGCCTCCAGGGCCAGGAAGAGCAGAAGCTGGTCGGCAAGGTAGCGGTCGACCATGGCACCGGTCCGGACCTGGGTCCATAGCTTTCTGGCGCAATCGCTTCCCACATTCTCGGCCGGCACACCTTTGCGGGCCAGTTCGCCATGACCCATGACGGTCGGGT
>CAYSUX010000339.1:0-2055 GCA_964434315.1 uncultured archaeon
GGCCTCTCAGGAGAACTTTGACAAGTGGGAGCGGGAAGGGCTCATCATGTACGGCCAGATGACGGCCGGCTCCTGGATCTACATCGGCACCCAGGGCATCCTGCAGGGCACCTACGAGACCCTGGCCGAACTGGCCCGCCAGCATTTCGACGGCAGCCTTAAAGGCAAGCTGGTGCTCACCGGCGGTCTGGGCGGAATGGGCGGGGCCCAGCCATTGGCCGTGACCATGAACGGCGGCGTGGCCCTGGTGGTGGAGGTGGACGAGCATCGCATCCGCCGTCGCCTCGAGACCCGATACTGCGATGCCAGGGAAAACGACCTCGATACCGCCCTGGAACGGTGCCTGGCGGCCAAGGAGGCGGGTGAGGCCCTGAGCGTGGGTCTGCTGGGCAATTGCGCCGATATCTTCCCGGCCCTGCTGGAAAAAGGCGTCATACCCGATGTGGTGACCGACCAGACCTCGGCCCACGATGCCCTGAACGGCTATGTGCCCCATGGCCTGCCCTACGCCGAGGCCCTGAAACTGCGAGAAAACGACCCGGCGGAATACCAGACCCGGGCCATGGATTCCATGGCTGCCCAGGTAAGGGCCATGCTGGGCTTCCAGAAGAGCGGGGCCATCGTCTTCGATTACGGCAACAACATCAGGGCCCAGGCCCGGACCCGGGGCGTGAAGGACGCCTTCGATTTCCCGGGATTTGTCCCCGCCTTCGTGCGTCCCATGTTCTGCGAGGGCAAGGGCCCCTTCCGCTGGGCCGCCCTTTCAGGTGACCCGGCCGACATCAAGGCCACCGATGAGAAGCTCATTGAACTATTCCCCGACGACAGGAGCCTCCACCGCTGGCTGCGAATGGCCGGTGAGCAGGTCCGGTTCCAGGGGTTGCCATGCCGTATCTGCTGGCTGGGCTATGGTGAGCGAGCCAAGGCCGGGCTGGCCTTCAACGATCTCGTCGCATCCGGGCGGGTAAAGGCGCCCATCGTCATCGGCCGGGACCATCTGGACTCGGGCAGCGTGGCCTCGCCCAATCGGGAGACCGAGGCCATGGCCGACGGCTCGGACGCCATCGCCGACTGGCCCATCCTCAACGCCCTGCTCAACACCGCCGCCGGAGCCACCTGGGTCTCCTATCACCATGGTGGTGGCGTGGGCATCGGCTACTCCCTGCACGCCGGCATGGTGGTCGTTGCCGATGGCACCCAGGCCGCCGCCGCCCGGCTCCAGCGGGTGCTGACCACCGATCCCGGCACCGGCGTCATGCGTCATGTGGACGCCGGCTACGACCGGGCCGTCGAGGTGGCAAAGGAGCGCGGTGTGAGGGTCGGTCTGGTCTGATCAACGACGGTGAGATTACTTGTAGTTACGTCTCCTGTATCTCTATCCTGCCAGGCCATATGATCTGAACAGATCCAATCCAAGTTTGATATGCTCATGGATCCCATTGGTTTTTGTTGTTCGATTCTCGATTCCATCTCCAATGAAGAACTACAACTAGTTACATGAGTTATCGGATAAGACAAGACAATGAACAAGGCCGAATATTGTTGCTGTTACGCTGATGTGTTTTCAATTATCGCGATAACTGGTCATCCCATACTTTTCAACCCTAACGTAACAATGGCATAGGCTACCCTTGTCGGTATGCTACCGTTGTGGACGGTATGTGTCAGTGTCAGGACCGCGCGGGTCGGATATCGTCCGTGGTGGATAGGGTGCTGGTTTTGCCCCTTTGGTCTGCCGGGTCCGGATACGCAGCTTCTTGTGGAATATCAGGTAAAGCGCCGGTACGAGCAGGATCAGGGTGCCACCGTTGGAATCGGCAGCTCCACCCAGACCGATCACCAGCAATGCCAGGCCTATCAGAAAGCCCAGGGCCGAACGCTTTCGCTCCACCACCACCTCCTGGTGCATCAGCCATTCCTGGAACCATTTGTGCATCTTGGGCTTCCATTTGAGCTTGATGATGATGCCGACCAGCACCGATACCAGGGCCAGGATGAGATAGACGCCTTTCAGCTCAAGCTCGTACTCCATGATCGACTCGATGATCTCGGAGG
>CAYSUX010000340.1:0-2042 GCA_964434315.1 uncultured archaeon
GACCGGCGGAAAGCTGAGCCTCATCGTCCTGACCCATCATCATCACGACCATGTCGAGGGCGCCGCGGCCCTGGCCGAAGCCCGGGGCGTGGATGTAGCCGCCCACCCCCTCACGGCCGCCATCCTGGCCGAGGAGGCGGGATTGAAGGTGGATGTCGAGCTGAACGAAGGCGACCGTCTGTGCCTGGACGGTGACGGGCCGATGATCGCCACCTCTGCCGGAAAAGCCAACGGAGCCCAAAGCCCGCCTGCTTCCAAGAGTAACAATGTGGCTCCCAATTCCAATAAATATACCGACTGGCAGGTGCTGCACACGCCGGGCCACAGCCCGGGCCACATTTGTCTATGGGAGCCTACCGGGAAAGGACTGGTCTGCGGAGATCTGATGACCAGCTTCGGCCGGTCTTTGGTCTACCCGCCGCGCGGCGACATGACCGCCTACATGGACACCCTGGCCCGCCTGTCGGCCCTGCGGCCCCGGCTGCTCTTCCCGGGCCATGGCCCGGCGATGCCGGGCCGCAGGACCCTGGCCACCTACATAGCCCACCGGCAGGAGCGGGAGGCCAAGGTGCTGGCCGCACTGGGGCAATCTGACGAGATCAAAGGTACCCGAGCCGCTCGAAGTGCTTTAAATACTCCTCGTCGAACCATCAAGGAGATGCTGCCCCAGGTCTACAAGGACACCAAAAAGGAGCTATGGCGGTGGGCCGAGGGCAATCTGCTGGCCCATCTGCTCAAGCTGGAGGCCGAGGGGAGGGTTGTGAGGGAAGGGGAGGATTGGTGGCTGATTTTAGAATGAGGGAAAAAGGAAAAGGGTTGAAAGAGCGATAAGGAGATTGAACTTTCAAAGCCGCCTCTGCCACCCCGGTTTGTACCGGCCCGCCTCCATCGCGCTGTCGATCTGGGCCAGCACGGCCTGCTTGTCCTGCGGCAGGGTGCCCCTGAAGGTCACGTAGTTCGAGGCGTGATTGGCCCTGAAAACGCAGTCGGTCAACTCCAGACGTTCCACCGTTGCGCGCAGCTCGGCCAGGGCCTGCTCCGGGGTCAACAGGGTGAGGCGGCCAGCCGCAAGGTCGCCCTCGATGGCCGTGCCGGGCTCCACCATCAGGGTCAGGGCCGCGGCGTAGGGCGGGTCCTGGCCGTTGAGGACCCTGGCGGTCTCCAGGGCGTGCTCCTGGGTCAGCTCGGCCCCTCCCAGGCCGATGATGTAGATGGTCGACAGCTCCAGCCCGGACTCCTTCACCATTTGGCCGGTCTCGATCATCAACTCGGCCTTGGCGCCCTTCTTTATCCGCTTCAGGACCTCGTCCGAGCCACTCTCCAGGCCGAAATACACCATGGTGAGTCCGGCCTCCTTCAGGCGCGCCAGCTCATCCACCGACTTGAGCCTGATATCCAGGGGGCCACCATAGATGGTGACCCGCTCCAGGCGCTTGAAACGACGGTAGAGCATCCGCAGCATGGCTTCCAGCTCGTCGGTGGGCAGGCAGAGGGCGTTGCCATCGGCCAGGAAGATGCGGGTAGTCTCCTTGTGATGGGGATAGACGATATCCACATCCCGCTCCAGCTCGGCCAGGCTCTTGGCCCGGAACTCCTTTTCCTGAAAGGCGACACAGAAGGTGCAGCGGTTCCAGGAGCAGCCGATGGTGGCCTGGAGGATCAGGCTGTAGGCTTCCGAGGGTGGTCGGTAGATGGAGCCCTCGTAGATATCGATGAACATCCGAAAACTTGAGGCAGGCAGGCTCTAATAACGGTTGCGACCGAAAATCCGTGGTCCGATATCGTGGTCACACCCGGCTATGCCGCCCTGGCCGAGACTGACGGGCCCTACGCGCCGGGCGCAGCCGCCCCTTTGATTTTATTTAAATATTCATCGTCGAGAAGGGTTTATATGTGTCCGGTCAGTGATCTCTGGGTCATAGGTCCAGTATGAACCTGAGCTTTGTCGGAGGTCCCTGATCCACCTCTATTTGATGGTAGGTGATGGGCTTGACCTCGGCTCCGTAGCCATGCCGGTCTGGAGCATAGGTCTCTCCCAGCAG
>CAYSUX010000341.1:0-2023 GCA_964434315.1 uncultured archaeon
CCCAGAGCACCCGGTAGGACGGCCCGGAATCGATGATATTCACACCATAGCTGTGCTCGTCGTCATCGGGGGAAAGCATCTCAATCCCACCCTTTAGACCATCGGGCCCCACGACGGCGATGAAGGTCTCATTGAAGTTCTCCTCGCTCTTGCCGGTCCAGGCCACCACGACCTCCCCGGGTCGGCTCATCGCCGATACCGGACCGACGATGTCCTCGTCCACCAGGATGATATGTTGGCGCAGACCCAGGCTGGCGTTCAACTCGAAATAATGGACCGTCTCACGGATAGCTTCCTTCTTCTCCCATTCCTCAACCACCACCAGGGAAAGGCCCCCATCAAGGAGGCCGGTCACCGAGGTCTTCTCGCTTGCCTTGCGGGTCAGGCCAGCCAACTGGTCAGATAGATCGGTGACGGTCAGCGAGTCGTTGGCTGAGAGAGTTGCCACCTCGGTCCGGATGGCCAAGGCCTGGCTGATGACGACCAGTCCGGCGGTGTCATCGATGTTATAGAGCCGGGGTATCCCATTGATTCCCTCGGGAGTGAACGAATCCACGCCCATGAGCTGCAGCCGCTCATCGTAGCGCTCCCAATAGACCTGATCATCCCGGCAATAGGCCAGGTGAAGGGTTCCGTCCCGGTCCAGGAGCCTGGTTGTTGTTGAATGTGGCGAGTCGGGTCTGGGCAGGCTTCCCATCTTGGTGAACGACCCCCCGTCCAGCTCGACCACCTGGTACCGCTCCCCGGCCTGGTAGACCACCAGGGTCTGGTTGCCATTGGCCAGTATCCTGGGCAGGCCCCCTTCTCCCAGCAACATCGAGTCCCTGATCTTCTCACCTTCGTCGAGGATGGCGGCCCTGATCTCCTGATAACCCCTGCCATACTCGGTCCAGACCACAAGCAGCCTCCCGCCATCCAGTACCTGGGCATCGAATGAGACCGCCGGCGGTTCCTCGGGCAGCTCCTCGGTGACCGCCCACAAATTGACCAGCAACAACAGGGAAAGAATACCAGTCACCAGCCATATTGCCCGTTGCACCCTTCACACCCCCGTGAGATCAGCAATGGCCATTAGCAATGTCCCGAGTAGCAGGAAACCCAGGATGATGTAATCGTAGAGCAGGTGGACCTTGGTCACCGTCAGGTAACCTTCCTTGAAGTAAAGGTGGGCCATGTAGACGCCCGGCACCGCCAGCACCATGGGGATCCAGGAGCCGATCAGCAGGGCATGGGCGCCCCCGAAGACCAGCCCTGACAGAATTATCGCCAGCCATCGCCGGGGGCCTCGGGGAGGCGCAGGTCCCCTTGGTGTGGTCTCCCCAGCCTCTCTCCCATCCTCATTCTCATTCTCATTCTCATTCTCAATCCCAAGTCCCTTTCGATACTCCCGGATGTCGTCTTTTCGCTTCCTATCGATATCGTTGTCACCATCATTGGTTGCGTTGTTTTTTATATGGTCATCGTCGGGCTTGCCGCAATATGAGCAGTTGGAGTTCGGGCCCATCATGACAATGGCCCGGCATTTTCGACAGTATCGATAGGATTCCGGAAAGAAGAGCTTGGCGATCCAGGCCTGGAATATCAGGGTCTCGGCGAATGCGAAGAGTGGTACGATTGGTAGCATTGCCAGAATGAAGATGAAATTGGATACGAATGGGTTCTCGGCATCCTCGGTATCCTTAGCGGCGGTTTCACTACTACCGAGGGCCACGGACATGGACACCAATATCATGGCCAGCATCACGATGGTCAAGCCCCAGATGCGTTTCTCCTTGAAGGCTCCGAAGAAGCGCCAGTAGAATCTTCGCTTGTTGGGGTTCTGCAGGACACCGTAGGCCACGGTGACGTTGAACAGGACCCAGATCGAGCGGGCACCTTCAGAGGGGAATACGAGATAGGCCCCGGTGATGACCCCCACCACCGCCATGAAGAGAAAACGGGTGAACTGCTCACCCCGAGGTATCCCGGCCTGAGCATCCCAGGGCTCGGTCGCCTCGACTTCCACTTCTTCATTAGCTTCGGT
>CAYSUX010000342.1:0-2009 GCA_964434315.1 uncultured archaeon
GCGATACCGTTGGCGGCATTGTCCTGGCAGGTGTTGTTGGCGATGATATTGAAAAAAGAAGGGATAACGTTGAGGATATCGAGGGTTATGATGAATGAGGCGGCGAAGGAGTACGAGGTGGCAGGGCTCGGGGCCCCTTTTGGCCCCGGACGGAACGGGATCGGGAACCGCTACCCTCTTTCAGCCATTTTTCAAGTGGCACCAGGCCAGTGATGACCAGTCCGCAGACCAGGATGAGCAGGGTCAGAGGCACCAGGAGATAGAAGGGCCAGGCCGAGGCCTTCTGGGAGGTGTCCTCGGTTCCGGCAACCGCTCCGGCGACCGTGAAATCGAGTTCGAGCTCGTCGTCGTAGGCGGAGTAGCCCCAACGGTAGACCCTCACCTTGACGGTATGCTCACCGGGTGTGGCGGTCCATCGAAGGTAATCCGGTCCGGATTCATGTTGATGCAGGTAGTGATCGTTCTCGTCGATTATCACACCGTCGATGGTGTAACGCAGTATCATCCTGACCGAGCCGGAGCAGGGATTTATGACATCCACATGGAACTCCATCCCGACGCCCGCCTTCAATTCCCCGGGAGTGTAGGAGAGATTGGCCAGCCTCTGGGGTTGATTGTAATGGATTATCTCCAGGGGGGACGAGGTCACGGAGATCTTGGAGATGCCGATGGAGATGTTCAATCGCAGGTAGACGATACTTTCGGGAAGGTCGCTCGACTCCCAGTCAAACTCGGTCTCCTTGTGAAGGGTGGCGATGGTCGTTGACCCCTCGTTGAGGGGGTCAGTGTCGTTGTCCAGAAAGAGATCGGTGGTCCTGGGGCTGTTGGGCCCCTCGAAGACCCAGCGTACCAGATACTCCTCGTCGGCAGTGGAGCCGGTCGGCGCTGGACTCAGAAATCGTATCACGGCCAGGGGCACATCCACCCGCCCGGTGGCCGCGTCGAGATCACTGTCACCGAAGGAATCGATCACCCGACCCCAGATCCGATATATCTGGGGGTTGTAGCCAGAGCAGTTCCAGGTGATGGTACCGGTGGCCGGCAGTCCAGAGGCGATGACATGGGTCGACCATGGGCTCTCGGTCTGTTCGACCTTCAGCGTAACGGTCATATCATCGCCCTCGGGATCCTGGGCCTCCCAACTGATGTCCACGAGCCAATCCTCGAGATCGACGAATGTGTTCGGAGAGGTCACCTCGATGGTCGGTGCCTGGTTGTCCACCACGGTGACATTTCGCCACACGACCGGGGAGGTCAGGCCTCCCTGGTCCACCGCCCTGAAATATAATGTGTGGTCCCCGGTGCTTATCTGACTGAAGTTCCAGACCAGGTACCAGGATGTGGTCCCGTTGGCCTGGAAGGGTGAGGAAAAGTCAAGATCGTTGAGGCTGACCTGCACCAGGGAGAGGTTGGCTGCGCCCTCTGGATCCAGGGCCGAACCGGTGAGGTTCACCTGACCCCGTAGTGTGCCGTCCTCGGCCGGGAAGGTGACCGACACCTGGGGAGCCTCGTTGCGATCCAGATCCAGGGTGAGGTTGGCCGGCTTCGAATGGTTCTCACCATCGTAGGCCCGGACCTGAAGCTTGTAATCCCCTTCGGGAAGGCCGTCGGTATCCCACAGATAGTACCATCTCGACCAGTCATCCTCTAATCGGATGGCCGTATCCCATTCCCCGCCCAGATAGCGCACTTCGACCAGTTCCAGGGTCTCGTTGCCCTCGGGGTCCGAGGCGTTACCGGTCAGGTTCACCACATCCCAGACCATGAGTCCCGGTTCAGGACCCAAGAAGGTGACTTGGGGAGGATAGCTGAAGCCATCAAGGTGTACGGCGGTCGTGTTAAAGCCCTGTTCCATGAAACCCAGGGAATCGAAGAGCTCTATCTCGAAGATGTAATCCCCGGTCCGGTCGGCGGTCCAGTTCTGCCAGAAGAGGTCGGTTTCCAACTCGTGGATGGAATGTACGGCGCCGAGCCGATCATGGACCGACCCCTCCTTGTAGACCGTGATG
>CAYSUX010000343.1:0-2000 GCA_964434315.1 uncultured archaeon
AAGAAAGGATAAAACCCGACCCCTGATTGCTCCAGTATGGCCCAGGGGTCTTCACAGCCCGGAACCGGAACCGTTGGCAGGCGCTGGTCGCTCTATGACCTGGCCTGTTACCCCTTTCTGTCCGAGGTTCAGGAGTGGCTGGTTACCAACGACCTGACCCTCTCCTCGCTGGCCAAAGACCCCCTGTATGCCGGGGCCCGAAGCCTGGGCCTGGAACGGCTGGAGGCCTCCTTGAGAGGCGAATCGGTGAACCTGCCCACACCCACCTCCGAACGGGAAATCCGGGAGTTGCTGGTATCCTATGTCTGGGCCCGGGTCCTGCTGGCCGCCCTGGTAGGTCTGGCCTCGAGGTCCAAGAAAAGAAGACGTAAGGCCCCTGGGAAAAGGAAAGACGAAGAAGAGACCGAAGCTGAGGAAGAGACAGAGGCCAGGGAAAGAACGAAGGATGACGCTCTAGGAGAGGGAAAAAAGGAGGCTAGCGAGGAGAAAGAGGAGAAGGAGGAGTCTGCAGAGGAAACAGAGGCAGAAAGGATGAAACGGTTGAAGCGGAACCCGAAACTGGGTGAGATGGCGGTGCGATATTTCGCCCTCTCCGAAGCCATGGCGGCCCAGAACCGGTTGATGAGGGAGATCGAAGCCGATGGCCGACGACTCTTCGAGATCACCGGAGGCCTGGGATTGCGAGTGCGGATCGCCCCATCCGGGGGCAAAGGGGTGAACCGGACCGAAACCCTGCTACTCACACCCTCGTTGGACGAAGAGGGTGAGGCCTCGGGATTGAAGCTCCACCTTGCCGATGACCACCTGGCCGGGAAGGGGCAGGACTTCGAGGGGATCGAGGACCTGCAGATCCATTTTGCCGATTACCTTTTTGCGACCTCCAGTCTGAAGGAGGGTAGCTGGAAGCTGGTCAACCAACCCCTGGATTCCGGTTGGGTCACCCTCTCTTCACATCGCCTCACCCGTATGCTCAGGGAGGTTGTCAGGGAACGGCTGGAGCATGGCTTGCCCGCCCTGGAGGACCAGGGACTCGTCAGGGAGCTCGAACCCACTATTCACAGACTGACCAATATCCTTGCCGCCAGGCAGGCCAAGGCCGCCAGCGAGGGCATCGGAAAGCTCTCGTTGACCAAGGCGCCCCCCTGTATCCAGTCCCTGTTACAGCAGCTCTCGGGCGGGGTCAATATCCCCCATCTGGGTCGCTTCACCCTCACGGCCTTCCTCCACGCGGTGGGGATGGACAGCCAGCAGATACTGGCCCTCCACACCACCTCCCCCGATTTCAACACCGATATCGCCCGCTACCAGATCGAGCATGTCCTGGGTCTTGGCTCCACCACCGAGTATGACTCTCCCGCTTGCGACCATCTCAAGACCAACGGGCTCTGCGTCGACCCTGACGGGTTGTGCGGTTCCATCAAACATCCCCTGGCATACTACCGGGAGATGAGCGAGACCGAGAAGCCCCCGGGCGTGCGCCTGGAAAGGGCGCTTCTGGCCACTATCAATGATGGCAGGCCCCAGGTCGCGGCCTTCAAGGGTCTGTTCAAGGCCAATCTAGAGGGTTTCGCCAACCTGCTCCTTCGGATACCCAAACCACTGCCCTCCCCGGCAACCCTGGCCGAGGCCAGGACCCAACCCACGGTCCCGATGCGACTCAGCCTGTGGGTCACCGGTTTCAAGAACCGCTGGTGGCGGGAGGATCATCCCCTCACCGGTCAGTCCGAGTCCCTCACATATGGTATAGCTCACCTGTCCGAGGGTTCGGAAACGGTCAGGTCGACAGCCATTCTCGACTGGGAGATCGGCAATGCCCTGGCCGCCTTGGCCGCCAAGACCGGCAAGCGAAAGAGGGTAGAGGTTATCGCCCAATCACTGTCCATCGTCCTGGATGAGGGGCGCCACCGGACCCTGCTGCATATCGTCGGTCTGATACAATAGGTAATAACTTACCCGGGTCAGGCTTATATCCGCTATTTCTTGTCGACTGTCGATATCAT
>CAYSUX010000344.1:0-1970 GCA_964434315.1 uncultured archaeon
AAATGGGTTAATGGTTGGTATGGTAAACGACCACTGACTGAACGGTACACCGACTGAGCGGTAAGTGGTAGTCGGTGTAGTGTAACTGCCGTTCGATCAATCCCCGACCATGGAGGTGGCCAGCTCTTCGAGATGCTGGACAAAGAGGTCGACCTCGGATTCGGTGTTGTACAGGTAGAACGAGGCTCTGGCGCAGCCTTTCATCTGGCGGGCGTTGAACCAGGAGTGAACGCAGTGCATCCCGGAGCGGATCATGATGTTGCAGGCGTCATCCAGGGTCATGGCCACGACATGGCTGTCCAGGCCTTTCAGGTTGAACGAACATATGCCGCCCCTTTGCTCGGGGTCGGGCGGGCCCAGGATGGTGATGCCGTCGATGGATGACATGGCCCTTGTGAGCCTGCGATTAAGCCTTACCTCATGGTCGTGGATAGCCTCGCGACCGATACCGTTCACATACTCCGCAGCCGCCCCGGCACCGATGGCCCCGGCATAGTTCTGCAACCCGGCCTCGTACTTCTGGGGGGGTCTGAGCATGGTGTAACCGTCGTAGGTTGTCTGGGTCACCGTGTCCCCTCCCACTATGAACGGGTTCAGATGGTCGGCCAACAGGTCATACCGTCCCCAGAGAACTCCCATGCCCGAGGGTCCGCAGAGCTTGTGCACCGAGACCGCCACGAAATCGGCCCCCAGCTGCTCCACATCCATGGGCATATGAGGAGCCGATTGGGCGCAATCCAGCATCACCAGGGCCTCTCGGTCATGGGCGCATTCGACTATCTCCTTCACCGGCAGGGTGTACCCGTCCAGGTTCGAGGTCTGGACCACCGAGACCAGGCGGGTGCGAGGGCTCAGCAGCCCCTTGAAGGCCTCCAGATCGAACTCCCAACCATTCTCCAGGGCCGGTGCCACTTTATAAACCACTTCTCGGTGGCGGGCCAGCCAGAGCCAGGGCACCAGATTGGAGTTGTGCTCCCGGTCCGAGGTGATGATCTCGTCTCCCGAATCCCATGGCATTGAGCGAGCCACCAGGTTGATGGCCTCGGTGGCGTTGCGGGTGAAGATGATCTCCTTGTGGTCCTTGGCCCCCACGAATCGTTGGATCTGCTCCCGGGCCATCTCGTAGCGGATGGTCACCTCGTTGGACAGGCTGTGGACCGCCCGACCGCCGCAGGCCGGGAACCGGTCATAGTACTCGTTCATAGCCTCCACGACCGCCTTTGGCTTCAGGGTCATGCAGGCATTATCGAAGTAGATCAGCGGCTTCTCGCCATCCTTGCTATCCAGAACCGTGAAGTCCCGGCGCAGTCGTTCGACATCCAGATCAGGCATGACCGCCAAGCCTCAACGGCCATATTTAAAGTTCCCATCCAGCGGTAACAGGTTCCCATCCCCGACCCTGTCCAGCAGCTCCCCACCGGTAACAATTCGGGTTTGAACATTTCCGTCACAGGATGTTCGCGGTCATATTGCCCCAAATATGACATTTTTTCCACAGATCATCTTTTTTACAAATAAGGGTGCCATCGTTATACGAATCATGTTTTTATTCCCAGGTATTTATTCTTGATGATAACATTGGCCACCTGTTCGATGTTGTTACAGTGAGTTTTTTCCAATTTGAAAATTTCCGAGAAATACAGATATACGTTCTTTTTACACATTTTTTCCCAATAATTGGTATCTGGCGGGATATGTTGGAAGCATTTTCTGTGGTTTTTTCCTTTCCAAACAGATCCATTTATCGT
Source organism: uncultured archaeon (assembly GCA_964434315.1). Taxonomy (GTDB): domain Archaea; phylum Thermoplasmatota; class Poseidoniia; order MGIII; family CAYLMJ01; genus CAYLMJ01. Next base: position 1,749 of record CAYSUX010000344.1, read on the forward strand.
CGGTGGAACTCTCGATTCAAATCGAAACATTTAATTAGCATTCGTTGAATAACACGACAACCACAGCCAGGTGTAGATTATGCCAGAAGACATAATTCGAAGAGACATATCTCCCTCGAGACACTCCACGGGCCTTACCAACGGCAACGGCCTTACCAACGGCAACTGCCTCACCAACGGCAACGGCCTCACCAACGGCAACGGCCTCACCAACGGCAACGG
>CAYSUX010000345.1:0-1952 GCA_964434315.1 uncultured archaeon
CCGCTCTGGAAGGTCGTACTCGCCTGCACCAGGAACTTGTCGTTCAATCCCAGGTCGTACTGGTACCAGAACTCCAGCTCGGGCTTGTAGGCTGCGCGAAGGTCGATGGCGGGGGCCAGATCATAATCGTTGTTGTCACCATCCCGGTCGAAGAGATCGGGCGTGGCCATACCGGAATCGGTACCGGCCTCGTACTCGTCACCGTCGGGAGGCATCGTCAGGTAGTAGCACTTCTGCCCGCTATGGGCGAAACCCCTGGACCAATCGCCGGGTTTCACCTGGAACCAACGTGTGTCGTCCGTGTTCCAGTCAAGCTCGTTGTCGGTCAGGTCCAGATCATTATCCTCGGCGTTGTCGGTGAAGAAGGTGTTGAAGACCCTGAACTCGATGGTCATCGAGTTGTTCCATGGGAACTGATCCCGATTCTCGGCTACACGCGCCGTGAACTGGGCGAAATAGGTATTCGCCTCTGGCGCTGTGAACCTGTGGAACAGCGATTTCTCGTCATCATGGTCATCGGCGTCGATATTACCGTACATCGCCCCTCCCTCAAGGGTACCGGGGATGGTCAGGGTCACCGGGTAACCGGGCACCACTTCGCCTTGCAGATTGGTGATCGTCAGATCCACCGGCTGCTCGGTCCAGGCGCCCTCACCAACGTTCAGTACCGTGGCGTTCACTTCACGGTCCTTGGTGTTTACCTGGGTCTCGCTCCTGAAGTTGTCGGCACGGACGCTGGCGTCGATTATCGCCAGGTCCTTGGTGATCCGCTCGGTGCCCCGCCAGACGAAGTTGTCGATGAACAGGCCCATGTAGGGTGTGTTCCCCGACTCGGTGTTCGAATCGCTGTCGGAGTCCTGCTGGAAACGCATCTGGACGATGGAATCGGAAGAACCGTACCACTGGGCAGCAAAAGCATAGCCCTGGTATTTGTTGTGACTTCCACCGAAAAGGTACCAGCTACCCTTGGCATATGATGAGCATCTCGATTGGAGCGTGGTCCAGGTGGTCTGATCCTGGCGCTTTATCTGGTTGCGCCAGCAATCGCCGCTCTCTTCCCTACCGGTCATCAGGATACCCATGACGACCTCTTCCATACCCGACCAGTCGAACTCGGGTGTGACCCAGGCGTCATCCTGGTTTGGCTCCGGTGTGAACTTCTTACCGGCGCCGGGCTTGTCCCATCCGTTCTTGTTGAAGTGACCCATGGCGTAGTAACCCTCGTGGATCGTGGAACGCTGGGACTCGTTGGCGGTGCCGGGGTTCATATCCCAGTCGTAGTCGTGGACCCGGTGGATGTTCATGTGGCCCAGACTGCTGCCACCGTTGTCATCGGTGTCGACGAACGTGATGGTCCTGCCCAGCTCGTTCTCGGGGGACTCCATGTTCTCGATGTTGTGAGAGACCCCGACATAGGCTTGCATGTAGTCGTTGGGGGCGAACTGGTCGGCGTTGGCGCCGCTCTTGTCACCACCGTAGTAGAGGGTCTGGACCTTGATGCGGTCCATGCCGGCTGTCGTGAACAGCACGTTCCGGGCGTCACGGGGGTCGCGACCGTCGTCCACTCGCTGCAATTCGTCGTTCTCGAAATTGAACGTCGCCGCCCAGGTCTCTCCCGGAAGGAGATTGCCGGGGCTGCCCTCGTTCACCTCTGTGTCCGGGTCATCCTCGAAGGGCGTGTTGGACCACAGGGTGCTCTCGAAGAGCGTCTGTCCGAATTCGTTCTTCAATTGCAGATAGACGCCCACCTGGCTCAGGGTCTGGTAACCGTAGTTGGTCACATGGGCCTTGATTTCCACCGGCACCATGGCCTCGATGGCTCGCCAGTAGTGTCCGTGGTTGGGGATATCGAAGTAGGAGATACCGATGTCAACCTGCTGCTGGGGCTCGGGGTCCACATCCATCCAGTCCAGGGTCGTGGCGATGAAATCGGCACGGTCCTCCTGGTCGTC
>CAYSUX010000346.1:0-1935 GCA_964434315.1 uncultured archaeon
CCTCAAGTTATTAAGTATGGCGCTCTCACTCCTGAGCTACCGCGGCTTGAGCTGGTCATCGACGCCGGTTAAAAAAGGATTCGGCTTGACCGGTGGTTTGGAAGGCATTGCTTGACAGACCGACCAATGGTTGATGTTCGATGACTTGATGTTCGATGACCCTTGATCCTTGATCCTTGATCCTTGTCATTGGGCTTGACTTGACGCCTTGATCGACTGACGACGACGCGATAAAGGGTCCCGGGGTCCCGGGAGCCCATTGCCCGGGCCGAGCGAGCGGCGATATTGATTTATCATAGCGGTGTATGGAGCGGCCATGGCCCAAGCCACTTCAAAGAACAAACAGACCCCCAAACGCGGGTCACCCAGGAACACGGACCGGTCCTACGGCGCCATAATCCTGGCCATCGGAGTCATATCCATCCTGCTCCTCTCGGGGCTGGCCATGATACTCGGTACCTTCCCGGGAGTCCAGAAGGAAGACAAGGCCGAATATGATGTCAAGGCCTTCTTCTACAACACCAACCACACTGCCGAGAAGGGCGGTCATTCGGATTACATCATGTATGTCAAGAACACCGGCAACCGCAAGGACACCTACGAGTTGAGCGTCCCCAACAACCCGGGTCGCTTCGACATCCATATCTGGCTATTCAGCCTCGAATCCAATGAGTTCGCACAATACCTGGTACCAGGTCAGGCCAACGAGAAGGTCATCGAGGAGTTCGATGATAAAGGGATCGTCCTGAACAGCGAATCCACCGTCACCGAGATATCGGATACAGAATGGACCATCGAAGATGGTCAGAGAAGCTACCTTGTCCAGAAGAACCTCGGACTCTTCAATTTCTTCGGTTACGAATGGGGCCAGATAACCCTCAACAAGAGGGAGTCCAGGGCCATCATCCTGTCGGTGGACGTCCATCCCTCGGCCAGTGGCGCCAAGTATGCCGAGATAAAGGCCGAATCTCCCGCTCACCGGGAATCCTCGACCCGGGTCAGGTTCAATGTCCAGGTGGTGGATGACCAGGGAGATGCCATCACCGAGGATGACAAGGTCGGTATGTGGTATCTGGGAACCCTGGTGGACGGTACGATGTTCGATAGCAACATGGAAGAACCGGTCACCGACACCTCCATCCCCCGCAAGAAATCGATGACCGAGCATTTCGATATCTTCGACCTGTCACCCAACGTCGGCGAGGCAGGCGTCATCGACGGCTGGAACCAGGGTATCCCGGGCATGAAATTGGGGGAGACCAGGGTGCTACGCATACCCGCGAAGATGGCCTATCAGGATTCCGGGGAGCTGGCACATGAGACGCTGTTGTTCGAGATAACGCTGGGTGAGATATACTGAGGCATGTCTTAGAGAATTAGACAATTTTCCTTCGTGGATTAGATCGTTGTCGTAAGGAAGGCTGTCGAGGGTGCTTAGCCGATGGTCCAGATGATATTGATGATCGGCATGGCGAGGTGAGCCAGCAAGGTCAGGTCAGGCCGTCACCGTTCACACCGCGCTAGCGGCCGTGGATGATAGTCTATCCAGCAGGCACAGCTCGCCGGTGGTTTTTGAAAGGATCAAAAATCTTTCTGGGATCTAAATACGTTCCCAATGAATAATGAATAAGAATAATTGTAATTGACGCTCAAAGCTCAGATAACCAACAAAGCTCGGCTAGGGCCCGGGCCAACCGGAAAGAAAGAAAAAAGAAAGGAAGGCGAAACGACCCCGGAAGGCCGTCTCGCGCTTGATTTTGTTTGGTGGCTCTGTCTGAAGGATGGGATGTCTCTAGTACATGCCGTCCATGCCGCCCATGCCGCCCATACCGCCTGGAGGCATACCGCCGCCCGGAGGCATACCGGCGCCCTCGGACATACCCTTGGAGGCGATGACGTCGTCGATGCGCAGGACCATGTTGGCCACCTCGGTGG
>CAYSUX010000347.1:0-1902 GCA_964434315.1 uncultured archaeon
AGACCCAGCAAAGTGGGCCAAGCCAGCAGCGAGCCGTAGATGAGGAGGCCGAAGCGCAGGTACTGGGGGTGGCGGGAATGGGCGTAAAGACCTGTAGTTACCAGGCGGGTGCCTTTGTCTTCGGCCCCTGCCCCTGCCTCTGGGTGTGGACCGGGCTCGGGCTTGGACTCGGGTTTGGTGTGGGCCCGGTGAATGGCCTTCCAGCCGATGGCGACGATGAACATACCGGCGGCGGTGAAACCCAGGCCCAGGGCCATGGTCAAGGTGACAGTGAAAACCTGGTCCAGCACCGAAAAGCTTGCCACGATCTCCTGGCCCGGGGCAGCGGCGGCATCCGATGGCGTCCCTCCCAGCACCGGCGCCAGCAGGTAGGCTGTCAGGGGCAGACCGTACATCTCGGCGAAGAGGGCGGCAAAGAAGGCGGCGGCGGCACCCTTGGATTTCCATTCGATCTTGCGTCGATAGGGCAACAGGGCCATGAAGAGACAGAAGAAGGCCACGTTGATGAGCACCAGGTCCCAGCGTCCGATGATGGTTCGGCCCCCGTTCCCGGCCTCCACCAGGTAGAGGAAGTTCAGGATCAGTAGGGGCAGGGTGGCGATGATGACCGGCAACAGGAGCCAGCGGAGCCAGGGACGCACCTGAGGGGCCACATCGTCCCTGCCATATCCCCGGCTGTCACTCCTCCGGGACTCCAATGGCTCACCGGGAATACTGGGTCAGATGCCTTAGCCTGGCGACCCTTTTGGCCATGGGCGGATGGGTGGAGAAGAGGCCGGTAATGAAGGAACCGTCGTTGAACGGATTGGCGATGAAGAGCCCGGAGGAGGCCGGTGAACCCATGCGCATCGGACGGTGGCGGCCCACATACTCCAGCTTCTCCAGGGCCGAGGCCAGCATCAGTGGATTGCCGCAGATACGGGCGCCACCTGCGTCGGCCTTGTACTCCCTGGTCCGAGAGATACCGGCCTGGATGAGGAGGGCGCCGATGAGGGCGAATATTCCGGCGATGAACAGCACCGCCGGGTGGACCCCTCGGCTCCGGCCGCCGCTGAACATGGTGTTCCAGAAGAGGATCCGGGCGGCGAATGAGATGGCCATGGCCATGGTGGCGGCCACGGTCATCACCAGCATATCCCTGTGGCGCACATGGGCCAGCTCGTGGGCCATGACCCCTTCCAGCTCCCGGTCGTCCAGGATTCCCATGAGGCCCTCGGTGGCGGCGACCACCGCGTTCTCTGGATTGCGCCCGGTGGCGAAGGCGTTGGGATTCTCCGAGGGGATTATGGCCACCCTGGGCATGGGCAGCTCGGCCCTGGCGGTCAGGTGCTTTACGATGCCCACCAGCCTGCCTGCCTGGGGCGATTCGGGGCCGGTGACGATCCTGGCCCGGTAAGCCTTCAATACCAGCTTGTCAGAGGCGAAATAGGATACCAGGTTGAAGAGCATGGCGATGATGAAGAATATGGCCATCGTGCCCATGGGGTCGGTATGGAAGTAGGCACCGAGGACCAGACCGATGGCCGCCATCAGACCGAACATTATCAGGAAGAGCACCATCACGCGCAACTGGGCGAGCATGGCGGATATGGTCTTTGTATCGCTCTTAAAGGTTTTCCCGTTGCTCATTGCCGGTTGCCTGCCGGTTGCACTGCACTTAACCTGGTATACGTTGCTCGTTGCCCGTTGCCTGCCTGTTACACTGCACTTAGCCTGGTACACATTGCCTGTTGCATCGAGGGAGGCGGCTGGTGGCGACCCATTGTCAGCCCCTTGTGATTTCTTTGCCGACGTGGTATCGCGGTCCTTCAATCGCTGTCGGCCATCCCGTCGTATTCGAAGTAGCTATCCCATGACCGGTCCAGGACCTTCAACGCCTCGGCCGGGGGCAGGGGCTTGAGG
>CAYSUX010000348.1:0-1893 GCA_964434315.1 uncultured archaeon
GTCGTGTTGCTCAACAAGAGGCTCTGCGTCGGTTGCATGTCCTGCGTCGGCTTCTGCCCCAGGGGTGCCGTGCGAAAGGCTCCCGGCAACGAGGTCCCCTTCAAGTGCATCTCCTGCGGTTCCTGTGTCAGGGCCTGCCCCGAGGAGGCCCTGGAACTGGTGGAGATCCCCCTCGATGAGGTGGAAGAGGAGGTCTATGTCAGGCAGGGGGTGATCGCATGAGCGGTCCCGAGGCGACCATTCCGACCAGCTTCAGGCCCAGGAACCTGAAGGTCGATGGAGGCTTCCAGACCGGTAACACCAGGCATCAGTGGGACCTGGAGGTCCTGCGAGCCAGTCACAAGGTGCTGGCCGAATACCGGTATGAGAAGGGTGACATCCAACATGGATATGCCGGTTGGACCCTGCATGTCAATCTCTCGACCAACGAGATATCCATGAAGCCGGTCACCGATAAGATGAAGCGGAAGTTCACCGGTGGCAAGGGCTTCGGCCTGAAGCTGATGTGGGATTCCATCAAGCCCGATACCAGATGGGACAGCAAGGAGAACGTCCTGGTGTTCAACAGCGCCCCCCTGAACGGTATCACCCAGTACTCGGGCACCGGCAAATGCCTGAGCACCACCATATCCCCTTCCACCGATGTGGTATGCGACTCCAATGCCGGGGGCTACTTCGCTCCCTACCTGAAGTTCTCGGGCTTCGACGCCCTGGAGGTACAAGGCAAGGCCACCGAGGATGTGGCCATCTTCATCGATGGTACCGAGGGAGTGGTGCGTATCGAAAGCTGCCTGTTGGAAGAGACCAACGCCCACCTTGTGAGCGAGCAGCTCACCCATCTGTACGCCGCGGCCGACAACGACGCGGCCCGGCAGAAGGTATCGGTGGTGAGCGCCGGCCAGGGCGCCGACCACAGTTTCTGGGGTTGCCTGAACATCTCGTTCTACGATCTTCGGCGCAAGATGACCCGGCTGAAGCAGCATGGCCGGGGAGGCCTGGGGGCCGTGTTCCGTAACAAGGGGCTCAAGGCCATCGTGGCCCGGGTCGAGGGCTTCACCGGCACCTCCAACGACCCGGTGGACGTGGACCGGCTGGCAGACATCGGCATCAAGTACAATCAGGAGATGCGGGACCTGGACCGACACCAGTGCAACATGCGGGTGGTGGGTACAGGGAATATCGTGGAGGTCATGGACGCCTATGATCTGCTGCCCACCGAGAACTACCGTTTCGGCTCGTTTCCCAAGGCCGCCAATCTCCATTCCCCCAATTTCTACAAACGTTTCTCCCAGGTGGTACCCGACGGATGCTGGTACGGCTGCACCATGGCCTGCGCCAAGGCGGTGGACGGCTTTACCGTGAAGACCGGGCCCTACGCGGGCCAGAAGGTGACGGTGGACGGGCCCGAGTACGAGAACTCGGCCGGTTGCGCCAATATGTCCATCTGGGACCCCGAATGGGTCATCGAGTGGAACTTCTACTGTGACACCTATGGCCTGGACACCATCTCGGTGGCCACCGGCATCGCCTTCTACATGGAGATGTACGAATACAACATCCTGACCAGGGAGCGGTGCGATGGCATCGAACTCTGCTTCGGCAACGCCGAGGCGCTGATGGAGCTGCTCCACCGCATCGCCGCCGGCGACCAGGGCGAGTTCGTCCAGGTGGCGGCCAGGGGTATCCGCCGCATGAAGGACTGGCTCATCGCCAAGGGCTGGGGCGACCCGCAGCTCATCGAGGATTGCGGCATGGAGTGCAAGGGCCTGGAGTTCTCCGAGTATGTCTGCAAGGAATCGCTGGCCCAGCAGGGTGGCTACGGCATGGCCTCCAAGGGACCCCAGCACGACGAGGCCTGGCTGATCTTCATGGACATGGTCAACAACCAGATCC
>CAYSUX010000349.1:0-1874 GCA_964434315.1 uncultured archaeon
TCGGTGTTCTGTACCATCGGACACTCCACTGACCTGTCGGTCCGAAGGCCCACACACCACCTCGCTATGTTCGGTGTTCTGTACCATCGGACACTCCACTGACCTGTCGGTCCGAAGGCCCACACTTCCCGCGCTTTCTACCTTCCTTCAGTCGAAAGTATGTCGTTCTGGGAAACTCAGGATAAGCCTCGTTTCCTAAAACCTCCAGGCTCTAGACCCTCGGGATGTGACAGCGATTTGGGCGAATGGACATTAGTTGGTTTGGATTGAGAAACCAACCAGGTATCCTATCGAGGGTCCGATATCTTCTCCTTCGAAAGGACCGAGGCAAACTCCCATTCCCGGGCCACCCTCAGGAAGTTGGCGAACATGGCGTAGCCTCCCTCGGTATGCTCCACCTCGGGATGGAACTGCACCCCCATCAGCGGCAGTGAGTCATGCTCGATGGCCTCGAACTCGCAATCGGCGGAATGGGCCAGGGCCCGGAAGCCCGCAGGGAGCTTCTTTATCTCGTCGTTGTGAGACTCCCAGACGGTCAGACGGTCAGGCAGGCCGGCAAAGAGTCTGCCAGGTTCGGTGATGGTCATCTCGGCCTTGCCATATTCGGGAACCTCGGCCGCGCCGGCCTCGCCGCCATACTGTTCGGCCAATAACTGCAGACCCACACAGATGCCCAGGACCGGCCATCGGCCATCATCCAGATACTCACCTATACGTCCCAGGGCCGGGGCCTCCTCACTGATCCTGGGCGCGCCGCCCGATAGGACCAGGGCTTCGAAATCCTGCAGGTCGTCAGGGTCGGTATCGTTGGGTACGATGGTGGCATCGCAACCCAGATAGCGCAGGACCCGCCACTCGCGATGGGTCCACTGGCCGCCGTTGTCGATGACGGCCACCTTCATCCCCTGGAACTCGACCGGGTCCACCTCGGGGATGACGGGATTGATGCGAGATGATGTCTCTGCCATTGTCCAAGGCAGGCCGGGCAGGTATTTTAGGTTCTTGTGTCTAGCCTACCGTGGGCGCCCTCGAACAATCCCTGCGCCGCCTGGCCGAAAAGCCCCCGGCCTTTCTGGCCCTGGTCCTGGCCCCGGCGGTCGCGGGCTGGTGGGGCCTCTACCTGGGGTGCCAGGAGGCGGGCCTGCAACGGTTCACGGCCAAAGCCATCGCCAGCGGATTGGCATTCCTGGCCTGGCCCGCCCTCTCCCTGAGGCTGACCGGCCGCCCCCTGGCCCTCGGCAAGCTCGATTCGGCCTTCGCCCAGGGGCTGCTGCTCTACGGCGTCATCGCGGCTGTGCTGCTGGCATTCTACCCTGCCAACCCCGGCTTCTTCCATGACCTGGTGGGCAGCCCGCGCTGGTTTTATCTGGTCAAGGTGGCGCCGGTGGTGATGGCTGTTGATTTTCTCACCAAACGCTTTATCCAGAAAGAGCTGGCCGCGGCCTATGGCGACAATACCGGCGAGGCGGCCCAGGCTCTGGTCTGGTTTGTCGGCCACGCCCTGGAGCTTATCTGGCTCCAACCCCTGTTGGGCCTGTGGGGCACGGTCCTCTTTTTGGCCGCCGCCGGCCTGGCCACCGGGCGACTCTACCGGCGCACCGGCAACGTGGCAGGGATGATGGCGGGCCACTGGATGGTGAGTCTGCTGGTTGTGGTTGTGGTGGACGTGATTTGATCAGCCGCGGGGGGCTCTAAGCGACCAGTGATTCGAGGGTGGAACGGATGGGATCGACAAGGTTTCGGTCGCCATCCCAGTGATCCTGAACAGGGCTCAATCGGGAGCAGATCGATTTCAGGGATTTTCGCAGCCGTGGCCGAAGCGCCTTGGTGGCCTCTCGATTGGCCATGGCTATCAGTAGGATTCGATTTTGGCT
>CAYSUX010000350.1:0-1871 GCA_964434315.1 uncultured archaeon
GGGACCGCTTGCCGGAGAGCGAGACGCTGCCCTATCTCGAACTCAGGGAGCCTAGGGAGGCCCTTGGGGAGCGGGCAACCCGGATGGCCGAGGGCGAGAACGAGAAAGAGGACGAGAAGGAGGATGGCCGATGATCCTGGATAAGCTCTCAGCCTGGTCGGACCGCCTGCTGGAAAGATTGTTCCAAAAGCTCTCCCCTTACCTGCGATCCAGTAGCTTCTGTGACACCGGTGTCCAGGCGGTGATCCTGATCGGGAGCGCCGCGCTTTTCGGAATCCTGGTAGCGGCCACAGCTTTCTTGGTGACCCAGACCACGGGCGGGGTCGAACAGGGGTACGAGTTCGTGGTCGAGCCAGGGCAGGAGAAGGAACTCAAGATGCCTGCGATCGGTTTCCAGGACAGTGTGCACTTTACCTGTTCGGTCAATCGGACAGCGGACATCGACATCTATCTGGTATCCCTGAGGGAGTACCGGAAATGGGAGGATGACGAGGAGAAGCTGGAGGACCTGGAGGTCCTGATAAAGCGCCTGGGCATGGCAAAGGAAGAGCAGATGAACGCCACCTCCCATCAGGACGGGACCCATTACCTCATCGTCATCAACAACGAGGATGAGCCGGTCACCTTATCGGTGGACCTGAAGACCGAACAGGCCCCGGCTCTGGTCTGCAGTCCCTGCGTTATCTTCTTTCTCATAATCGCTATCGCTCTTTTACGGGCCAGACCGCCTGCGCGACCCAGGGAATGGCCGCAGATACCACCGGGAGCCCCGTCGATGTACGAGCAGCTCCACCCGCCCTCTTCGAACGAAGAACGGTCGATAACGGATGAGCGCCCATTGTCGGATGAGCCAACCGATGAGCAAACCCGATGAGTTGACAGATGAGGCTGTGAGACCGAACGAAGCGAGCGTCTGCGGAAGATGCCAGCCTATGCCTGCTGGCCGACCTCCGTAGGTGGCTTCACATTTTTTCCTTTTGAAAAAATTAAGCCACTGGAGGCCGTAACAGCGCCAGGGTCTGCGGTGTTACGGAGAGGACACCGGAGGTGGCCGACTCCGAAGGTGGATTAATTTTTTTGTCCGGAAAAAAATTAAGCCACCGGAGGGATTCGAACCCTCGGCCTGCTGCTTACAAGGCAGCCGCTCTGGCCGGCTGAGCTACGGTGGCCCGGGCCCGCATTGGAGCATATCTTAATATGTTTGGGCGAGGGCGCGGGGCAAAGGGCAATGGATGGGGGGCAAAGGGCAGGGAGGCAAGCAAGCAGCGGGCTTCGGGGGCAGGCGCCGGGCTCGGGCAGGCCAGCGCCGGGTTTCAGGCGGGCATTTGGCTTCGGGCAAGCACAGAGGCGTTGTACTCCTCTGCCCTGGCAAGATGGTAACTCATCCTGGCCCCGATAACCCGTATATGCGGGTAGGCAGCGTTTCATCCGGAAGCAGCGGACCCGGGACGGGGCTGGTGGCTTAGCCTAGTCCTTCATCCCGATAAGCTCATCGGCCTCGATCTTCTCGAACTTGGCCCCAAAGTTCCTTCCCAGGGCTGCGGCCAATACCGGCTTCACCTCGGCAAGGGTCACCTCCCGGCACAGTAGCTGGGCCATGGAGGTCATGGTATCGCCTTCGAAACCACAGGGGTTGATGCGCCCGAAATATGAGAGGTCGGTGGCCACGTTCAGAGCCACACCATGGTAGGTCACCCAGCGGCTTATCGCAACTCCCACCGAGGCCAGTTTGCGCCATCTTCCTTTGCCACAGGGGGCAGGCGGCGGGTCTTGGGCAGGTAGCGGGCTTTGGGCAGGCGTCGGGTCTTGGGCAGGGATAGCGCTATGGGCAGGCGTCCCAGGGTGGTCATGGTTCGCCGGAGGGGCATGCT
>CAYSUX010000351.1:0-1866 GCA_964434315.1 uncultured archaeon
AGCATAGGCCACCAGTTTCTTCAGGTCCTTCTGTCCCAGGGAGAGCAAGGCGCCGTAGAGGATGGAGATGATGGCCAGGGCGACCATCAGGGGCACGAAGGCCTCGGCGCCCAGGGGAGCCACGGGCAGGGCGGCCCGGATGAGGCCGTAGGCCCCCATCTTCAACAGTACCCCGGCCAGCCAGGCCGAGCCGGCGGTGGGAGCCTCCACATGGGCGTCGGGGAGCCAGGTATGCCATGGTACGGCGGGTATCTTGACCGCGAAACCAAAGAACAGGGCGGCAAAGACCCAGAGCTGAAGATCCCGGGAATATCCGTCGCTCTGCTTGGCTATCTCGATCATGGAGAAGGTCGAGGAACCGGCGGCGAAATACAGGGCCATGATGGCCACCAGCATCACCATAGACGCGGTGAAGGTGTAGACAAAGAACTTCACCGAGGCGTAGCGACGGTTGGAACCACCCCAGATCCCGATGAGAAAGAACATGGGGATGAGCACCGCTTCCCAGAAGATGTAGAAGACAAAGTAGTCCAGGCTGGTGAAGACCCCGAAAAGGGCCGACTGGAGCAACAGCATCAGGCCGAAGAATTGATTGGTCCGCTTTTTCTCGTCCCAGGCGAAGATGACGGTCAGAATGCCCAATATGCCGGTCAGAAGGACCATGGGGGCCGAGATCCCGTCGACACCCAGGAGGATGTGGATCCCCCGCTCCTCGATGAGGGTGTGGTCCTCCCAGAAATGGAAGCCATCCTCATTGCCACCCGAGTCGTCAGTATAGACCGTTCCGAAGACTATCAGGCTGACCAGGAGCGTGAAGGAGGTGATTGCCAACGCCAGGTAGCGGGGAAGACCGGGCCGTTTCCGGGTGAACAGGATGACAAGGCTACCCAGGAAGGGGGCCAGTATCAGCAACGAAAGGAGCCAGCTCATGGTGTCCACCCCAGTACCGGAAGGGCCACTTTGAGAGCCAGCAGGAGCAGCAGGAGGCCCCCGACGATCATGGAAGCATAGGTGGAAAAGAGGCCGGATTGCAAACGTCTCAGTCTTCGGCTCCCGTCCATACTGCCCCGGGCTATCCCGTTGACCAGGCCGTCGATGATCCGGCGGTCGAACCAGTCGCAGGCCGCGGCCACATGGGTGAAGCAGAACATCCCGAGCCGGTTGTAGAGATCGGACAGGCCCAGGCGATCGGACAGGAAGGTGTGGACCCTCAGACGACCATCGGTGGCAGTGAATATCCCGGGGTCCATCCTGGGTTGGACAACGCGGTCAAGGCCCCGGTAGTAGAACAGGTAGCCCAGGACCAGTCCGCCCAGGCCCGCCAGGATCGAGAGGTAGGTCAGCGCAGAACCGAAGGTGTGGGAGAGGATATCGCCATTGGAGAGGAAGTGCCCCAGGTGGCCGTTCTGGGGGTAGCGCAGGTAACCGGCAAAGCCAGCCTCGCCGATGGAAGGCATGACAAAGAGGGCGATGATGCCCGAGAAGAGTGCCAGAAAGCCCAGGACCATCAGGGGCATGGTCATGACAGTGGGCGATTCATGGAGTTTCTGTTTCCGGTCGGGCGCGCCGCGCCACTCCCCCGAGAAGGTCATGAACCAGAGCCGGGCCATGTAGAACGCGGTCATCATGGCCGTCACCAGGCCCAACACCCACAGCAGGTAGAATACCGGGTGATGCTCACCGGATTCGAAGACCGCCGCCAGAAGCTCATCCTTGGACCAGAAACCGGAGAAGAGTGGGAAACCGGCGATGGACAGGACCCCGAGGCCCATCATGAGCGAGGTTATCGGCATGACCTTCCTTAACCCCCCCATATCCCGCATATCCTGGGTGGCGGCACAGTGGATGACGCTACCGGCACCCAGG
>CAYSUX010000352.1:0-1831 GCA_964434315.1 uncultured archaeon
GCCTATCTTTTTGAACGCAGCTCCCCCCGATTCCACGCTAGGCTGATCAACCATCGCTATCTGGGCCGATATATCCGAAATTACCGCCAGAGTAAGGGCATCCCCTTGAGGGCCAAGATAACCACCATTGCCATCATGTGGGCCACCATCATCGCCACCGTCTATTTTTTCATCCCCGATCCGGTAGTGCGAATTCTTCTGGGAGTCATAGCCGCCGGGGTGACCCTCCACCTGCTGCGAATGCCCACGTTGCAGGTAAACCGGGTTTGAAATTAGCCCTTGCGCCGCCCCCGGCCCCGCCGTCCCGCCGCCAGGGCCACGACCCCCAGCGCGACCAGGGCCGCCGGGCCGAGCCCGGGCAGGAAGCCGCCATCGTCGTCATCATCGTCGCCGCTACCGTCATCGAAAGTTCCCTGGAGCTCCACGGCGGTCAGCACCCGGTCGTAGATCCGCGGCTCGTCCAGGCAGCCCTTGAAATGGGAATCTGCCCAGTCGCCGCGGCCCCGGGCCTTGGCCCCCAGGGAGGGCTGGAAATAGCTGCCCGGATCGTGGAGGCCCTCGTCGGGCACCGTCACGTTGTCCACCAGTTCGCCATCGATGTATAGACTCAAGTTCTCCCCCTGCTCCCAGATGGCGGCCACCCTGAACCACTGGATCTCGCCGGTCAGGTTGGGCAGCTCGAAATAGGCGTTGGTCCAATTCTGGCTGGCCAGCTTGAAGCTCACCTCCAGGTCCTCCTCACGCACCTTGGCCTGGAACTCGCCGGGTTCACCGTGATAGAGCGGAACTCCGATGGAGGTGTTGTCAAGCCCGAGCCAGAAGGAGAAGCTCAGGTTCCCGGGTGAAGAAGGGAAGAGGTTGGGATAGCTCACATAATCATCCACACCGTCGAAGCAGAGGGCCTTGCCGTGGCCCGAGGGCCCCTCGGTGAGGTTGGCGCCGTGGACCGTGGCCTCCTGCTGCCAGCTCGAGGAGTCTTTGAACATGGTGTTATCTTCCAGCGTGGCAAAATCCCAGTGGGCCAGCAGGCTCCTATCGGGTAACGGCCCGGCATAGTCATGAACCCAGTAGTTTATCACCTGATAGCCCTCGTAGTCGGACCTCTCGAAATTATAGACGAACATTCCGAATGCGTAGTTGTACTTTTCATAATCGCCGGAATCGGCGATGTCGCCCACGGTGCCCTCGTACTGGGTGGACTCACCGATGGTGATGGAGAATACCTCGGTCTCGAAGGCTCCGTAGGAGGTCTCGAAGCCCACGCCGCCCACGGCAAAGCCCGCCGAGATCTCGAAGCCCATGGTCCGTGATTCCTCGGTGGTGTCCTCCTCGGCCAAATTAAGGCTGACGGTGGTGGTGCCGCCTCCCTGGCCCACCGGGACCGGGGTATCGCCGGATTTCCAGCCATGGTAGTTATCCAGCAGCCGGTTGCGGTCCACCATGCCGGGGTAGGACCAGACGGCGCCGGGGACATGTTTGAAAGTCTCGCTGCCAATGTCGGGACTTTCACCGTTATGGGCATTGTAGTGTTTGACCGACTCCTTGTAGATCATGGACTCCCGGGGCACGTCGATGGTGATGTGTTCACCTACCTCTTCGGGGTCCGGATGGGAAACTATCTCATATTCGTAATTGTCATACTTGATGGCCTCATAGATGACCACGTCGTCGGGATAGGCCCCTGTGTAGCTTGTGCCATAGGTGGTCATACTGGTGTGGGTCTCGGTCTGGGAGAACTCATAGGAGAAGGAGGCGCTGGCCGTGGCCTTGGCGATACAGACCGGCAGGCCGCCGAAGCCGTTGGTCTCCAGGCGGGCTATCGCTTTCTTGG
>CAYSUX010000353.1:0-1829 GCA_964434315.1 uncultured archaeon
GCAGGCGGGCAGGCATGCAAGCGGGCAAGCAAGCAAGCAGGCAGGCAAGCAAGCAAGCAGGTTAGCGGGCAGGCATGCAAGCAGGCGGGCAAGCAGGTTGGCAGGCAAGTAAGCAGGCGGGCAAGCTGGCTGTACCGACCGGCTCGGCCACCTAATCTAAATCTAAATCTAACGACTGAAAAGCTCGGAAAGCTCGAATCGCAGACCATGCTGCCGACAGGCCCTGCGTATCGCCTCGACCAGTTCACGGTAGCGTTCACCCTCGTCGTGAAGTGGCTCCCACCAGGCCTCGGCGGTCATGGGGCCGAGCCGGGCCTTGAGGGCCTCCCAGACCCCGGCATGAAGGTGCAGGTCGTCCACCATCACCTTGCGAGCGCCGGCATCCGCGATCCCGGCGACGAGGGCCTCGGCGCCTTCGATGGTCGTATCGGGATAGAGCGGTCCCAAGAAACAGTAGGTGTCGATCCCGGCCCGGGAGGCCCTGGCCAGGGCCGCCAACCGCTTCTTTGGTGGGGCAACGGCTGGCTCCAGCTTCTTTTGCAGCTCAAGATCGGCTGTTGTCACCGACAGACCAACCTCCACCCGGCTCAGTCGGGATAGCAGGTCAAGGTCGCGCTCGAACAGGTGGGACTTGGTCAATATCGATACCGGCCAGTCATGGCGGACCAGTTGCTCCAGGCAGTGCCGGGTCACCTGGTAGCGGGCCTCCAGGGGCTGATAGCCGTCGGTGACCGTCGATATGGCCACCCAGTCGGCCTGAACACTCTTGGAGGGTGGGTCCAGACGTTTGAGCTCCTTTGCCAGGACCAACGGCAGGTTGCGCTTGATACCGATACCACCGGCCCAATCGCCCCGGTCCAGGCGCAGCACCGATGGGCTGTAACAGTAGACACAGCCGAAGCCGCAACCCCGGTATGGATTCAGGCTGTAGGCGTATCCGGCCAGCCGACTGGGGCTCAGCGCGGTCCTGGCGGTGAGCTCATGAACCCTTATCGATGGTCTTTGAACGATTTTGCTCATTTCTCTGATCTAGCCTTGTCGTCATCGTCATCGTCGCCGTAACCCCTGTTCGTATCGGGATTGCCTTTCCGGTCTGCCGGCTCCTGGTCAGGCCTGGATTCCCTGACGATGGGCTCCCGGCCATCCCCTCGCAGGTCATTCTCACCCCTGCCCTGAACACCGGGACCATGGATCTCGCGCCTCTCCAGGACCTCTCCGTCACGCATATTCCTGATACCATCTCGCATCTCTTTGAAGCCTTCACGCTCCCTTGCAGGATCATACCTGGTAGGGTAGGGGTCGTCATGGGAACTGCGGCCATCCGGTTCTCTTTCCCTCACCGGCGGGCTCCCCCGACGCTCGATCTGCCCGTCATACCTCTGCCTGGACCTGTCGCGATCCTCATAGCCATCCCGGACTGGCGGCCGGGCCTCCCGGCGTTCATACGGACCTGAATGGCCGTATTCGCCCGGCGGGTCTCGCGCACCTATCGTTTGTCGATAGTATCCATGTCGGTCATCATAGGGTGGCTTATCGGCATAGGATTCGTATCCTGGTGCATAGTCGTCATAGCTCCGCGGGTCAGGCCCCGTATCCGAAGGAGGGTATTCGTGGGGGTAGTTGGGATCATGCCCATATCCCGACCCTCCGGCCATTCCCTGCGAAGGATACCCCTGTGCCTGGGATCGAGCGATGTCGAATGTGTACTTCACCTCGGGTCGGGTCAGTAAATAGAGGATCGATCCAAGGAGAATCACAGTGATCACCGTTGATGCGCTGATGCCAGAAGAAATGCCAATTATTGACAAAAAAGAAGAATCCCTGTGAAT
>CAYSUX010000354.1:0-1820 GCA_964434315.1 uncultured archaeon
GAGGGGGAGGCTGAGGCATTGTATGCCCAGCGGTCGGGCAAGTATCAGGGGCAGCAGGGCGTTACCTGGGAGCGGGAATGATTATTGGTTAACCGTCAATTTCGTCGCCTTCGACCCAGCAAACCAACGATCGCTAACACCATGATGATGGACGCTGTTGTGAATCCGGGGTCGTCATCGCCCCCACCATCAGTGCCGTCACCGCCATCGGTGGTGATCTTCAACTCATTGGAATCATTGTGGTTGCCACCCTCATCGTACACCCGGACCAGGCAGAAGTAATGAGTGCCCGGCTCTCGACCCTCCACAATGAAGCCATCCTCGTACTGATCCTCGACTATACCCACCGCGGTATCGTTGGCTGGCGTGAAACCACTCACAGTGGAAACATGCACCTCGTAATGGGAAAAGTCATCATCGACAGCGTAATCCCAGTACAGGCTGAAATTGGTCTTATCGATGTGATCTCCCAGGGTTGGCTGGTATAACTCCACGGCGGCCGGCGGGGGATCGTCCACGATGTAATGCCAGACATAACTGGCTTCGTGTAGCGTGGAGATGGAAGCCAGCTTCGTGGAGTGGAAGATGATATCCATTATACCATCACTGTCCAGGTCTCCCACCCAGAGACTGTCGTACGCGCCGATCTCGCCTTTGTAATGGGCCTCCCAGAGTTCCTGATGGTCCAGATCCAGGATGTGGATGGAATCGAAGGTGGCCAGTACGATCTCGGGGTCAACGTTTCCGTTCAACTCAGCTACTTTCAGGCAATGCCCCCTTTCATCCAGGTTGCCGCTCTCGTCGATCTCGGAATGGTCCTGGGCCTTCAGGCGATGAATACGTCCGTTCATCTCGCCTATCGAGGAGCCCAGTTCTCCGGTGGCCACCCAGACCTCGTCCTGGACGAACTCGATATGTCGCACCGGCTCGGCAAGATCGGTGCGATTCCAGAGAAAGGCCCCGGCGCTGCCATCGAAGACCTGTATCTGCCCCTCGTACTCGCCGATCTCATCCCCGTAAGCAATGATCCCGGCCCAGACCTCCACCGTCGTATCGCCGTCGGTGTCGGCCACCAGCAAGGCGGGGATATCACCTTCCAGCTCGGTGGTGTTCCATTCCAGCTCATAGGTCGGACCATCGTAGACATAGACCCGGTCGCTGAAGCCGGAACCGGCCACGACCAGCTCCAGTTTGCTATCTTTGTCAGTGTCTGCCGTGGCCAGGGCCAGAACATTGCCCACGGTGGTGTTGAAATAGAGTTCATCCCCGGTGACCGGATCGATGACACCGACAGCCCCGGCCCAGGCGCCCGAGCCCATCCCGACGATCAGCTCGTCCTTGCCGTCAGAATCCCGGTCCGCCAAAAGCAGGGTGTTGATATCATAGAGTGACGATGTGAAATTGTACCTGGCCAGCTCCTGATGGTCCTTGCCCGAGAACACCGTTACCGTGGCGTTGTCCGAGCCGGCCCAGATGTCCAGGATGCCGTCAGAATCCCGGTCCGCCACGGCCAGGCCCAGGATCTCGTCATAGTCATCGTTGTTCAGGTTTGGGCTCTGCCAGGCCTCCATGGCCATTCCCGCCTTCGCACCGGGCACGGATATTACCAGCAATGCCAGTACCAATGCCAGTACCAACGCCAGTACCAGTACCAGCACCAGTACCGGAAGTGAAGCCCCGCCCGGCAGCCGGATGGGCCATCCCGTCCCGGAGGTCCCGTCATTGGCGCAATCTTTGGATCTTCTCATCATACGCTCACCATCATTGTGAATCAATCAGTTCAGGAACTCCCCGGAGTCCTTGTAACCATTTATACCAAG
>CAYSUX010000355.1:0-1787 GCA_964434315.1 uncultured archaeon
CCACCAATATCTACGGCAACTCCCCGGGAATGATATCGGTGGCCGCGTCCTATCGCGAGGGTGGCGGCATCGCCGGCTTTTCCTCTCGTGGCGACCGGACCGATAACTCCACCTGGCCAGATATCGCCGCGCCCGGTGTCGAGATATGGGCCGCTCGGGACACCACCGGTTTCATCGTCAACGCCGTGGCCGGTGACACCAATCCATATTACACGGCCATCTCGGGTACCTCCATGGCCACGCCCCATGTGGCCGGTGTGGCGGCCCTGCTCTGGCAAGCAGCCCCCTCCCTGCGATTCTCCAACACCGTTGACGATCGCCCGACCTACGACGACGCCTATTTAAACGATGAATGGTCCAGGATACATGATCTGGAGCTGATATTGAAGCTCACCTCCGATTTCATCAACTCCACCGGAGACAACGGAGTGCCGGCCGAGAACGAGGTCGGCGTGGTCGGTCGGGACCATGATTTTGCCCAGGGCTATGGACAGGTCAACGTGGAAAAGGCCGTGGCCCTGGCCCTGACCCTGGAGGAGCTGCGTAGTCTGAACCCCGGGGCCACGGTCTGGGATGCTCTGCCCTTTTACCAGAACATCATCACCGGCGGTCTGGCCACCCGGAAGGTCAACGGTATTCACCAGCATGTTCAGATGTTCCAGGAGAAATCCCTGCGCTCACCATCCAGTTGGTTCGGAGAGTATGTGGGTAACGAGCTACTGGCATGGAGCCAGGAGCATTCCGTCTTCGTTCCTGACCAGGCTCAGATGCTGGTCATGGATCTCTACTATGACCAGATGGATTTCCTGCACGGTCAGATGGGAGAGATAGATGTCTTCGTATCTGATGGAACGAGCCAACCGGTCCGGATCACCCTGCCCGACATCGTCAGTCCCGATGGCCACAAGCGGGTCGAGCTGCCCACCGCCCTCCCGCCACTGGAGGCCCTGAGAAGGGATACCTACTGGGTCTTCTCGGTCGCGGGCTACTCGACCCGCCTGGAATACATTGCTGAGATATCCTTTGTTCTGGATTCCGACACCATCATCCTGCTGGATCCCACTCTACGCCCAGAGCAGGTCCACACCGACACACCCGATCTGGGGACCAAACACACAGTCAGTGTGGCGACCAAGTACTACGACCTGCGATATCTCGACTCCCCGCCGGCGAGCGACCACCATACCCTGACCGTGGAATCCCCAGATGAGGCTACCATAGCGGTCTACCGGGCCGGGGTGAACGATATCGCGGTGGCGGTGGGAAACACCACCCTGGTCGCCGAGCTTCCCGAGGATTGGTACTTTGCCCAGGCGACCGCTCCCGGCTACTGGCCCTCCACATCTGCGGATTTCTACCTTGGCGGGACCATGACCGTTAACCTGCCTCCTCTGGTGGAACGGGACATGGACGCTCCTTTTGGAACCTTCGTCCAACCCGGGTCGGGTGAGAAGGTGGAAGGCGTGGTCAAGGTCAGGCTCCAGCTCAATGATGTCATTGGCCTCTCCTCGGTGACAGTCAACCAGGACGGCGCTTTGGTACATTCCCAGGAGCTCCAGGGCGCAACGGATACCGAGATCACCTTCGACTGGGATACCACCCGACTGGACGATGGCGATGTCACCCTGAAGGCCATGATCATCGATAGCGATGGCAACGACAAGACCATCTCCATCACCGTCGAGGTGGACAACGAAGGAGATCGCCCTCTATGGCCCATCTTCCTGGTCCTGGGCGTGGCCATCGTGGTAGCCGCGTTCTTCTACTGGAAGAGCCGGCAGCCGGCC
>CAYSUX010000356.1:0-1779 GCA_964434315.1 uncultured archaeon
GCACCGCGGCCCAGCTCGAGGGTCTGGACGGTGTGGCCCTGCCCGGAGGCGAGTCCACCACCATCGCCCGCCTGTTGAAGGCCGGTAACTTCATCGAAGCCCTGAAGGAGCAGGTGAGGCAAGGGATGGGGGTCCTGGCCACCTGCGCCGGGGCGATATTGGTGGCCAGGGAGGTGGAAGAGGGACCACCCGACGGTGATTTCGATCTGGGGCTCATGGATATCCGGGTCTCGCGGAACGCCTTCGGACGGCAGCGAGAGTCCTTCGAGGCCTCGTTGACCATCGATGGATTGGACCGCCCCTTCCAGGCCATCTTCATCAGGGCGCCGGCCATTACCCGCTGCTGGGGCGAATGCGAGCCGATAGCCTCCCACGGAGCCATCATCGTGGCCTGCCGCCAGGAGCGACTGTGGGCTCTCTCGTTCCATCCCGAGCTCTCGGGCGATACCCGACTCCACGAGGCCTTCCTCCATTCCCTGTGACCGGCGATACCGGGCAGGCGACAGGCGGCAAACGCTAGACGGCAGACAGCAGACGGCGAGCGGCGACCGACAAAACCTAAAGATGGGAAAGCGGATGGTATACCATGAGCTCCACGATAGCGCTCCACTGTCTCTTCTCGGGCCGGGTGCAGGGGGTCTACTTCAGGGCCCAGACACATGACAAGGCCCTGGAACTGGGTCTGAGCGGCTGGGTCAGGAACCTCCCCGACGGCCGGGTCGAGGCCCATGTCGAAGGTGCCCCGGCGACCATCGACGAGTTGCTGGACTGGTGCGCCACATCCATGCAGATGGCCCGGGTGGACCATATCGAGAGGGAGAATACCGATATGGAAGGTTCCGGGACCTTCACGGTTCGTTATTGAGCCCGGACCTGAACCTTCCGACAGACCGACAGAGACCCGGCCAACGGCCAGCCTGCCAACCGCCAGCAGCCGGCCAATAGCCAGGCAACCAACAACCAGCCTGCCAACTGTCAGCAGGCGGCCAAAAGGAAGTCTTATAGGCTATCAGGGATTGAATCGGGCAACCATGACGCTCAACATATCCCTGCTCGAGATATTCCAGAAGGGCATCGTCAACGAGGTCCTGTCCGAGGAGTTGCTGGTCGAGAGCCTGCAGGAAATGGTCAAGGACGAGATAAAGGCCAATCTACGCTCGAAGCTGGAGGAGAATCCCGAGATAAACGAGCGTTTGAAGGAGGCCATGAGCTTATATTTCGAGGCCAAGCTCCAGGAGCTGTACGCCGGTCTGAAGCTGGCCAAGGCCTCGGGTGAACTGGCCCTGGAGGCCCTGCCGACCAAGCTTCAGGACTCCTTCTCCCAGGAGATACTGGGACTGGTGGAGAAGGAACTGGGCAATCTTTTGGAAAAATCGCTCTGACGACGACGGGTATTTAAATCATTGAAACGGCCCGAACCCAAGGTATCTCGATAGGTAGTCAATCGGTAGTCAACGAGAAAGCCGCTTCGCGACAGATTGGGATTCACCACAGAGACACAGGGTGCACAGAGCGTTCACCGAGATACTCTATGGGGTCTCTGTGCCCCTATGGTTCATACTTTATGTACCACAAGAAAGTCGCTTCGCGACAGATTGGGATTGTCACCACCTTAGCGCCCCCTCACTTTGTTCGGTGGCACCCGGACTTTGGAAGAGCTTCAATGATATGGCGCATTCCAAAGGCCATAGCGCCCCCTCACTTCGTTTGGTGGCACCCGGACCTTGGAAGAGCTTCAATGATATGGCGCATTCCAAAGGCCATAGCGCCCCCTCACTT
>CAYSUX010000357.1:0-1768 GCA_964434315.1 uncultured archaeon
CAAGACGATGAGGACGAGGATGAGGACGACGAACCGAGTTGGATGGGGCCCCTTGCCGGCATTGGTATGATTGGCATTTTCGTGCTGATCGTCGTAATCAATATTCTCATCCTGGTGTGGATCTACAAGGATGCTGAAAAGCGTGGCAAGTCAGGCATCGGCTGGATGGTCTTCGCCTTGATATGCGGGCCCCTTGCCTGTATCATCTGGCTGATCGTCCGAGGGCCGGCGTAGTATTTAACGACAGAGAGCTATCGGTATCTTTGACGAATCCGCCCCGAATCAACAGCCGCGGCTCTTGGTATTCAATCTATTGGATCGAGTGGAGGCAGATTCGGATTGCCGATGAAAAGTTCATACTGAACGAAGATGTTGAGATCGTGTGCGAGAAACGGGTCACGCCGTTCGGAACCTCAGCAAAGATCGATGCGCGCCAAAGAAATACCGGGGTTGGCGCGCCTATGTTCTTATCATCAAAGGACTGAACAATTTATTCTGTCCCACAGCCCTGACAGATTTCGCAAAGGCTCATATAGGAAAAAGTCCTTGTTCGAGTCGGCCCGACAACCGGTCGTCGGTGATTTGGCATGGATAATCGAACTCGAACGATACGAAATCGCTTGCCCCCAAGATATGAGGCCGAGTGCCCGAGCAGCCAGGAAAGACTTCGTCCATCCATTCCCCTGCTGATGATCGTGACCCTGATACTCTTTTTGGCTTTCGCTCCAGGGGCCCAGGCCAAGGAATACCATGATGTCTTCCTGCCCGAGGGTGAGCACGATCACTACAATCTCTCATCCATATTAGTCGAATCCACGACCATTGATGTGACTGTCACCAATGGCGGACCCATCGATGTCTACATCATGACCAACAGTGATTACAACAATCGTTATCCATCCGGTAATTTCCATCCCGAGATCCAGAAACAGAACCGGACCAACATCCACATCGTGTGGGATGGCAGGGAGGGAGGCAATTATGTGCTGGTCATCGATAACCTGAACAACTCCCAGGAAAATGATACGGTTCCCGAGGGTGCCGTCGATTACGATCTGGACCTCGACCAGAAGATCGACGAGGATCTCAGGGACCTGGTGGAGAAGTTCATGTTCCTCTGCTGCGGTATCCTGCTGGTGATCGTTATCCTGGTGGTGCTGGTGCTATACTTCATCTTCAGGGAGAAACCACCCCAGCAGATCCAGCCCAGCTACATGGCCGCCCCAAACAGCCCGGCCTATGCCCAGTCCTACCAACCGCCTCCCCAGGGACACTATCCGCCGCCTCCCCAACAGGAAGATGACGGGGGCTACTACGAGCAATACGAGCAATGATGACCGGGCGGCCAGCCCTCCCTATTGCCTTGAAGCGAGGGAGCGGGCAACTGACAGGCTGACTGACTGACCGACCGATAGACAGACCGAATGACCGACCGGACCTGGAGCCTGCCCGGACCCTGCTGGGTTGACGGACCGGCTGAACCAAAAACCATATTACCGGACAGGAATTGGAGTGGGCCATAGGTGATCAAATGGTCAGCATACTTGGTTTCACCATCAATCTTGCATCGGGTTTGTGCTATGTTATCTTTCTGCTCATAGCGGTGGGCATCGCCAGATGGATCTACCTTGACGCCGAGGCCCGGGGTAAGGACGGTCTTCCCTGGGCGATCATCACCCTGATAGCGGCTTTCATCCCACTTTTGTTTCTGGTGGTGCTGATACTGTGGATCCTGGTTCGGCCTCCTCTTCGCTCCCGTCGGCGCAGG
>CAYSUX010000358.1:0-1726 GCA_964434315.1 uncultured archaeon
CCGAGGCCCTCCACTACTTCCCCATCTGGCGCACCTGGTTCGGCATCGCCGGGCTCTGCAAGCTTCCCTGGAACGACATCGTGCCCGCCGACAACGCCCAGACCGACGAGCCGGCCAAGATCCCCGGCCATGTCCAGAACTACGCCGACCTGATGAGCGGTGTGACCGGCATCGAGACCAAACCCGCCGACCTCATCGACCAGAGCGAGCGGGTCTACAACTGGCAGCGGGCCATGAACGTCTGGATGGGCA
The DNA here is from genome assembly GCA_964434315.1 of uncultured archaeon. GTDB lineage: Archaea > Thermoplasmatota > Poseidoniia > MGIII > CAYLMJ01 > CAYLMJ01. Next base: position 253 of record CAYSUX010000358.1, read on the forward strand.
AGGGCCGACGCCGACACGACCATATCCCCTACAGGGCCATGGGGCCGGTGACCGAGATGGAGTACCTGTCCAGGGCCGAGCGCTACGATGGCCAACTGGTGGAGGACATGGGCCTGGTCGAGGCTGATGTCGAAAAGATGACCACTCCGGAGAAGATGAAGCTGGTCCACGACCATCGCCGAAACCGCTACCAAAAGCTGGCCGACGCCGTCTATTACCGCCGGGGCTGGACCCAGAACGGAGTGCCCACCCCCCAGAAGATGAAGCAATTGGGCTTTGGCGATGAGACCCGGATGCTGGATATGCTGCAACAGGCCATCGACGAGGACGAGGCCGCCGGGCTCAACGTCTGGGGTGGCAAGTATGACGATGACGAACAGCCCCCCGGCGAGGAGAGCCGGTACTGGGAGAATTGGTGAACCCGGGCGTTGAAGCAACCTCTCTTATGTTGTCACATCCATTACACCTTGTGAACCAGAGCCGACGAACCTCGACACCCGCCCCCTCATCCTCCTCCGATTTGCCAGCCCTCGACCACCATTCCGGAGCCGATCAGGTAAAGCCCGAAAGGCAGGCAAGGCAAGCGGGAAGGCGATAACATGGCCATAACGGTGAACGGCAAGGAGCGAGAGCATGTGGAAGAGGAGACGGTGGCGAAGCTGCTCAAGCGGCTGAACTTCGTCTTCCCGCTGGTGGTGGTCAAGGTCGATGGCGTGATCGTGGCAAAGGAGATGTTCGGCGAGGTTGTAGTGCCGGAGGGGGCGAGGGTGGAGGTCATCCATCTTATCAGCGGGGGATGATGAGAGCAAAGATATGGTCATTCTTTGAGTCACCCTTCCCTTCAGGTACCCTCCCTTCAGGTACCCTCCCTGTCTTCCTCCGGGAGTCATCGGATTTGAACCCTTGCAGGCTTCTTTTTACCCACTGACCTGGTGAGCAGGTCCAATATGGATATATCTACCAATGAGAATTGAAGGCAAACCGTTTTCACCCATGATGGACCCAATGTAAGGACAGATATGGCGTTCCCCTCCATCACCGAGTATTATCTGTTCTGCCAACGCCTTGAACAGATGGCCCTGGACACGCCCAGCCTGACCGAGGGCCTGACCGAGCTTATCGAGGTCATGGGGCATGCAGAAGGCAGAACATATCATACGGCTCAATGATCCAATGGTTTCGGTCATCCGGCAATACAGATGGCAAGCAGAGACCACCTTCGGATCCACATCCATGGCTCAGCTCATACCATCTCCCATCCCATCAACGAGTCCTCTTAAATAACGCCCCGGCTCCCCCACCGATTCTATGCCACCGGACATGAAGTGGGACTACTCCGAGTATCCAGGAGCCAAACTTTATCCACATATCTTCAAACCCATTACCGTCAGGAACCTCACGGTGCCCAATCGCATCAAATACGCCGCCACCGAGGACAACTTCAACGCCCGGGACGGCTTTGTCACCGACGCCG
>CAYSUX010000359.1:0-1719 GCA_964434315.1 uncultured archaeon
GCAAGGACTGGACCCTGGAGTACGAGCGGGATTGGTCGGTCATCCCGGTGTTCGCCACCCGCTCGGTGGAGATCTGGGTGAGCGCGCCGGAGGTTGCCCAAGGGAACGAGGAGTTCATCGGACGTCTGGAGGTGGCGGGTTTGGCTGGAGAACAGCCCTTGCTGGTCAACAACGATTTCAAGGTCCTGGTGACCGAGGATCTGACCCTGATACCCAGCCTGGAGTTCTCGGACCTGCGTGCCGCAGAGAAATGCACCGCCACCCTGTCACTGGATTACAGGGGCAATGTTCCCTTGGAGTTGAACGTGACCCTGGCCAGGTCCAACTGGGGTGACAATCTGACCGAGCCGCAACTCATCGAGTTGGAGCCCGGGGACCTCAAGATCGTGATAATGGAGTTCACCCCTCCTGGCGAATTCAAGGGCAATTGCAGCCTGCTGATAACCCTCGAAAGCCCCATCTTCGACGAACCGCTGACCGCCTCGGCCCTGGTGAACATCCAGGCGGCCAGGGAGGAAGCCGATGAGGACCGATGGCCGCTGATCAAGTTGTTGCTGGGGGTGATCCTGATAATCATCATCATCGCCCTGGGCCTGCCCCTCTTCCCGGCCGAATGGCGGCGTAAGGTCAGGAACCGACTCTTCCCACTGGAGGATGAGGGATCCCTGGACCCCCGGGAGCTGGAACCCGCATCGCTTACCGCAAAGCCGAAGAGAACGACCGGGACTTCAGCCAGCGCCGTAGCGCCCCTGTCAGCCACCGAACCGGAGACAGAAGGCGGATCTGAAGAACCGACCATCCAACCGGAAGATGGCCCTGAGGTTGGTCTGCCGACCGAGCCGGACGGGGATGTTGTTGATACGGGTCCTGTTGATGCTGGTCCTGATGATACGGGTTATGATGATACGGCTCCGGTCGAAAGGGGCCCTGTCGAACCGGAAGTCGACCGGTCCCTCACATTCCACGATCTGGGGCGGGTCCGGGCCAGGGAGTCCTCAAAGAGCATGGCCGAGCAGATGATATCGGCGCTGGGGGCCAGGACCACCAACCGATTCGAAACCGGGGCAGACCCCTTCGAAGAGCCATTCAAGGATGAAGAGCCTGACGACCACTATCACGAAGCTGATGTCGTAGCCGTCCCAAAGAGACGCCGCACCGTGAGCATAACCGGTCCGGTCCAGGAACGGAAAACCGGGCTTGATCTGGTGGACCGACCCAAGGAACCTTCCAGCGAAGCCAGGGACTCAGGGTCGCTCAGGGAGGTCGAGCGGGCGCCCTGCCCGGGCTGCAAGAAGCCCCTGGTGATAACCGAAGAGGTGGCCCGGGAAGGGAAGATAACCTGCAGATGGTGTAAAGCCGGTGTTACGGTCAGGTCGAAACGGTAGACGGTAGACTGGCCACCGTGACATTGAACAGCCTCATCGAGCCGGAACACTTTGGGCAGCGAATAGCACAGCTGGATAAGCCGCTCGAAATGGCCATGATGGTCCGCCCTGACTTGTCTGTTTGTGTCGTGTCGAGATCGAGTTCGCCACTGGCGAATGTCCCCGGACCTGCCCTACACGGATAGGACAATGGACCAGCCTGCCCGCCATGCCATACCCACAACCACCAGTCCACTCCGCCAACAGCAGCAACAGCCCGCCCGCCATGCCCATTGCCACCGGCCCACCCATGCCTGCCGCGTGACTGATATGATATCAAATATACCCGCGACCC
>CAYSUX010000360.1:0-1702 GCA_964434315.1 uncultured archaeon
GTCGCCCAGGGCTTGCTGAGCGATGACGGCGGCCACCGTCGAATCGACACCACCCGAGGCGCCGATGACAGCCTTGTCGTCCACGATCGACTTTACAGATTCGACGGCCTCTTCCACAAAGGCTGCGGGGTCTAACATACATCGGGTCAGGCGGTCCGGGGTTTAAGAGGCATGCTCATGCTCCCGCTTGTGACTCACGCCCTGTCCGAGGGGGCTTCTATTGCCGACAGGAACTCCTTGAGCGTGGCCTGGACCTCGTTATATCGTTGGCGGCCCTTGTCGGTTATCCAGACCTTGTTGCGAGGACCCTTCAGGGTGAAGACATTCCTGGTTTCGATATATCCTTCGGTCTCCAGTTTCTTGAGCTGGGTGGCCAGAGCGCCCCAGGACAGGGCGCACCCCTTCTGCAACTCGGCCTGGTAGAGGGGACCCATGGCAAATAAGAGTGAAAGAATGGAAAGTCGTTTGGGGTGGAACAGGACCGGGTCAGCGGCGCTAAGAATGTCAGGGACGCGATCCATGGAACCGTCCTATCTGGTCACCCGCTTCTCGGCCTCGTACAGCGCTACGTAGGTTGTGACGCCAGCCAATAGCAGCAATAACGCCACACCGGTTATCCGGGACTGGTGATAGACGACCAGGGGACTTGTTCCTAACATGGCCAGACCCAGGTAGAGATATGGCCGGGAGAGGAGTCTGAGCTCATTGTGATATATCCGCTCCACCGAGAGCCCGGTGACCAGGCAGGCCACGGCCAGCATCAGGAACCACAGACCCTCGGCATCGAAACCCAGAAACTTCGAGGTCCCGAAAATGGCGATGGGGACCGCAAAGGTGATGAGGAACACCATTGACCAGGCTCGTTTGATATTGACGCTCTTGGGCCTTGGAAATCGACGATAGGTGTTGTGAAATATCAATAACAACTGCAGGATGATGAAAGCAAAGATAACCCCCGGTCCCATAGGGTGATCCTTGTCCTCATCCCCATCATGAACCGGGCCCTCGAACCTCATTATCAACACGCCGCAGAGCAGGACGATTATCAACAGCAGACCCAGGGTGAAGGCCATGGTGACCCGGTAGGCATCCAGTTTGACCGTGGTATCCATGAGCCGGTTCATCTGATCCAATCCCGCGCGGTCGTCCTCTGACAGATCAATGGTCGGGACTGCCGGAGCCGTCGGGGCCGTCCGGGCTCCCGACCCTCCATCTGGGTGAGCGTCGGATTCTTCACCATTGTCCGGTGGCGCTTCTGAGGGCATGAAGAGGGTAAAACCACCTGTAACTAATAACCGTTTAGCAACTTTCAAAATGAAAGTCTGTTCCGGGTATATTATCAACTCCAGCCTAGCTGATCTCTATGTCCGCCTACCGACTTGCCATGACCATTACCACCACCGGGCCGGCCCCGAGCTTGCCCGGACGGGACCGAAACCGCAACGAAACCACTGAACCCCGGGCGCAACTCAGCACCGGATCGAGGGGACCTGGGACCCCGGGTGGGTGAAGATAATGGGAACCGAACCTGTCATCGAGACCGTAGAACTGTCCAAGGTATATCCCAACGGCCATGTGGCCCTGGACAATGTATCCCTGAAGGTCAGGCGCGGGGATATCGTGGGCTACCTGGGTCCCAACGGCGCCGGCAAGACCACCACCATCAAGATCCTCACCACCCTGCTCGAGCCCACCTCCGGCG
>CAYSUX010000361.1:0-1690 GCA_964434315.1 uncultured archaeon
CCGAGGTGGTGACCCCGCACTCGGCGCCCATGTTGGTGATGGTGGCCCGCTCCGGGACCGAGAGGGTTTTGACACCCGGTCCGCCATACTCGAAGACACAGCCGACATTGCCCTTGGTGGTGAACTGCTCCAGGACCTTGAGGATGACATCCTTGGCCGCCACCCACGGGCTGAGCTTGCCGGTCAGGTTTATCTTGATGACCCTGGGGCAGGTGAGATAGAAGGGACCCGCGCCCATGGCCAGGGCCACATCCAGACCGCCCGCGCCCATGGCGAGCTGGCCGATGCCGCCGCCGGTGGGGGTGTGGCTGTCGGAGCCCAGGAGCGTTGTACCGGGCTTGCCGAAGCGCTCCAGATGGACCTGATGGCAGATGCCGTTACCGGCCCGGGATATGTGGATGCCGTACTTGGCGGCCACGCCCTGCAGATACTTGTGGTCGTCGGCGTTCTCGAAGCCGATCTGGACGGTGTTATGGTCGATGTAGCTGACCGACAGGTCGGTCTTGACCCTGGGCAGTCCCATTGACTCGAACTGCAGGTAGGCCATGGTGCCGGTGGCGTCTTGGGTCAGGGTCTGGTCGATGCGGATGGCGATCTCCTCCCCCGGTGCCCACTGGCCTTCGACGATATGCGCCTCGATTATCTTCTGGGTTACACTTTTTCCCATTCTTGGCCCTCCTAGATTTTACAGTAATTTTTGCTCGTATTCGCCGCTGGAACCATCCTTTATTACCGTGACGGTTTCCACAATGCCATTCCTTCCATAGACTGGCATCAGGTCTGAAACTCCATGTCCCCGCGTGCAATACGGACATCTTCGATGGATATCAACTGTGATATTTAACCTATTGCGCAATCGTAAATACTGCCTTTAAGCTATCAACACAAGGGAGTTATAGAATTAATTTCCGGCAAAGCCCAAAGCCCGAAACCCAATGCCATTTTCCCTGTAATTGGTGTTACACCGCCGGTCCAGGTCCCGGACTTCCGAGTTCCTGTCCAACAGGCCAAATATCTCGACCGGTCTCATAAGGCAGGCTTCAAAGGCAGTTTCACGATCACCCGAGTGCCGGTATCGGTTCCGGGAACGATCTCGATGGAACCGTCATGGGCCTCGATGATCCGCTGGACCAGCGACAGGCCCAGTCCGGTACCCTCTCCCACCGGTTTGGTGGTGAAGAAGGGCTCGAAGATGTGGGAGAGGTTCTCTTCATCGATGCCCTTGCCCGTATCGACGATATCCACCTGGAGCCCCTCTCGGGTCCACTGGGCCTTGATGGCCAGCCGGTCGTCCTGGTCGCCGTCCATGGCGTCGATCGCGTTGCTGATAAGATTGATGAAGACCTCCTGAAGCTGGACCCGGTCTCCCAGGATGGAGGGCAGATCCGGGTCGATATCGAGTTCTATCTCGATGACGTCGGAGGCTCTGAGCCGCTGGATGGCGGAGGTGATGACCTCTTTGAGATCGATCTCGGTGTGGGTCAGCTCCTGGGGTCGGGCATAGTCCAACAGGTCACGAACGATATGGTAGTCATACCCCAACTGTTAGATGATCTGGTCGGCATTTTCGGTAGCATCGTCCACACTCGGGAATTCCTTCATGTTGTCTGCCAGCAGACTGATGTTGGCCAGGGGGGTGTTGATCTCGTGTGCCACGCCTGCCGCCAATTGGCCGATCACCGCCAATCGC
>CAYSUX010000362.1:0-1688 GCA_964434315.1 uncultured archaeon
CTGGTGGGCTGGTGGGCAAGCAGGCTCGAAGGCAAGTGGGCTGGCGACAAGCAGGCATGAAGCGAGTAGCGGTATCGGATGAGCGGGCTGGCGGGCAGGCAGGCGGGCAGGCGGGCAGACTATAATGGTCATGGGAGGTCGCCTCCGGGTTATCATGAGGCAGATGAACTGAGGGTCCACACAAAATCCTTTTATCACTTTCCCGAGTTGGGCACCCCAATGTCCCCTGACGATCCGGATACCAAGGCCAGCGATACCGGTGACAATCCCCCGAAAACGGATTCACCGGCTGTCGCCAAGGAGGCCAAAATCCCCCAGACCGAGCATAAGGCCGAACATAAAGCCGAGCAGAAGACCGAACCGAAAAAGCCGCCCAAGTTCATCTACAACTGCGTCCGATGCGGTCAGTATTGCGAGAAGGTCGAAGGTGTGCCTGTGACCCTGGAAGACCTGCGCAACTGGCAGGCCAAAGAGATGATGACCGCCATCATGCCCCACCTGGAACTGATAACCGACGGGGTCGGCAACCCGCGTTTGACCCTCGCGCCCAAGGGTGGCTTCTCACAACCCGACCTCATGGACGGTATGGAGGGCCTGGAAGGCTTGGAAGGTCTGGATGGAAAGAAGGAAGGCTTTCTGAACCGCCTTCGCAAGAAGAAGTCCAAGAAGGACGACGACGATGATGATATCATCGATATCCAGGCCGAGAGCGATACCGAGGACAATAGGGACGAGAGCGAGGGCGAGGGCGAGAGAGAAAGCGAGGCAGGGGCGGCAAAAACCGAGAACGCCAAAGGTGAGAACGAAGAAGAGAAACCAAGCCGGGGCTGCCCGTTCCACGACGCCGTGAACAAGCTGTGCCAGATCCACCATGCCATGCCCACAAGTTGCTCAGCCTTTCCCCTGGGCTACAATGGCTCCAAATACTTCATTGCCGACAAGGATTGCCAGGGTCTGGGCCAGGGTCAGATGACCATCGAATCCCTGAAGGGCATCCGCGACTCGGCCAGGAGCGATTTTACGGCCCGTACCGAGACCGGTCAGTTGCTGACCATCCTGTACGGCCTCTTCATGGGTCAGATGGCCGCCCAGTCGGCCAAGATGATGGGGGACCTGGATCCCGAGAAGCTAAAGCAGTTGGGCGAGCTGCTCGGTCAGAAGCCCCCCGAGGGCCTGGATTAGAAGATGACCGTCCCGGCTTCCACCAGCCCGCGCCATATCCGGACCCTGCGTGAACTCGCCCGCCTTGGCGCCCTGACAACCCCCTTCCGCCTGAGCTCCGGGGAGCTGGCCGACCGGCTGGACCTGAGCCAGCAGACCGCCTCCAGGCAACTACAGGAACTTGAGCGAGAGGGCCTGATCCAGCGGAGCCTGACCGCCAAGGGCCAGGTGGTGAACCTCTCCTCCCGGGGTCGAGGGCTTCTGGAAGCCGAGTACTTCATCTACCGTGACCTGTTCGAGGCTCCACCCAGGCTGCTCATCGAAGGCCGGGTCGAGACGGGTCTGGGCGAGGGCAGCTACTACATCACCCTTCCCGGCTATACCACCCAGTTCAAGGAGATACTGGGATTCTCTCCCTTTCCCGGGACCCTGAACCTGCGTCCGGGCGGATCCATGCGCCCCTATGTGGAGCAATTGCGGGCCACCTCCGGTACCAAGATCGATGGCTTCACCGCCGAGGGCCGCTC
>CAYSUX010000363.1:0-1655 GCA_964434315.1 uncultured archaeon
CTTCAACGCCATCGAGCTGCCCCCCAGGAGCCGGGCCATCGTCGATTACGCGGCCAAGCTCTCCACCGGAGCCCGTTTCATCAAGGAGATGGACATCGAGACCCTGCGAGAGGCCGGCCTCTCGGACGGGGATATCCTGAATATCAACCTGACCGCCAGCTATATCAACTTCGCCAATCGCGTTGTCCTGGGCCTTGGCGTCAGGTTCGACCGCGACGAGGTCAAGGGCTACCGTTACTGAGGGCGGGCGAGCCTGTAGGGGGCGAGCCTGTAGGATAACAATCAGGTTCATCCTTGATGCCTATAGGATAACAATCGGGTTCATCCTTGATATTCCAATCCATATAACAACAGCTTAACCTTTAAATGGCCCTCGTTGCTAATAACCACACCTTGTAGCATCGTTGCATAACATCGGAGTAGCGCTTCATGGTGCCCCCTGAGAAGAAACCCAAGTCCATCCATCTGCGCGTGGCCGAGGCCCTTCAGGACGAGGTCGGCTACGGCAGGGGTCGCATAGACACCGCCAGTCGTCACATGCTGAGCCTCAGCATCGGTGACATCATCGAGATCCACGGTCGCAAGAAGAGCCCCACGGTGGCCATCGTCTGGCGGGCCCGTACCGAGGACGAGGGCAAGGGTATCCTGCGGGTCGACGGATTGATCCGCAACAACGCCGATGTCAATCTGGGTGACAAGGTAAAGGTCAACAAGGCCGCCGTTCGACCCGCGGCCAGCGTTGCCCTGGCGCCTCTTATCGAGCAGAACGGCAAGATAATGTTCGGCTCAGGTATAGAGGAGGTCATCCTGCGGGGACTTTCACGACGACCGGTGACCAAGGGTGATGTCATCATCGTGCCCGGACTGACCCTGATGGGTGGCCGGCTGCCCTTCGCGGTCATGAACACCCGACCGACCGGCATCGTCCAGATCCAGGCCGACACCCAGCTCGAGGTCCATGATGAACCGGTCAAGCAGACCGAGGCCCACAAGACCGGGGTCACCTACGAGGATATCGGCGGCCTTTCCGAGGAGATCCGCCGTATCCGGGAGATGATCGAGCTGCCCCTGAAGCACCCCGAGCTCTTCGACACCCTGGGCATCGATCCGCCCCGGGGGGTGCTGCTACATGGCCCGCCAGGTACCGGAAAGACCCTGCTGGCCCGGGCCGTGGCCAACGAATCGGGAGCCAGCTTCTACTCCATCCAGGGCCCGGAGATCATGAACAAGTTCTATGGCGAGTCCGAGGCCCAACTGCGCAACAAGTTCGAAGAGGCCGAAAGGAACGCCCCCTCCATCATCTTTATCGACGAGCTGGATTCCATCGCCCCCAAGCGGGAGGACGCCCAGGGAGAGGTGGAACGCCGGGTCGTGGCCCAGCTTCTGACCCTCATGGACGGCCTGAAGGGACGTGGCAAGCTCATCGTCATCGCCGCCACCAACCGGGTTGACGCCATCGACCCCGCCCTGAGACGGCCGGGTCGTTTCGATCGCGAGATAGAGATCGGCGTTCCCGACACCCTGGGCCGCAAGCAGATCCTGCAGGTCCATACCCGGCTCATGCCCCTGGAGGACGATTACGAGCTGGACCACTTCGCCGAGGTCTCCCACGGCTTCGTGGGCGCCGACCTGGCGGCCCTGGCCCGGGAATCGGC
>CAYSUX010000364.1:0-1645 GCA_964434315.1 uncultured archaeon
CCCTGGATACGCTGAACTGCACTGAACCGCTGAACTACAATGACCCCGGGAATGGAAGAAGGATGATGGGACCGGCTTCGGCATCACCTTGATAGGTTGCGATGAACGCCAAGGCCCTCCCGCAGGCCTCCGGGGCAGGAGGCGAGTCCGACCGTTCGTTCCTCTTCTTGGGTCAGCCACAGGCCTTCAGGCCTTTGACCATGTATCCGGCTTCCAACCGGTAACCCAGTCTGCGGTAGTAGGGCCGGACTCCCACGCCCGAGGTGACCCTCATCCTCGTGGCCCCATCCTCGATAGCCGTTTTCTCGGCCTCATCCATCAGCCCGCGACCCATACCCCGGTGTTGCAGGATTTTGCCCGGGGTCTTCCCGGCCCTTGCCCCGGAATCCTCCAAAGGCACCGCCTGGCCCACGACCTTGAGCTCACGCACCATGGCCAGCGGCGGTTCCAGACGCAGGCGGCAGTATCCGTACAATGTATCATCCGGGGTCCGGTAGGAGATGAAGTGCTCCTTTCCAGACGAAGCATCGTAACTACATGTAGTTGATATGGTTCGCACGGCTTCATCAATGATGTTGTTACTTGTTGTCCCATCGTCGGAAAGACCGGCCAATCCGGCTTCAGAGCAACGTATGCAATCACAATGTCGTCCCATCTCTTTCAGGGCTCGCCTGGCTAGCTGCCGCAGGTTACCGGAATCGACCCCGGCGAGTATCTGATGGGCCGGGATATCCCGCTGTATGCGCTGGACCCGGACATAGGGAGGGATGGCGGCCTTCATTCCGGCAATGACCCGGATGGCGGTCTCGGTATCATAGGGTTCGTATCGGCCCTCCTTCCACAACTTCTCCAGGCGGGCGCCTTTTACCACCAGCGTGGGATAGATCTTCAGCATATCCGGTCTGAATCCGGGTTCGCTCCACAATCGTTGGAAGGCTCTAGTATCCCGCTCGGGATCCATTCCCGGCAATCCGGGCATCAGATGGTAACCCACCTTGAGACCCGCGGCCTTGAGATTGGCAGTGGCCTGGACGATATCGGCCACAGTATGCCCCCGCCCCACACCGGTCAGGACCCCGTCATCCAGGACCTGGACTCCCAGTTCCACCCTGGTGGTCCCGAGAGCCACCATTCGCCCCACCTGCTCATGGGAACAGTGGTCGGGTCGGGTCTCCAGGGTCATGCCGATACACCGATGAGGCGCGGTCTCGTTGGCGGTCTGGGCCTCTCGCAATCGCTCCCAGGAGCCAGAGCCATCCTGGAGGCCCGGCCCCTCGCCTGCAGATCGGCCATCCGGTTCCCTGTCAACACAGCCGCATCCGATATCCTTTGTGTAATCCTCATTCGTCGAGTCCTCGTTGAGTCCCTGAAAGGCTCCGGTCACGAAGGCAAGCTGGTAATCGTGAGTCCTGGTCGTGACGGTTCCGCCCATGATTATCAGATCGATCTTGTCGGTGGGATGACCGTTGGTCGTGTACTGGGCCAATCTGGCGCGTACCTGGGCACTGGGATCGTAATTGTACAGGGCTCCCCGACGAGCCGCGGGTTCATGACCGGTATAGGACTGAGGGGTTCCTTCCTCTTGCCAGGGTCCGGTCACGGCCATCGGGCCCAACTGCGAGAGGGCTCCGAACGCGTTGAGTCG
>CAYSUX010000365.1:0-1600 GCA_964434315.1 uncultured archaeon
CCCTTCAACCGCAGGGTGTAGGCGATATCGCCCTGGCCCTCGTTGGAGACGCCCACGAAGATATTGGTGGTATCGCCGGGGTTCAGCTCCACATGGGCGGCAAATGTAGTGCCATCATCGGACGATGTGCCCAATCCCTCGTCGTCATCGCCACCTATGGCGGGGTTGTCCACGTTGAGGGCCTGGCCAATTGCCACGGTCCCACCGCCTATGGTAATGTCAGCCGAGTTATCGATATTGTCACCGTCGACCCATTCCGGTGAGTCGGTGGGGTCGCTCTCCGGGGTACCGGTTCCAGTGTCACCGACCCCACCGTCGTCCCCGTCGCCACCGTCAATATCCTCGTCGTCGTCCCCATCACCGGCTGTCTGGGCCGGCTCGGTTTCATCGTCCAGCGATATGTAGTCGTCAGGAGCGGTGAGGTCACCATCGTCCCCGTCATCGACCACGGCGCTACAGGGGATCACGGATACCAGCAGGGTAACAGTCTGCCAATCCTCCAGGTTCATCGGGAAATCCAACTCGTCGGCCTCGAATGTAAGGCTCGCCATGCCTGTACCGGTGGCGTAGATCATCAACTTGCCGGGCGGGTTGTACAGGACCAGATCGGCGACGCCGGGATCTGACACACCACTGTCGCGTACCTGGGTCGAGGTGGTGAACTGGTAACTGTAACGCTGTCCCTGGCAGGCCAGGAGCTGGTAGGTGTTCTCCTCGAGGGTGGGGAATAGGTAGCCGGCCAGGGCCGGGGCCGCCGCAGCCGAACGGTTGAGGTATTCCTCCATGGCCGGGTCCAGGGCTTCGTCGGGTGAGCTGCACAGGCCGACCCTCAGGTGTATCCTCAGGGTCTGGTTGGGTCCTAAAATGCCTTCGGCGTCGATGGCGGCGATATCGAAGCTGAGCAGGGTCTGGCCCGGCAGGCCGGCCTGGACCTGAAGCAGGGAGAAGTTATCGTTGTAGAGCAGCTCGCCGACCCGGGGATCGAGTGAGCGGCCATTGGTCAGGAGTATCCCCTCACCTGCCATGGGGAATGTGACGCTCTGCCCTGAACAGAGGGCCAACTGGTAGAGGTTGAACCCCTCGGGGATGAGGACCCCCATCTCCCATGGAGCCGGGGCGGCCTCGTACATCGGGGCCGGGTTCAGGGCCACACCCGCGCCGGTGGCCAGCAGGGTCAGGATGACGACCCAGGCCGGCAGCAATGTCGCGATCTGGCGAGAACCAGGACGATGAGGTTGGTTGACCGGTTTGGCCTTCCTGGTCGGTCCGGGAGCCGAGGAACCGGTTCGTGACCTCTGAGTCCGAGGTGGCCGGCATGGTGTTTTCGTTTCGGGCCCCCTCACTTTGATAGGGCTGGTGGAGGGGCCTCTTTGCCGGGCCGACCTTCGAACTGGTGAAGTGGGATGGATAGGGGTTGCGATCCGTTTCCCGGCTGGCACAAGACGTATCGTCCGGACTCGGGACGGATTGGGAGGTCTGGTATGGGCGGTCATGGCACGGCCCTCCTCAGGGTATGTTAAAACCGTCTTGATTTTATTTAAAGGTTCAGACGGATTATTATCTCTTGGGAGCGGATCATCAACAGTCTCAGAAATCGAAG
>CAYSUX010000366.1:0-1589 GCA_964434315.1 uncultured archaeon
TGGGATGCTGGTCTCGGGAGGCCACGCAGATGAGCTCCAGGGTCTTGCGCTTGATACCCTTTATCGGCCAGTCCTTCACCGGCGAGGGTTTGGGCACCTCCCACTCCCGGGTTTGGCGGCGGCGACGGCGCCTAGGCCTGGTCGAGGGCCTGGAGCTGGGTTTGCGGCTGCGACGGGAAAAGATGCGTTGGAACCAGCTCTTGCTATGCCGGCTCGATGGGGGGGCAGGCGTGCTCATCCCACCTTTTCCCAGCGCAGGAGGTCCAGGCGCTCTGCCAGGGTCGAACCCTGTTTGATCTCCTCGCGCAGCCGGTTCTCCTTTTCCTTGACATCCAGGGCCCGGTTGGCCACCTCCACCGCCTGTTCCCGGGGTACGGCCGTGACCCCCGATTCATCGGCGATTATCCAGTCACCCCGGCGCACGGTCTGTCCGCCGCAGACTATCTCGCAGTTTATCTCGCCATAGCCCTTGGGCTCCCCGGCGTGGGGTGAGGCGTGGCGTGACCAGAGCGGGAAGCCCATGGCCTTTATCCCCTGGATATCCCGGGCCGCGCCATCGATGACGACGCCGACTATGCCTTTGACCTTGCAGGAACAGGAGGCCAGCTCGCCCCAGATGGCCGTGGTGCCGCCGTCCACGTCCATGACCAGGACCTCGCCTGCCCCGGCGATATCGATGGCCTCCACCGGCTTGGCCCAGTCCCCGTCCAGGGTTCGCACTGTAACGGCGGGTCCGCAGATCCGGGTGTTGGGAGCGACACGGGGCTCGATGCCAACCATGCCCCCGGCCCGGTGCATGGCGTCGGAGACATTGGAGGAAGAGACCTTCTCGAAGGCGGTACGAAGCTGTTCCTGGCCATATCTGACGAACAACTCGGTATCGGCCGCCTCCAGAGTCTCCAGGGTCTCCAGAATGGTTTGCGTGGCCCTGGTCACATCGTGTGCCTTGGTTATGGCTCCGCCGACCACGATGATGGCCGCGCCCTTCCTGACCGCCTGTGGCGCGGTGACCGAGTTCAATCCCCCGGCCACGGATACCGGAAGGGCGGTGGCCTCGGTCATGGCAGATAGTTCATCCAGGCTGGCACCGCCCTTCATCTGGGTGTCAATGCCGATGTGCAGGTTCAGATATTCGATGCCCAGGGCTTCCAGCTCTCTGGCCCGGGCCACCTTGTCAGGGACGTTTATCAGGTCGGCCATGACCCTGGACCCGTATTGGCGGCCGGCCTTGACCGCCTCCAGAAAGGTCCCGTCATCGGCAAGACCCAGAACGGTGACGATATCCGCTCCGGCCTTGGTGGCCATCTCCACCTCCACTCCGCCAACGTCCATGGTCTTCAGGTCAGCGACCAGGGTCTGGTCGGGGAACTCCCGGCGCAGGGCTCGCAATGCCTCCAGGCCCTCGGATTTGATGAGTGGCGTCCCGGCTTCCAGCCATTGAGCGCCGCCTTTGACGGCTTCCCTGGCTATCTGGATGGCTCGGTGCAGGTTGTCCAGATCGAGCGCGACCTGTAATACTGGCCAGTCTGACATGGGGCCTCTACCTGATGAGTGGTACCCTTGCCCGTTTAAAAAAGATGGCTGACCGG
>CAYSUX010000367.1:0-1531 GCA_964434315.1 uncultured archaeon
GAGGGGGGCCGGCATCAGACCACTATCAGGTAGTCGCCGGGGTAGTAGCCTCAGCGGCCGGCGGCCGGCGGTCGGTGACCAGCAACTGGCGACCGGCGACCAAACAGGCTTTGTAGCCGGGACGCCTGAGGGCGGTCGTGACAATCGACAATGAACCGAGAAGATCCTACAGCTTTTCAGACCGGCTTGCCGAGCAGGAGGGCTCTGCCCGGTCCCCGGGGCTATGGAAGATCAAAGACGAGGTCTCGCTGACCGTCGGGGCTGTGCTCTCCCTGATAGGGTTGATCTTTCTGATAGTTGGCATTGCAGCGACCCGGTCATCTGAGGACGCCAGGGTAGGCGCTAGCTGGTGGCTTGCAACCTTTTTCTGTACGGGCATATTCCTGGTCCCGGCCATACTGCTGTTGCGCCAGGGTATCATCTGGCGGCGCAGGCAGAAGAAGCTGGAAGATCTGGCCGTCTTTGTCAAGATCAGGGGCCAGGTGACCCTAGAGGAACTGGCCAAAGCCATACAACAGAACCAGGTCGAGGCCCTGCTCCAGCTCCAGGAATGCCGGGAGAAGGGGCTGATCAAGGGCGTTCTCGACCGATCCGGATTTATCTTTACAAGTAGTTCAGTACGTGATGATGAAACCATAAAATAAAAGGGAATGGACAATGCCTCGCCTCGAATACACACCGCCCGGCCAAGAGGATCTCATCGCCGACTTTACCGCCGACAGACGGCTGGCGGTGCTGGCAGACCCGGAATGGACCGGCCTTTGGCGCCTGCGATTCATGCTCTGGGCCATCGGGACCAGGGGCTATTCCCTCCATCTGGTCCACGACGATCTGCCCAGTATCGGCCGGCACCCAACCTACGAGGGTCTGGAGCGGATCCCTGACAGACCGGAGGCCGCGCTCATCATCAGTGACCCGGCGGTGGCCCCCGACCTGCTGAAGCTGGCCTACCAGAACGGATGCAAACGGGTCTGGCTTCACAGTGGCAGCTCGAGCCCTGAGGCCAGAGCCAGGGCCGAGGAGTATGGCCTGGACTCCCTTCACGACCTTTGCCCGCTTTGCTACCTGGAACCGGTACGGGGGTTTTTCGCCCTATACCGACGCTTGCTGGAGTGGCTGGGTCGGAAGAAACAGGGCGACGGGGATAGCCGGGCAGGAGAGAAAAGGCAAGCATCAGCGTCAGAGGCTCAAGCGTCGAAAGCTCAGGTGTCGAAAGCTCAGGCCCTGGAGGCAGAGGACACGAAGGTCAAGGAAGACCGGCCAACCGATGAGTCTGTTTGATCACTCTTTTCCGCCGCCCACCCTGTAGACCCGGTCGCCCTTGCGCACCCGGTCAGGGACCTTCAGGCCTACCTTGTCGTCCTTGCCCGCGGTCTCCACTTTGGCCTGGTCGATCTGCATCGAATCCACATTCAACGAGATGTCGGTGGTGGTCCCCAGAATGCGCAGGCTATCCCCCACTGCGATGTTGTCGGTCAGCTCTATCCCGGCCACGCCAACCTTGCGAAAGTAGGCGAAGACCTGCCCCACG